>CAYGQQ010000032.1:0-24918 GCA_964352105.1 uncultured Rhodobacterales bacterium | reverse complement strand
TGGCCTTGGTCGTCAACGGCTTCTGCAAGGACGTCTTGCAAGCGCTGCCGATGGAATTTGCGATGGAAGCCCAGCAATTGGTGGCGATCTCGCTGGAAGGGTCTGTTGGTTGATGACATATGACGAAGCAGTTGAAGTGCTTAAGAAACGCTATGAAGGAGCACCGAAAGGTGAGGTAGCCCTTACGATACATTTGTTTGGAATCGAATTTGCGGATTATCTCGCCGAATTACCAATTAGTGACGTAGCCGAAAAGGCTACAGGCCACCGTTCTTATGGTACCGAAATCGGCAAAGGAATTAGGTTGGCGAGATTTGTTGTTCTGAAGGATCAGTCTTAGCCCATAAAATTGGGCATGGGCTCACTGCCAATGAGAAATCAAGGAATAAAAATGCTAGAAATCAAAGACCTACAGGTCAAACTTGAAGAAGAAGACAAGCAGATACTTAAAGGGGTGGACCTGAGTATTGGCTCCGGTGAGGTGCACGCGATCATGGGGCCGAATGGCTCGGGCAAGTCGACATTGTCTTACGTTTTGTCCGGCAAGGATGGCTATGAGGTCACTGGCGGAACCGCCCATCTTGAGGGCAAAGATGTGCTCGTCATGGAACCGGAAGAGCGTGCAGCGGCTGGCCTGTTTCTGGCCTTCCAATACCCCGTGGAAATCCCCGGCGTCGGCAACATGACCTTTCTGCGCACGGCGGTGAATTCGCAACGCAAAGCCCGCGGTGAAGACGAGATGAGCGCGGGCGAGTTCCTGAAGGTTGTACGTGAGCGGGCCAAAAGCCTGAAAATCGACGCGGATATGCTGAAACGCCCCGTCAATGTGGGCTTCTCCGGTGGTGAGAAAAAGCGCAATGAAATCCTGCAAATGGCAATGCTGGAACCGAAAATGTGCATTCTGGACGAGACCGATTCAGGCCTTGATGTGGACGCGATGAAATTGGTTTCTGAAGGCGTGAACGCGTTGCGCAGTGCAGGACGGTCTTTTCTGGTTATCACGCATTATCAACGACTTCTGGATCATATCAAACCTGACGTTGTGCATATCATGGCCGACGGCAAGATCGTCAAAACCGGTGGACCTGATCTGGCGCTTGAGGTGGAAAACAACGGTTACGCCGATATTCTGGCGGAGGTTGCCTGATGGCTTTGGCCGACACAAAAATGGACGCCTTGGAGGCGCGGCTGGCGCAGCTGCCCAGCCCTGATGGCGGCAAATGGGCCAAGTCAGCGCGGGAGGCGGCATTAAGCCGTCTGCGTGCAAGCGGCCTGCCGGTCGGGCGCGATGAGTATTGGAAGTTTACCAACCCCGCACGCCTCACTGCTGATACACCTGTTCCGTCGGTTGCCGAAGTGTTCGACGAAGCACCGATGTTTCACGCGCTGGAGCGTTTGAAAATTGTCTTCGTTGATGGGGTCTTTGATGCTAATGCCTCCGATGATCTGACCCTGGAAGGTTTGGAAATCACGCGCCTTGCAGAGGCCGCGCTCGCTGATATCCATTGGGCCAAGGACGTCTATGGGCAGTTGGAAGCGAACGGACAAACTCCGGTTGCAAGACCTCTTGCCGCCCTGAACACAGCCTTTGCCCAGGACGGTATTTTGATCCGGGTCACAGGTAAGGTTTCTAAGCCTGTAAACCTGATTTACCTCCACAAATCAGAGACATCCGACGCGATCTTGCATCACTGTATCAAGGTTGAAGAGGGCGGCGACCTCACCGTGATCGAAAACGGTCCAGCTGCGGCGCGCTTTAACAAGGTGATGGAGGTCTCGGTGGCCGACGGGGCCGCTTTCCACCACGTGCGCGCGCAGGGGCGTGATCACGACCGGCAGGCGGCCACGCATATCTTCGCGCGTCTTGGACGTGAAAGCGCGTTCAAATCCTTCACCCTGACGGTGAACGGCGTGATGACGCGCAATGAATGTGTGATCGAATTAACCGGTGATGACGCGATTGCCCATGTCGCTGGTGCGGCTGTGGGCGATGGTGATTTCCACCACGACGACACGGTCTTCATCACGCATGACGCGGTGAATTGTGAAAGCCGTCAGGTCTACAAGAAGGTGCTGCGTAACGGAGCGACGGGCGTTTTCCAAGGCAAAATCCTTGTTAAGCCCGGTGCCCAGAAAACCGACGGCTACCAGATCAGCCAGTCGCTGCTTCTTGACGGTGATATTTATTTCCTTGCGAAGCCCGAGTTGGAGATCTACGCCGACGATGTGGCGTGCTCGCACGGTTCAACCTCCGGGGCTATTGATGAAGACGCGCTTTTTTACCTGCGTTCTCGCGGTGTGCCTGAACAGGAATCGCAAGATCTGCTGGTTCTGGCCTTCCTTGCAGAAGCCCTGCAAGAGATTGAGGACGAGACCATCGCAGACGACCTTATGGGACGTCTGGAAGATTGGCTGGCAAGGCGGCGCGGCTAGACCATGTCGACGGCAAGCGCAATTGTCAGCAGCTACCGCAAGCCGCGTGCCGTATTGCGCGACCATCTTGCGCGTGGTGCGGGCGAAGAGATCGCCCTTGCCTGGGTGATGATCGCAAACTTTCTGTTTTTTGTGGCGCGCCTGCCGGGGCTGGCGCGCGAGGCCCATCTGTCCGGTGGCGATCCCTCCTTTGAGGCTTTGGCCAGCGGTGCATTTGTCGGCCAAGTTCTGGCGGCCCCGTTGATGCTTTACGGACTGGCCGCGATCTCCCATCTGATCGCCAAAGCGATGGGCGGGCAGGGCACGTACCGTTCGGCAAGACTGGCCCTGTTCTGGGCGCTAATTGCTGTGGCACCGCTTGTCTTGTTGCAAGGGCTGGTCGCTGGCTTTATCGGTTCGGGGCCTGCGCTGGCCTCCGTATCCCTGCTGACCTTCGCCTGTTTCTTGTTCATATGGATCAACGGCTTAATCGCCGTAGAAAAGACGTAACCCGATATGCTTTCCCACCTTATTTCTCTTATCCGCATGTCGATCCTGACCCCCAAAGAAGGGGCAGCAGCAGTCCTGTCCTTCTCGCCGGGGCGCGACATTTTGTGGACCGCAATCGCGCTGATCGCGGTGGTCTCCGGGGTGCTGTCGACGCTGTCAGCCTACCTTATTCCGCCCGGCAGCACGGATATGAGCGAACATCTTCTGGCCTCGCCCTTCCTGTTCACTGGCGTCCTTGCGGGCATTCTGGCTCTGACAGTGATTTGTACGCATTACATCGGCCGCGGTTTCGGCGGCACAGGGGAATTTGACGAAAGCCTTCTGGTGGTCACATGGCTGCAATTTGTCCTTGTCGCGGTGCAGATCGTGCAGTTGGTCGTTGCGGTTGTGTCGCCGGGCCTTGCGCAGCTGATCGGCTTGGTCAGCTTGTTTTTGTTCATCTGGTTATTGGTGAATTTTGTCGCGGTTTTGCATGGGTTCACCTCTCTGCCGATGGTTTTTGTCGGCATGGTGATTTCGATGTTTGCCGTTGGTATCGGCGTCAGCATCCTTTTGTCGCTGATCGCCGCTTTGCTGGGATTGGAGATCGTCCGTGTATGATGTAGCGAAAATCCGCGCCGACTTCCCGATCCTGTCGCGGACAGTGAATGACAAACCCTTGGTCTACCTCGACAACGGGGCCTCGGCGCAGAAGCCACAGGTGGTGATCGACGCCGTGACCCGCGGCTACGCGGAGGAATATGCCAATGTCCATCGCGGCCTACACTACCTGTCCAACCTCGCGACAGAGAAATATGAGGCAGTACGCGGCACCATCGCAAAGTTTCTCAACGCGGGCACGGAAGATGAAATCGTCCTGAATTCCGGCACGACCGAAGGCATCAATATGGTGGCCTATGCTTGGGCCATGCCGCGCATGCAGGCCGGGGACGAGATCATTCTGTCGATCATGGAGCATCACGCCAATATCGTACCGTGGCATTTCTTGCGCGAGCGGCTCGGCGTGAAGCTGGTCTGGATTGATGTCGATGCCAATGGCGATCTTGACCCGCAAAAGGTTCTGGACGCGATCACACCGCGTACCAAACT
The DNA here is from genome assembly GCA_964352105.1 of uncultured Rhodobacterales bacterium. Classification (GTDB taxonomy): domain Bacteria; phylum Pseudomonadota; class Alphaproteobacteria; order Rhodobacterales; family Rhodobacteraceae; genus Litoreibacter. The sequence goes on along the minus strand of CAYGQQ010000032.1, from coordinate 20,907 downwards.
GATTGCTGTCACGCACATGTCCAACGTTCTGGGGACAGTCGTCGATGTGAAAACCATCACCAACGGGGCGCATGCAAAAGGTGTTCCGGTACTGGTCGACGGCTCGCAATCTGCTGTGCATATGCCTGTGGATGTGCAAGATCTTGACTGCGATTTCTTTGCGATCACCGGTCACAAACTTTATGGCCCCTCAGGCTCTGGCGCGATCTTTGTCAAGTCGGCGCGGCTGGCTGAGATGCAGCCCTTCATGGGCGGCGGCGATATGATCCGCGAGGTGCATAAGGACGTCATCACTTATAACGACGCCCCGATGAAGTTTGAGGCAGGCACGCCCGGCATCGTGCAAACCATCGGTCTGGGCGTTGCGTTGGATTATATGATGGGGCTCGGCATGGACGCGATTGCTACCCATGAGGAAAAGCTGCGCGACTATGCACGCGCTAAGCTGGACGGGCTGAACTGGTTGAACGTGCAAGGCAAAAGCGCCACCAAGGGCGCGATCTTCTCTTTCACATTGGAAGGCGCGGCGCATGCGCATGATATCTCTACGGTGTTGGACAAGCGCGGCATTGCCGTGCGCGCCGGCCACCATTGTGCGCAGCCTTTGATGGAATATCTCGACGTCAATGCCACCTGCCGGGCGAGCTTTGGGCTCTATAACACCGAAGCAGAAGTCGATGCGCTGGTCGACGCGCTTGAGCTTTGCCACGAGCTTTTCGCCTGAAGGCAGTTTGCCATCCGTGATATTCCACGCGGCATCTGTGAAAGCGATTGTGTCGGCGTGCCAAGCGTTTTATAGCGATATCAACGCACCCGTAGCTCAGCTGGATAGAGCGCTGCCCTCCGAAGGCAGAGGCCACAGGTTCGAATCCTGTCGGGTGCGCCACGTCTCAGATACCGCTTTTTTGAAACCATAGCGTCACAATAGAAAACACCCGCGACGTAATCACGGGCGGTTTTCGAAAATCCGTCGAGAGGGAAGGGGCTTAACGTCCCCAAGTGCGGATCGGTCCGCAATCCATATGCACGAAGTTGGAGCCAGAATACCGCCCGACACCGCCTGCGGAACACGATGCCGCCGCCCGTGCGATCTGACCGACTGATCTTGAAGACAGACGCAGATCCGCGGCCTGGCCCTTCATGTGCAGGGAGTTCTTTGCAACACCGCCAGAGCGTGACCGCAGCAAAGCATTGGTCTTTGGCGAGCGGTAGCCGGACAACAGAAGATAAGGCTCAGACGCGTCCATCAGGTTATGCGCGGCGGCCATGATATCAACAGTGCGCGTGTCCATCCCGATGGAAGAGTTCTGACGCCAGTCGCGCATGAAGAAGTTCACTTCTTCCAGCGCTTCGGAAATATATTCGCCTTCGATCCAATAGATCATGTCGATCTTTTCGCCGGTCCGTCCGGAATGCATCTTCAAGCGTCGGACGTCGCCCGCGCCTTTCAGAAAGCCGAAAGCTTTGGAGTAGACTGGTGTTGCGGTAATCGCGGTTGCTGCGAAAGCCCCAAGTAGCGAGCGTCGTGAAATCGACGCCATTTTATTCTCGCTCATAGCAAGTTAGCCCCATTCGTCTGGCGCATACGCACCCAAAGTCCCCCAAGTACAGGCTGTATGACACAAAGTGATTCTTCGACCAACCCCGGTTTAGGCGACAAACCTTAAAAAAGAAGATATCGGCGGGAATTTGCCCATGGTAACGAAAATGTAATCTCAAAAGGTGAGGTATTTACGCAAGAAAGCGTCTCTGAAATACCACAATTGGCTGAGAGTGTCGGGTCAGACATTGGAGTAGATTTTTGGGGGGAATATGATGGTTAGAGATTTTTTTATTGAGGGTTCACGATGACACAGTCAGTTAACCGCCGCGGTGCGTTGAAGGTTTTTGCAACCGGGATTGCAGGGGCAATGCTGCCTGTCCTCGGGACTGAGAAAGCCAACGCCGCTGTCACCGCTCTCAAACAGTCGATCGCAACCGCTGCGGCGCGCGATGAGGCTTTGTCCACGTTCTATCGTGAGCGTAATTACAAACCAATTTTTGTTGGCAATTCCGACAAACACCGCCGGTCTGCGCTGCTCAATGCCTTTGAGGCATCTGGACATCATGGGCTGCCCGCGTCCCGCTATAATGCAGAGGAACTGACCGCGCTTTTCCGCTCGGCAAAAACCAGTGAAGACCTGGGTCGCATTGAGGTTGAAACTGCCAAACGTTTCCTGACTTACGCGGACAACCTGCGCTCGGGCGTTCTTGTGCCGTCGCAGGTCGACAGCGGCATCTTCACGCAAGTGCAGCGCTTTGATCGTGTGTCGTTGATGAACGGCATCGCGAAGTCCAATCCGCAATCTTTCCTGAAAAAACTGGCCCCGACGACGAAAGATTATGTCGCTCTTCAGAAGGAAAAACTGCGCCTGGAAAAACTGCTCGGTATGGGCGGTTGGGGCGATACGGTGCAAGCCAAGTCCCTGAAACCCGGCCAGTCCGGCGGCGCGGTCGTGCAATTGCGCAATCGTCTGATCCGTATGGGCCATATGCGTAATACAAACGCGAGTTCCTATGACACCAAGTTGCAGGCCGGCGTTCAACAATTCCAGATCGCTCATGGTTTGTCCGCGGATGGCGTGGCAGGTGAAGGCACAATCGCCGAGGTCAACAAACAGGTTCAGGACCGCCTTGCACAGGTGGTCGTCGCGATGGAGCGTCAGCGTTGGAACAACAAACCGCTTGAGCGCAAACATATCTGGGTCAACATCCCTGATTTCCACGTTCACATCATGAACAACGGTAAATCGACATTCGTCAGCCGCGTCGTTGTCGGTCTAAACAGCGAGGACCGCCGGACACCAGAATTCTCCGATACGATGGAGCATATGGTGATCAATCCGTCGTGGTACGTACCGCGCTCTATCATCACAAAAGAATACCTGCCGCTTTTGAAAAAGAACCCGAATGCAGTGCGTCAGCTGCAAATCACCGATAGCCGTGGCCGTGTGGTCAACCGCGGTGCGGTCGATTTCTCGCAATATGACGAACGGACGTTCCCGTTCTCCATGAAAGAGCCGCCCAACCAAGGCAATGCGCTTGGTCTTGTAAAGTTTATGTTCCCCAACCGGCACAACATCTACCTGCATGACACACCTGCCAAGAACCTGTTCGCGCGGGAAAAGCGCGACTTCAGCCATGGCTGCGTTCGGGTTCACAAACCATTTGATTTCGCCTACGCGCTGCTCAAAGCGCAGGAGCGGGACCCTGAAGGGTTCTTCAAATCGAAACTGGTCACCGGTCGGGAAGCACAGGTCGATCTGCGCGAGCCACTTCCGGTCCACCTGGTCTACTACACCGCGTGGGTCGATCCCAAAGGCAAGGCGCAGTATCGCCGAGATGTCTACGGGCGCGATAAGAAGATCTTTGCCGCTTTGCAAAAGGCTGGGGTTTCCCTGCGCGCATTGCAAAGCTAAACCATCGGCATAGGTCAGCGCAGACCGGTTTTGCGCGACCCTGACCGAAGTGGATCTGTCATGAGCTTTTCAGTCGCGGAAATTTCCAAAGCGCTTGGCGCGACGCTGTTCGGGGACGGATCGCTTCGCATCGCGGGTGTGAGTGAGCCGGCGCAGGCGGGCCCAGATGACTTGGCCTTGGCGATGTCTCCGGCCTACGCCGATGCGTTGTCACACGGCGGTGCGCAAGCCGCGGTCCTTTGGGAAGGTGCCGATTGGCAGTCCTACGGGCTGAAAGCCGCACTTATTGTTCCCAGACCACGCTATGCGATGTCCGGTCTGACGCAGCTTATGGATCCCGGTCCAGCCATCCCCAAAGGCGTTCATCCCTCAGCTGTCGTCGATTCATCAGCGAAAGTCGGTGACGGTGCCGCCATCGGCCCATTCGTCTACATCGGTTCCAATGTAGAGATCGGAAAAGGCGCGCGCATCGCCTCCCATTGCTCGATCTCAGAACACGCCCACATCGGCAATAACGCTCTGATCCAGCAAGGTGCCAAGATCGGCGCACGGGTTCAGATCGGCGATAATTTCATCTGCCAACCCGGCGCAGTCATCGGCTCTGACGGATTTTCCTTTGTCACGCCTGAGAAATCCACCGTGGAAACCGCGCGCGAGACCCTTGGGGAAGGCACTGAAATAAAACAACAATCCTGGACCCGTATCCATTCGCTTGGCTCCGTGATCATCGGCAATGATGTTGAGATCGGTGCCAACGCCACAATTGACGCTGGCACCATTCGGGCCACGCAAATTGGCAATGGCACCAAGCTGGATAATCAGGTCCATATCGGCCACAACGTCCAGATCGGCGAGGATTGCCTGATCTGCGGTCAAGTCGGCATTGCAGGCTCCACAAAGATCGGCAACCGCGTTGTGTTTGGCGGCCAATGCGGCGTCAGTGACAATATCTTCGTCGGCGATGACGTGGTGGCAGGCGGCGGCACCAAGATCATGTCAAACGCCCCAGCCGGGCGCGTCCTTCTGGGCTACCCGGCTGTTAAAATGGACACCCATATCGAAATGCAAAAATCCCTGCGCCGCCTGCCGCGTTTCATGAAATCTGCCAAAGCCGACAGGTGATTGCAAAACCGTTATCCAAGACGGTAGAAAGCGTCACAAATCCTGCCTATCTAAAGACAGGCGCGTTTTTTGGGAAAGATCGATGTCAAGTCAGGTTCAAGAAAACATTGTGCAAATCCTCGCAGAACAGGCAGTTCTCGACCCAGCAGATATCACTTTGACTGCAAAACTGGATGATCTTGGGATCGACTCTCTTGGTCTGGTTGAGACAATCTTCGCGATCGAAGAAGTCTTTGATATCACGGTCCCTTTCAACGCTAATGCGCCCGAAGACAGCGAGTTCGACATCTCTAGCGTGGCCAGCATCGTGGCAGCTGTCGAGAAGCTGATCGCCGACCAGAAGAGCTGATATGGCACGTGTTGTTATCACTGGCCAAGGTACGATCAACGCTTTGGGGCACGATGTCGCCCGCACGTTTGAGGCGTTTCGTGAAGGACGCTGCGGCATCGGCCCGCTTGATATCCGCGATGTGGACCGCCTGGCCATCCAGATCGGTGGGCAGGTGCGGGACTATGACCCCAATGCTGTGTTTAACCGCCAGCAGATATCGCTTTATGACCGCTACACGCAGTTTACCCTGATCGCTGCGACGCAGGCGATTGCGCAAGCCGGTCTGAATTTCTCGGGCGAGCTTTCTGCAAAATCCGGCGTTATTCTGGGCACGGCGGGCGGCGGTATGAACACCCAGGATGAAAATTACCGCGCCGTTTACGAGGAGGGCAAGAACCGCGTCCACCCCTTTGTTGTCCCAAAACTGATGAACAACGCGGCCACCAGCCATGTCTCGATGCAGTTCAACCTCAAGGGACCGGCTTTCACTGTCGCAACGGCCTGTGCATCATCCAATCATGCGATGGGGCAAGCGTTCCAGTTTGTCCGCTCGGGCATGGCCCCGGTGATGATCACCGGGGGCTCGGAATCGATGCTGTGTTTTGGCGGCGTCAAAGCCTGGGAAGGTCTTCGCGTCATGTCAAAAGACAGCTGCCGCCCGTTTTCTGCCAACCGAAACGGGATGGTCCAGGGCGAGGGCGCCGCAATCTTTGTCTTCGAGGAATATGAGCACGCCAAAGCCCGCGGTGCCAACATCCTGGCCGAGGTCATAGGCTCCGCCATGAGCTCGGATGCAGGCGACATCGTCATGCCCTCAAAACAGGGTGCTGCCCGGGCCATGAAAGGCGCGCTTGATGACGCTGGGATCGCGGCCTCTGATGTGGGCTACATCAACGCCCATGGCACGGGAACAGCGGCAAATGACAAAACAGAATGCGCCGCCGTGGCGGATGTGTTCGGCGCTCATGCCGATAAGTTGATGATTTCAAGCACAAAATCCATGCATGGCCACGCGATCGGTGGCACCGGCGCGATCGAAGCGCTTGCCTGTATCATGGCGCTTCGCGACGGTATCGTGGCCCCCACGATTGGCTACGAAGAACCAGACCCCGAATGCGCGCTTGATGTTGTCCCGAACGAGGCGCGCGAGGCAAAAGTCACCGTCGCCGTGTCCAACGCATTTGCCTTTGGCGGCCTCAACGCGGTTCTGGTCTTCAAAGCGGTCTGACCCGCTTCTTTTTGGCAAAAATACCTAAAAATCCGACCTTATATCAAACCGACAACCGGCTGGCATGGGAACCCCGCTCCCGGTAGGGTGTCGTGTCATAATGCGCCCGGTAGCATTTTGAAAAATGCGACGGCGACGCGAACCCACATGCCAGCGCAACATTGATCACGCTCATATCGGTTTGCATCAGCAGATTGCGCGCCTTTTGCAGCCGGATTTCCATGTAATAACGCTTCGGGCTGCGGTCGAGATAGCGTCGGAACAACCTTTCCAATTGGCGCGTGCTCATGCCGACCTCTTTGGCCAGAATGGAGGGGCTGATGGGCTCCTCGACATTGGCTTCCATCATCTGGATGACCCGGCTCAGCTTGGGATGGCGGACCCCGATGCGCGTCGGAATAGACAGTCGCTGCTGGTCCTGATCAGTGCGGATGGAACTGTAAATCAGCTGATCGGCCACCAGATTTGCCAAATCCTCGCCATGATCATTGGCCACAAGTTTCAGCATCAGATCAATTGAAGAGGTCCCGCCCGCCGTTGTGATCCGGTTCCCGTCGATCACAAAAACGGATTTGGTCAAATCAATCTCGTCGAATTCTTCTGAAAAACTGTCCTGGTTTTCCCAATGGATCGTTGCGCGTTTGCCGTCCAGCAATCCAGCTTTTGCAAGCGCGTAGCTGGCCGTGCACAATCCGCCCAAAACAACCCCACGACGCGCTTCCCGGCGCAGCCAGTTCAGAATCGGCTTCGTCGTCGCAGTTTGAACGCCGACACCACCGCAAACCAAAACGACGTCGTCGCGCTGAACCTCGCTTAGATCGCTGTCCAGTTTGAACCCAGTCCCCGTCGAACAATACGCGACGCCGCCGCCTTCACCCGTCAGAGTCCAGCTGTAAAGCTTTTGACCGGACATTCGGTTCGCGATCCGCAACGCTTCGATGGCACACGAAAAGCTCAGCATTGAAAAATCGTTGAGAAGCACAAAAACGAAACGCTTGTGCTTGACGGCTTGTCCCGCGCCGCCAACTTGCTGATTCACGGCAGCTTGCGCCACTGCCACCTCCCTGGTTCCTGGGCACCGGTCAAATTTCCGCCCTTTGAACAGCCATAACTAAGAATTCGACATTGGCAACCCCCGGGATGGCACGTTATAGGGATGTCTCTGAAACGATACCGCTAACACCAACGGAGCGATTGAGATGGCACAGACCTGGAGCAAGTCCGACTGGCGCAACAAACCTCGGGTGCAGATGCCCGAGTATACCGATGCGGCTGCATTGGCGGCTGCGGAAGCACAATTGTCCAAATATCCGCCCCTGGTCTTTGCGGGTGAGGTGCGCAAGCTGAAGTCCTCCTTGGCCGCTGTCTCCCGTGGCGAGGCGTTCCTTTTGCAAGGCGGCGATTGCGCTGAAAGCTTTGCGGAATTCTCCGCTGACAGCATTCGCGATACATTCAAGGTGATGCTGCAAATGGCGATGGTTCTGACCTTTGGCGCCAAGGTGCCAGTGGTCAAGGTTGGGCGGATGGCCGGGCAATTTGCCAAGCCGCGCTCAGCCCCCACGGAAACCCAAAACGGGGTGGAGCTGCCAAGCTACCGCGGTGACATCATCAATGAGTTGGACTTCACACCCGAAGCCCGCATTCCGAACCCGCAGAAGATGCTGCAGGCCTATACGCAGTCAGCCGCGTCGCTGAACCTTGTGCGGGCGTTCTCCACTGGTGGCTACGCGGATGTGCATCAGGTGCATGCCTGGACCCTTGGCTTCACGGACCGTGAGGAATCCGAGAAATACCGCGATATGGCCAACCACATTTCCAATGCGCTGGACTTCATGAAGGCCGCGGGCGTCGATCAGGAAACAGCACACACACTGCAATCGGTGGATTTCTACACCAGCCACGAAAGCCTGCTTCTGGAGTATGAAGAGGCGCTTTGCCGGATCGACAGCACCTCTGGGCTGCCGGTTGCAGGCTCTGGCCACATGATCTGGATCGGCGACAGAACCCGTCAGCCAGACGGTGCCCATGTGGAATTTGCCCGTGGCGTGCAAAACCCGATCGGTTTGAAATGTGGCCCGACCACAACGGCAGACGACCTTAAAGTGCTGATGTCCAAGCTGAACCCGGCCAATGAAGAAGGTCGTCTAACTCTGATCGCGCGTTTTGGCGCGGGCAATGTGGCCGAATACCTGCCGCGTCTGATCAAAGCCGTTCAAGAGGAAGGTGCCAATGTCGTTTGGTCCTGTGATCCGATGCACGGCAACACGATCAAATCGTCAACCGGCTACAAGACCCGGCCGTTTGAAAGCGTGCTACGTGAAGTGCGGGAGTTCTTCGGTATCCACAAAGCGGAAGGCACTGTCCCCGGCGGCGTTCATTTCGAGATGACCGGCAAGGATGTCACAGAATGCACAGGCGGTGTCCGTGCGGTGACTGACGAGGACCTGTCGGATAGGTACCACACGGCTTGCGACCCGCGCCTGAACGCCTCCCAATCATTGGAGCTGGCATTTCTGGTCGCCGAAGAGCTGTCAGACCGCGTCACGGAAAACCGCGCCGCAATCTAACGCCTGCTTCAAAGCACACAAAAGAACCCCGCGCTTAAAAGGCGCGGGGTTTTTCATGTTCCGGGCGGGGGATCTTACTCGCTTTCGCGCTGGATCACCTTGAAATCAGGTCTGCCATCGTCACGCGTTCCAATTCTGACAGAGGACAGGTCGGGCATGCCAAACGGACGCTGCGCCTCCGCAAAGCCCGCAACTTTCGGGGCATCGCGCACTTCGCGGTCCTTGGCAGAGGTCTCGGCCCCGGTGCGCAGGCAGGTGACGTCGGTCTCCAATAGCCGGAACCGCCTTGGGAACGGTCCAATTGTGCCTTCGGTCACGATGCACCCCAGCGCCCGGTCGACCTGCCCATTGTCACCTTTAAGCGGCAGAACCAGCATCTGTGCATGCAGCGCGGACTGCCCTTGATCGTCTGAAACAAGGTGGTGCAGTTGAATTTCGGGGGTCTCGAACACCCGCTCCAGCCGGGAAGTGAACAGCCCACGTGAGCCCACTTGCAAAAATGCCCGCAAAGGCATGCCGCGGACTTCCATAGACATCAGATCGCATAAATGCATGCCCGCAACGCGCAACCGGACATGGCCGGGCTGCGTGCGTTCGACCAGAAAGGCATATTCCAAGCCGTTCTCGATAGATCTTGGATCAATCTCGGAGCGCAACGGCATCAGTCGCCCGGCACGAAGCTGCTCCCAATGCGTTCGCATGTCTGTCTGAACGGTCGTGTCCATCGGGCGTCGATACTTCCAAATTGGGACAATCTCTGCCCCGTGGCTATGTTGCTGTGTCATTCCTGATCTCCCTCGCACAGGGGCCTCTGGTTGTCGCGGGGTTCAGGTTTTGTTAACCGTAGCCCGAGAAAGTTACTGAAGTGTTAAGTGCAGACTTACACTGGAACTCTGTTCATATCAGTTACGAAAAGGTTAAAGGGTTAACCCATGGTCCAATCAATGACAGGCTTTGCGTCTCAAGCCGGAACTGCAGACGGGGTCGCCTGGACTATCGAGCTGCGCAGCGTGAACGCCAAAGGGCTGGATATTCGGATGCGTTTGCCCGAAGCGATGCAAGCTGATGAGGCGAAACTGCGTGCTAAGATCGCCGAAACAGCCTTTCGCGGGAACGTCAATTTGACGATCCGCTTGGAGCAGGAAGAGGCCGGGGCTAATCTGCAAGTTGATGATGCGACGCTTGATGCCTATCTGAAAGCCGCGATCCGCGTGCGTTTCAGAGCCAAAGAACAAGGGCTTAAGCTGGAGCCGTCCCGCGCTGTCGATTTTCTTGGCCTGCGCGGTGTGATGGCAACCCAAGACCTCAGCAGCCAGCCGCTGCCGACAGTAGCAATTGCGGATAGCTTTGCCAAAGCGCTGTCGTCCTTTGCGCAGATGCGGACAACCGAAGGGGCCGCACTGGAAACGGTTTTGCAGACCCAAATCACGGAGATTGAAAGCCTGACGGCACAGGCTAAAGACCTTGCTTTTGCCCGTCGTGATCACGTCGCCAGATCCTTGCGCGACAACCTTGCGCGGGTCTTGGACAATTCCGACGGGGCGGATGCCGACAGGGTGGCGCAGGAACTGGCGATGCTTGCCGTCAAAGCCGATGTGCAGGAAGAGATTGACCGCCTCGGTGCGCATGTGTCTGCTGCGCGGGATTTGCTGGCGCAAGACGGCGCCGTTGGCCGCAAGCTGGATTTCCTGATGCAGGAGTTCAATCGGGAGGCCAATACGCTGTGCTCTAAATCAAACGACACCGATCTGACGCGGGTAGGTCTTGACCTGAAGGCCGTGATTGATCAGATGCGTGAGCAAGTACAGAACGTGGAGTAGCCTTAGATGCAAACCGCCCGCCGTGGCCTTCTGATCATCCTCAGCTCCCCGTCCGGTGCCGGCAAATCGACCTTGGCACGCGCGCTGATGGCGTGGGATGAAAGCCTCAGTTTTTCGGTGTCCGCCACCACCCGCGCGCCCCGCAAAGGCGAAGAAGACGGGCGGGAGTACTTCTTTCGCACTCCCGAAGAGTTCAAATCCATGGTCGCGCAAGGCGACCTGCTGGAACATGCCGAAGTGTTCGGCAATTTCTATGGCTCCCCCAAGGCACCCGTGGAGGCCGCGATTTCGCAAGGGCGCGACGTATTGTTCGATATCGATTGGCAAGGCGGCCAGCAGATCAACACTGCCATGGCCGATGATGTCGTGTCGATCTTCGTTCTACCTCCGTCCATCGCGGCACTGGAAGACCGGTTGCGCGGGCGCGGGCAGGATAGTGACGAGGTGATCGAGAAGCGGATGGAGAAGAGCCGCGACGAGATCAGCCATTGGGCGGAATATGACTATTGTCTGGTGAATTCCGATCTTGCGGCAACGGAAGCGCAACTGCGCGCGATCATCACCGCGGAGCGGCTCAGACGTCGGCGTCAATTGGGCCTCACTGATCTTGTCCGTGGAATGAACGAAGAATTTGAAGGACGCGGCGCATGACGGTCTATGCACTAGGTGATGCGCAGCCGGACCTGCCCGAAGATGGTGATTTCTGGATCGCACCGGATGCCAATGTGATCGGCAAGGTCGCGCTGGAAACCGGAGCGTCGGTCTGGTTTGGCTGTACCCTGCGCGGCGATAACGAGTTGATCCGGATCGGCCAAGGCAGCAATATTCAGGAAAACTGCGTTTTGCACACAGATATGGGCTATCCGCTGAGTGTCGGGAACAATTGCACGATCGGTCATAAGGCGATGCTCCATGGTTGCACAATCGGGGACGGCACACTTGTGGGCATGGGCGCGATGATCATGAACGGCGCTGTCGTGGGTAAAGGCTGTCTGATCGGGGCAGGGGCGCTGATCACCGAAGGCAAGACCATCCCCGACGGTTCAATGGTGCTGGGCGCACCGGGCAAGGTCATCAAGGCAATCTCTCAGGAGATGCAGGACGGTTTGCTGGAAGCAGCTGGCCACTATGTCGACAATATGCGCCGCTTCAAACGTGATCTGCGCGCGCTATAACGCGGCCTAGTAGCTTAAAGACACAGCCGTCTCGGAATGTCCGACCTGCGCGGTCCGCTCCAGCGTTTTCAAGGCATCTTGCAGCAGAACAAACTGAACCTGTGACGAATTCGCGTCTTTCAGATTGCCTGTTTCCAGCCCTGCCCAAAGCTCACTCTCAAAACGAATTTTTGGACCAAAGGCCTGCAACGTCCAGCGACCACGGTTCTCGGACACAGCAATCTCGCCGCCTTGAGACAGGGTCGCCTCCAGACACATGATCGCCAGAAACGCGGTTTTTGCCTCGGTTCGGGATGGATCAGAGGCCGGGTTCCAATGCACGTGCATTCGGCTGGGGCCATAGCACCCGCTCAGCAGCTTGATCACTTCGGACCGCGCCAGCACCTGCGTGCCGGACGCCGCACCAAAAGCCACCCGGAACAGGCGCACGCGGGCATTTGCGCTTTCAATGCTTTCCTCGATCAAGGTCAGTTCGGGCGACGACGGCACACCCGACATCGACAGCAGCTCCAACCCATTGCTAATCGCGCCAAGGGGACTGATAAGGTCATGGCAAATCCTTGACCCAAGCAGCGACGCACTATCTTTCAGGTCAGCGGTCATTTCTAAAGGACTCGGTGGCGATGCTATGTCTGACACAATAAACTCCTTGCTCGAACCGGGAATGCTGGTTCGCAACCCAAGCGCCGATGACTGGGGCCTTGGACAAGTTCAATCTAACATAAATGGTAAAATAACCGTTAATTTTGAGCATATTGGAAAAGTCACTTTGGTTGGATCAACTGTAAACCTCGTTCAGGTTTTTAATGAACATTGAAATTAAGTTTGGTCTAATAAATTATCCGTAAAGCAAAACTAAGAAAAATGATAGCGTGTCGTGGGGCGGGTCGCGGTTGCTTTGCGCTGTCGTGACCGTTAACACCAGCGCAGAATTGCGCAAAAAGAGCTGAGAACCACAGGTCCATGACCCAATCGCGCCCTTTTCAGGGAGACTTGCCTTTTGAGCTGAAGCTCGCGAAAGATGATGCCGATCGCGACGGTGCAGCACGTCTGCGTTACAAGGTTTTCGTCGAAGAACTGGGTGGCACGGGCGATGGCATTGATCATGAAAACCAGTTTGAGCGGGACGCGTTCGATCCCTATTTCGATCATCTGATCCTGATTGATCCCAAGCGAGATAAAACCACGCTGGACCATGTGATCGGCGTCTATCGCTTGCTGCGCAGTGATACGCTGGAGGGGGCGGGGGATGGTGTCGGGCGGTTTTACAGCGAGGACGAGTATGATCTTGCACCGCTCAAGGCCACGGGGCGCAAACTTCTGGAACTGGGCCGGTCTTGCGTGCATCGCGACTATCGTGGCGGCACGGCGATGTTTCAGCTATGGCAAGGTCTGTCGGACTATATCGATCAGCATGACATAGAAGTGCTTTTCGGGGTCGCCAGTTTCCATGGCACCGATACCAAAGATATTGCCGCGCCATTGTCGCTTCTTCACGCCGATCATCTTGCCCCCGAAACCCTTCGTCCCCGGTCCAAATCTTATGCGCCAATGGACATCACCCCTCCGGACCAGATCGACCGCAAAGCGGCGATAAAGGCGATGCCTTCGCTTATCAAAGCTTATTTGCGGCTCGGTGGTGTTGTGGGCGATGGAGCCTTTATCGACAGTGCCTTCAACACAGTAGATGTCTGCCTCGTTCTGGACACGCAGAATCTGTCAGCGCGCCACAAACAAATCTATACGCAGGCCAGACGAGTGACCCGCCGAGAGGCATAAGACATGAGCACATGGACGTCGCCTCATAGCCCGCCCACGCGGCAGATCGGAGCTGCCGGTTGGGGCCGCGTCGTCTTGAGGCTGTCAGTGCTTATCATCGTATTTGCCGCAGGTCTGACGACGTTTCTCAGCTTTCGGCTGGTGGAAAAAACGTTTCTCGCCGGCAAGCGCCAAATATCACCCAGCATCGTTAAACACGTTTGCCGCGTGGCCCTTTCGGTTCTCGGGCTTCCGTTGAACACTCAAGGCACCGCTTTTGAGGGCGCTGGCGCGCGCGTGGCCAATCACAGCTCCTGGCTGGATATTCTGGTCCTAAATGCCGCGGGGGAGGTTTTCTTCGTCTCAAAAGCTGATGTCGCGAAATGGCCCGCCATCGGCTTCATGGCCCGTGTCGTGGGCACGGTCTTTATTCGAAGGTCGGCGGCGGATGCAGCGGTGCAGCGCGACCTCTTTGAGATGCGCCTGACCCAAGGCCACAGACTGTTGTTCTTCCCTGAAGGGACCAGCAGCGATGGTTTGCAAGTCTTGCCCTTCCGTTCGACGTTATTTGCGGCGTTCTTCGCGCCTGAGTTGAAGGATGAAATGCATATACAACCTGTCAGTGTCAGCTATACGTCACCTGAAGGCACCGATCCGCGAACCTATGGCTGGTGGGGCGATATGGAATTTGCGCCGCATCTTCTGGGGCTCCTGGCGCTTGGGCACCGCGGCAGGGTGGAGGTTCGCTTTCAACCCGCTCTGAAGGTTTCAGATTTTGCGGATCGCAAAGCGCTAAGTGCCGCATGCGAGGCGCAGGTGCGCGCAGGCCACGTGGTCAGCCCAGCGGGGCAATCAATGCTTGCAGAGCGGCCTTAGGGTCGTCTGCGCCCCAAATCTCCGCCCCGATGCCGAAGAAATCCGTCACGGGTGCCAATGTCTCCACAGCGCGCAGATCTAGTGCACCCTCGGCAACCACGGGCAGCTCAATCATTTCGGACCACCATTGGAACGCGTCAAATTCGGCCACAGCCCCGTCGCCCAGCCCATTGTCGTTGAGCGGGCCGAGGGAGACATAGTCGCAGCCGCTTTCGCCCGCATTCATCCCCTCGTGACGCGAGGGGCCACAAAACGCACCCACAACCGGCTCGCTGCCGATCTCCTTGCGGACATACCGCACAGAACGTGCGCCATCGGTCAGATGCACGCCGTCAAGGCCCAGCTTCTCGATCAGGCGGAAATGACTTTCAATCACCAAAGGAATATCCCGCGCATGGACCTGTTCGCGGATCAGATCGGCCGTCCGCGCGATCGTGTCTTCATCCGTGCTGGCAAGGCTGAGCCGCACGCAGGCAATATCGACCGCATCCAGAATAGCACTCAACTGCCCCGGGAAGCTGGACAACTCAATCTCGGGTGGGGTGATCAGATAAATCTGCGGGGTATCAGGCTCGGTCGTGTCGGTCATGGGTCTTGGCCTCAATTAGGTCCGTCTCTCTTAGCGGGGCTGATGGCAGGCGACAAGACCATTGCGAGCGCGAAGCGGGCGGCGTAAACCCCCGGCAACGAAAAGGAAATGCGATGTCGGGAACAGATCACGCAACACAGACCGACTGGGCGGGACCACAGCCTGTTATGGTTTTGGTTGACCCGCAGATGGGCGAAAACATAGGTTTCGCGGCTCGTGCGATGTGGAATTTCGGGCTGGAGCATATGCG
Organism: uncultured Rhodobacterales bacterium; assembly: GCA_964352105.1. Classification (GTDB taxonomy): domain Bacteria; phylum Pseudomonadota; class Alphaproteobacteria; order Rhodobacterales; family Rhodobacteraceae; genus Litoreibacter. The sequence goes on along the minus strand of CAYGQQ010000032.1, from coordinate 5,733 downwards.
TCTGGTCAACCCGCGCGACGGCTGGCCAAACGAGCGTGCCCGCGTGACGGCTTCAGGGGCTGCGCGGGTGTTGGACAAGTTGGGCGTCTTCGATACGACCCCGCTGGCGCTGGAAGACCTGAACTACGTCTTCGCCACCACAGCGCGCAGCCGCGATCTGAGCAAACCGGTGATGACACCGGAACGCGCCATGGAACATGCCCGCGCCCTGACGGCAGAGGGCAAGAAAGTGGGTGTGCTCTTTGGGCCCGAACGCGCGGGGCTGGAAAACGCCGATATTGCGCTGGCAAATGCGATTATCTCGGTCCCTGTGAACCCCGGCTTTGCGTCCCTGAACCTCGCGCAATGCGTGCTTCTGGTGGCCTATGAGTGGCGGCGCCAAACCGGCGCGGACGCGCCAGAAGTGATGGAACTTGCCAGCACCGAATTCGCGACGAATATCGAGGTTGAAAAGCTCTTTGAACATTTCGTGCAGCGCCTTGAAACGGCGGGGTTTTTCTATCCCGACCACAAAGCTGATAGCATGAAGCTGAACTTGCGAAACCTGTTTTCGCGGATGCCGATGACGCAGGCCGATGTGCAGACATTTCATGGCATGCTGCGCCAGTTTGTCCGATGGAAAGAGCGTGGTGAATGACTTGCCGCGCCCAGCGCGCCGACCTAGGTTAAACGGTAAAGACAGAAAGGGCTGAGATGGCCGGCAAACGCAGTATTTTCGAAGAGGTTGAGACGGCGGAAAAGCCCCAAGCCGCCCCCGGTGCAATCGATCGCGCCAAGCGCAGCGGCGCACGGGCCGGTATCCGGCTTTGGCTGATGGTGCTTTTCGCGCTGGTGGTGATCATGATTGCCGTGGGCGGGCTGACGCGTCTGACAGATTCAGGGCTATCGATCACCGAATGGGCGCCCGTGACCGGGGCGATCCCGCCGCTAAGCGATGCCGATTGGACGTTCGAGTTCGAGAAATACAAGGCGATCCCGGAATATCAGCTGCAAAACGCTGGCATGTCGCTGGCAGAGTTCAAAGTGATCTATTGGTGGGAATGGGGTCACCGCCAGCTTGGCCGCGTGATCGGGCTTGTCTGGGCCGTGGGCTTTCTTGGTTTCCTTGTGGCGCGCAACATCCCCACCGGCTGGACGCAACGCTTGTTGCTTCTGGGGGGGCTTGGCGGGCTGCAAGGGGCTATTGGCTGGTGGATGGTGTCCTCCGGCCTCACCGGCACAATGTTGGATGTGGCGTCCTACCGGCTCGCTGTGCATCTGGGGCTGGCCTTTGTCATCCTTGGCCTGATCGCTTGGTATATCCTGCGCCTTGGCCGGACGGAGGCGGATTTATTGCAAGCCAGACGCTCCGCCGAGCCGGGCCTGAAAACCATGGTCTCCGCGCTATTGCATCTGAGCTATCTGCAGATCATCGTGGGCGGGCTGGTGGCAGGCATAGACGCGGGGCGGACCTATACCGACTGGCCCTTGATGGGCGGCGATGTATTCCCAACCCTCGCGTTCGAGTATTCTCCGTGGTGGCGCAATTTCTTCGAATCCGAGGCGTTGGTGCAGTTTAACCACCGCACCTTAGGCTATATTGTCTTTGGCCTCGGCCTTTACGCCTGGCGCGCGTCTCGCAAATCACCCAACCGTGCCACCAAACAGGCCTTTGACTGGATGGCCGTGATGCTCTTTGGGCAGATCGTTCTGGGCATCGGCACCGTGCTTTATGCCGCCCCTTGGCATCTGGCCATCGTGCATCAGTTTGGGGCCGTCGTTCTGGTCTGCCTGATCCTGCGGGCGCGCTTTGCGACCATGTATCCCACAACCCAATCCGTGCGAGGCTGAGATGACTGCATTTGACGACTTGATGGCTTATGAGCGCGTCACCCAAGCTTTGGGATCGGTCGCGGGCCGCACCGGCTGGGATCAGGAAACCGTGATGCCGACCGGGGCCGCTGAGTTGCGTGCTGAGGAAATGTCGGCCTTAGAAACGGTTCTGCATGCCCGCCGCACGGACCCGAAGGTCGGCGACTGGTTGGAGACCGCCACAACCGAAGACCCTGTTGGCAAAGCCAATCTGCGCCACATCAAACGATCTTACGCGCGCGCCACGAAAATTCCTGAGAAACTTGCAACGGACCTCGCAGGGCTCGCTTCCAAAGCGCAGGGTATCTGGGCAAAAGCACGTGCGGAGGATGATTTCGACGGGTTTGCGCCGGTTCTGGCGCAAATGATCGATCTCAAACGGCAAGAGGCAGTTGCCTTGGCCGCGGGCGGCGATCTTTATGACGCGCTTCTAGATGATTATGAGCCCGGCACCTCCGGGGCGGAGATACAAAGCACCTTCGACAAGATGCGCCCGCGCTTGGTGGATCTGCGCGCGCGTGTACTGGCCGCGAACGCACCTGCCGCGCTGGATCAGGACTTCCCCGAAGCGGGGCAAATGGCGCTGAGCACCAAATTGGCAGAGGTCTTTGGCTATGATTTCACGAAGGGGCGCATCGACAAGGCCGTGCATCCATTTTCCAGCGGTTCAGGCAGTGATGTGCGGATCACCACGCGGGTCAGCCCGCGCGATCCGTTCAACTGCTTTTATTCCACGATCCATGAGGTAGGCCATGCCTGCTATGAGCAAGGGATTTCCGCGGATTATGCGTTGACCCCGCTGGGCTGTGGCGTGTCAATGGGCGTGCATGAAAGCCAGAGCCGGATTTACGAAAACCAGCTTGGCCGTTCGCGGGAATTTACCGGCTGGCTTTTCGGGCAGATGCGCGACCAGTTTGGCGATTTCGGTGTGGCGGATGAGGGCGCATTTTATAAGGTCGTGAACCGCGCAAGTGCCGGCTTTATCCGCACCGAGGCCGACGAGGTGCACTACAATCTGCACGTCATGTTGCGCTTCGATCTGGAGCGTCAACTGATCTCCGGTGCGTTGGAGGTTGCCGATCTGGAAGAGGCCTGGAATGCGCGCTTCAAGTCCGATTTCGGGGTGAGCGTCGACAAGGCCTCCAACGGAGTATTGCAGGATGTACATTGGTCTTGCGGTCTGTTTGGCTATTTCCCGACATATAGTCTGGGCAATGTCTATGCCGGGTGCCTCTATCAGGTGCTGCGGGGCGCTGTGCCCGATCTGGACACGCAGCTGGCGCGTGGAGATACTTTCGGCGCGACCACTTGGCTGCGTGACAACCTTCAACGCCATGGCGGGCTCTATGAGCCAAAGGACGTGATCGCCCGCGCGTGTGGATTTGAACCCGATGAGGCCCCACTTCTGGACTATCTCGACCAGAAATTCGGCGCACTTTACGACGTCTGAGGGAGGCCTCCGGCGGGAGTATTTTTGGCAAGAAGAAGCGTGTGAGGTCGCGGGGGAGAGCTACTCCGCCGCGACTTTGATCACAGGTTCCATCTTCGACAGGATCTCGTCGGAGAGGTGGCATTTGACCTGATGGCCATCTGCCAGATGCCGCACCGGCGGAACTTCTTTTTCGCAAAGACCGCCCGGAACATCAGATTTCCAGCGGCACCGGGTCTGGAATGGGCACCCTGTGGGCGGGTTCATTGCCGATGGGATATCGCCTTCAAGCACGATATGCTGTTTTTCGATCTTGGTGTCCGCGATCGGAACCGCCGAGAGCAGCGCTTCAGTATAGGGGTGGTAGGGTGGCGCAAAGACTTGATCGGTGCTGCCAAGCTCCACCACATGGCCCAGATACATCACCATCACGCGATCAGAAAGATAGCGCACGATCGACAGATCGTGGGAGATGAACAGAAGCGTGGTTTTGTTTTTCCGCTGAATTTCCATCAACAGATCGGTGACGGCCGCTTGCACGGACACATCCAGAGCTGAAACAGGCTCGTCTGCGACCACGATGCGGGCGTCGCCGGCAAAGGCGCGCGCGATACCGACACGTTGCTTTTGTCCACCGGACAGCTGGCGCGGCATGCGGACTGCAAATTCGCGCGGCAGCTTTACCAGATCAAGAAGCTCAAGCATGCGTTGCTTGCGCTCTTCCTCCGTATTTCCAATACCGAAGATTTCCAGGGCGCGGATGATTTGCCGACCGACCGTCATCGACGGATTCAGCGTATCAAACGGGTTTTGGAATACCATCTGGATGTTGGAAATTGTCTTGGTGTCGCGGTTCTCAATCGGGGTGTCCTGAATCTCGTGATTATCGAGCAGGATCTTCCCATCCGTGGCCGTTTCCAGTCCCATAAGAACTTTGGCGAAGGTGGACTTGCCGCAACCGGATTCGCCGACAATGGCGAGGGTCTCGGATTCGCGCGCCTCAAAGCTGAGTGTTTCGTTGGCCTTGACCACTTTCTTATTGGCACCACCAAAAAGTGCCGAGGCCGCGACCTCGTAATATTTCTTCAGGTTGTCCATTTTCAGGACCACATTACCGGGTTCGGCTTTTTCCTTCTTTTCGGCAAGGGTGATCGGCGCATTCCAGTCGATTTCCGTGAACTTGACGCAGCGCGATCCGTGACGGTCATTGCCCTCGACCGTGCCCATCTTGATGTCGCCGGTATTACAGCGCCCGTCCTCAAAGTAGTCGCAGCGAGGACCGAAGTTACAGCCTGGCGGACGTTCATGCGGCAACGGGAAGTTGCCGGGAATTGCCACCAAAGGACGCGCGTTTTTATCGGCACCGGGCAGGGGAATCGAGCGAAACAGCGCCTGCGTATACGGGTGCTGCATGTGATCAAACACATCCTCAATGGAGCCTGTTTCCACAGCCTCACCGGAATACATAACGCAAATCCGGTCGCAGGTTTCCAAGACCAGACCAAGGTTGTGGGAGATAAACAGCATCGAGGTGCCGTATTTCTTGCCAAGGTCTTTGACCAGTTCCACAACGGCCGCCTCAACGGTCACGTCCAGTGCGGTTGTCGGCTCATCAAGGATCAGGAGCGCAGGTTTCGACATCAGCGCCATGGCGATGACGATGCGTTGCTGCTGGCCACCCGAAAGCTGGTGCGGGAAGGAGTTCAGGATGCGCGTCGGGTCGGGCAGTTTCACATCTGTGACCACTTCAAGCGCGCGGTCATAGGCTTCCTTCTCGCCGACGCCTTCATGGATCATCGGAACTTCCATAAGCTGCTTGCCGATGCGCATCGCGGGGTTCAGGGACGCCATCGGTTCCTGATAAATCATCGCGATCTCGTTGCCACGCACATCGCGCAGCTCATCGGCGGACATCTCCGCCAGATCTTTTCCTTTGAATTTGATCGAGCCACCAACGATCCGGCCATTAACGCCCAGATCCTGCATGACACCCAATGCCACGGTGGATTTCCCGCAACCGGATTCCCCCACGAGGCCCATCGCCTCGCCGGGTTGAACCGTGCATGAAAAATCCATCACAGCCGGGATTTCCCGCAAACGTGTGAAGAAGGAAATGGAGAGCTGGTCGATCTCCAGAATTGGGCCGTCGTAGTCGCGTTTTGCCATGATCTCGCTCCCCTTAGTCTTTCAAGCTTTCTTCGCGCAGACCATCTGCGAGAAGATTAAGGCCAAGAACCAGCGTCATCAAAGCGATGGCGGGTGCGATGGCCGGGTGCGGGAACACGCTGAGAAGGCGGCGACCTGCATTGATGGTCGAGCCCCAGTCAGGCGATTCCGAGGACAGGCCCAGGCCGAAGAAGCCCAAGGTGCCAAGAAGGATCGTGGTGTATCCGATGCGCAGACAGAAATCGACGATCAGCGGGCCACGGGCGTTGGGCAGGATTTCCCAAAGC
>CAYGQQ010000031.1:26467-30846 GCA_964352105.1 uncultured Rhodobacterales bacterium | reverse complement strand
ATTACGTCCTGTGGGGCGGGCGTGAAGGCTACGAGACGCTCCTGAACACCGACCTTGCCCGCGAGCGGGAACAAGCGGGGCGGTTCCTGCAAATGGTCGTCGAGTATAAGCACAAGATCGGCTTCAAAGGCGCGATCCTGATCGAGCCGAAACCGCAAGAGCCCACCAAGCACCAATATGACTACGACGTCGCCACCGTTTACGGCTTTCTCAAGCAGTTCGGGCTGGAGGGCGAGGTGCAAATGAATATTGAGCAAGGCCACGCGATCCTAGCGGGCCACTCCTTTGAGCATGAACTTGCGATGGCGCGCAGTTTGGGCATTTTCGGCTCCATCGACATGAACCGCAATGACTACCAATCGGGCTGGGACACCGATCAGTTCCCCAACAACATCCCCGAAGCGGCACTGGCCTATTATGAGGTCTTGAAGGCCGGTGGATTTACCACGGGTGGCACCAATTTTGATGCGAAGTTACGCCGTCAAAGCCTTGATCCCGAAGACTTAATCGCCGCTCATATCGGTGGTATGGATGTCTGCGCGGCAGGTCTGAAAGCCGCCGCAGCGATGCTGGAAGATGGTGGTCTGGAAGCCGCACGCGATGCACGATATGCCGGGTGGGACAGCACCGATATGTTAGAGAACGGCTCGCTTGACAGCATCGCCGCGCAGGTCCTTGCTGACGATGTGAACCCGACGCCAAATTCCGGCAAACAGGAAGTTCTGGAAAATCTCGTGAACCGGTTTCTATAATCGGCGTTTCCAACCCGCCCGACCCGGCCTATAAGGGCTCAAAAATCGGGGGGTGAGATGCCAGATTCAGAGCCAGCTTTGCGTGCAGAAGCGCGCCGTTTGTTCGATGTTGCCGTCAAGGCGGCCGATCCGGCGGCGGCGCTGTCACGCCTTTTTGCCGCGGATCCCATTGAAAAACCTGAAGGTACGCTGTTTCTGATCGCTGTTGGCAAGGCCGCCTGCCCGATGCTGGAGGCCGCTTTGGCCCATGCACCAGACGGTGCCAAGATCAGAGCAATTGCCGTGACCAACCGCGAAAACATGCGCGACATCAACGGCGCACTTGTTTTGCCTGCCGGTCACCCCGTCCCCGATCAAGCAGGAGAGATCGCAGGCCAGACGGTTGCGGATGCACTGAGCTCCGCTGGAGCGAACGATAAAGTCATCGCCCTGATTTCCGGCGGCGGCTCGGCCTTGCTGCCTGCACCGGTGGACGGTGTCTCGCTGGCCGACAAGGCACGCGTCAGCGAAGTGTTGCTGGCTGCGGGTCTCGATATCACTCAGATGAACCATATCCGCCAACAGCTGTCGCGCCTCAAAGGTGGTGGCTTCCTGCGCCTTGCTGCGCCCGCAAAGGTTGAGGCGTTTATTCTGTCCGACGTCGTGGGCGATGATCTGCGCGCGATTGCCAGCGGGCCGACCGTGGCCCCGATTGGTACACGGGAAACCGCAAAAGCCATTCTGGAAAACAACAACATTTTCAGTGAGATGCCGGAAAGTGTTCAAGCCTATTTGTCTCAACCCACCGGGGAGATGCCAGAGGTGATCGCGGCGAAAAATACGCTAATCTGTTCCAACCGGCAAAGCCTTGAGGCGATGCAGGAAGCGTCCGGCGATTGGGACGCACAGATCATCGCCGACGATCTTGAAGGGGATGTTGAGGACGTCTCACAACTTCTCCTGAACATTGCCTCGAAAGCGCCTGCCAAGACCGCGCTGCTTTTTGGAGGGGAAACGACCGTGACCCTGCGCGGCACTGGTTTGGGAGGCCGCAATCAGGAGCTTGCTCTGCGGTTTGCCATCGGGGCGCGGAAGATGGGCAAAGATTGGGTGTTCCTGAGCGGCGGCACAGACGGGCGCGATGGGCCGACGGATGCCGCAGGCGGGCTGGTCAGCCCGACAACCTGCGACCGGATCGAAGAAAAAGGTCAGAATTTCGGCGCGCTTTTGCAAAATAACGACAGCTACGCCGCGCTGAATGCCGCAAATGATCTGCTGATCACAGGCGGAACCGGGACCAATGTCGCGGATGTGCAGATTTTCCTGCGTGGGCCTGTGCCGAAGTCCAATATGGAAAAGCTTTAGCGCTCCACCCGGTCGATCAGGTCCAGCACGAACGGCCCGATGCTCGCTGTAATTGCCGCGACACCATCTTTGTTGGGGTGGATGCCATCGGGCTGCATAAAGCGCTGAACTGCGGCCTCAAATGTCAGGTTTTGGGTCAACGCGCCAAGGAAATACGGATAGAGGATCGCATCGTAATCCTCTGATATTTCAGGATAAATTGCTTCAAACTTTTGCTTATAGTCCGCGCCGAAGTTTCCCGGTGCCTGCATGCCCGAGACGAGCAGCTCCACCCCAGCCTCCTGACCCGCACGCAGAATTTCGGACAGATTCCTGCGGGCCTCTTCAGGTGCAAGTCCGCGCAACATATCGTTGCCGCCAAGTGTGACGATCATCGCATCGACATCCGGCGTCAGGGTCCAGCCCACCCGCGCGGCCCCGCCGGCGGTCGTGTCGCCCGAGACCCCTGCGTTCAGCAAAACGGCCTCCGCCCCCTGCGCGTCCAGCCAGCGCTGCAATTGCGGCACGAAGCCGTCTTCCTGTGGCAAGCCAAAGCCTTGGGTCAGACTGTCGCCAAAGACGGCAATGGTCAAAGGTTCTGCCAATGCGGGCCCGCTGATCAACAGTACCGCCAGCACGCCCTTGTGGATTGCCGAAACAGGGCTATCTAAAAACCATCCTCTCCTCCCGCGCCAAAGGATTACAGATTTGTCCGACGCTCTTGTTTCGCTGCGCGACGTCTCGCTGACCCTTGAGGGCAATGCAGGCCCTGTCGAGATCCTGAAAAACATCTCGCTTGAGGTCGCCAAAGGGGAAACGCTGGGTCTTGTGGGGCCATCGGGGTCGGGCAAGTCGTCTCTCCTTATGCTGCTGGGCGGGTTGGAACGCGCAACGGCGGGGGTTGTGTCGGTTATAGATCGCGACCTGACGCCGCTCAATGAAGATGCGCTGGCACGGTTCCGCAGACAACATATGGGGGTCGTGTTCCAATCCTTCCACCTTATCCCGACGATGACCGCATTGGAAAACGTGGCCTTGCCATTGGAATTGTCAAATGACGCGGAGGCGTTCCCCCGTGCCCGCGCTGAGTTAGAAGCCGTGGGTCTGGCAGATCGTTTTGATCACTACCCTGCGCAAATGTCCGGTGGTGAACAACAACGCGTGGCCTTGGCACGTGCCGCCATTGCCCGCCCAACGCTGCTATTGGCGGATGAGCCGACGGGCAATCTGGACCAAAGCACCGGCACGCTGATCATGGATTTGCTGTTTGAATTGCGCGACAGGCATGGGGCGACGCTCATTCTGGTGACCCATGCGCCAGAGCTTGCCGCGCGCTGCGACCGGGTCATTGCGCTGACCGACGGGCGTATTTCGCAGCCTGAACAGAGTGCCGCTGAATGAGTGATCTCACCCGCGCCTGGACCATTGCCCGACGCGAGCTGCGTGGCGGTATTGCCGGGTTCCGGGTGTTCTTGATATGTCTGGCGCTTGGCGTGGCGGCGATTGCGGCCATTGGCACCGTACGCGAAAGCATCGAGGCGGGCTTGCAAAGCGAAGGCGCGGCGCTTTTGGGCGGTGACGCTGCGATTGCGCTGACCTACCGATTTGCCAGTGACACCGAGCGTGCGGCGTTTGCCCGGGGTACGGGTCGCCTCGCCGAGATTGCCGATTTCCGCTCCCTCTTGGTGGTGGGTACCGGAGACGCGGTCGAGCGGGGTTTGACCCAAGTGAAGGCCGTAGACGCGCTTTATCCGCTTTACGGACAGGTGAAACTCGCCCCTGATATGACGATCTCAGAGGCTCTGGAAGGCGCGGACGGGTTGCCCGGCATCGTGGTTGACCCAGTATTGATGGACCGGTTGGCTTTACGTGTCGGCGACACCGCGCGGCTCGGCACGCAAGAATTTCGGGTGATGGCAGCATTGGAACGTGCGCCCGATGAGGCAGGCGCGGGCTTTATGCTTGGGCCGCGCAGCATCGTGGCATTGGAGGCGCTGGAGGGGTCGGACCTGTTGCAACCCGGCACGCTTTTTGAGTCTGAATACCGGTTGAAACTGGCACCAGAGACCGATCTGGACGTGTTGCGCGCTCAATTGGAAACCGCTTTGCCCGATGCCGGTATCCGCTGGCGTGACAGGCGCAATGGCGCGCCGGGGATCGCGGAATTTGTAGACCGTCTGTCGGCGTTTCTGGTTCTGGTGGGCCTCACCGGACTGGCTGTCGGCGGTGTCGGTGTTGCCGCTGCCGTGCGCGCCTATCTGGCCAAGAAGACCGAAACGATTGCCACGTTACGCAGTCTCGGGG
>CAYGQQ010000031.1:24991-26457 GCA_964352105.1 uncultured Rhodobacterales bacterium | reverse complement strand
CGGCATTATTTTCTCCAGCTATATCCTGCAAATCGGTATTCTGAGCCTTCTGGGCATTGCCATTGGCGTGGCGCTTGGCACCGCCCTGCCGCTTCTTCTAGCACCCGTGTTGGAAGCGCAGCTTCCTGTACCGGCGGAGTTCTCCTTGGCCCCCGGCCCAATGCTGGAGGCTGCGTTTTACGGCATCCTGTCGGCGGCGCTTTTCACGCTCTGGCCCTTGGCACGCACGGAAAACATCCGCGCGGCGGACCTGTTTCGCGCCTCCAACGCGCAGGTGCAGGGCTGGCCAAGACCGGTTTGGCTGCTTGTTCTTGCGGTGATTTTTGCGACACTTGTGGGCACAGCCGCCTTGTTGTCGGGGCTGGTGCAACTGACGCTTTGGGCCGCGATGGGCCTTCTTGGGGCCTTTGTGATCCTGATCGGGGCGGCTCTTCTCAGCAAGCGCTTAGCGCGGCGTGCCTCCAAGCTGTCCGCATTGAAAGGGCGGCCGACGCTCAGATCAGCGCTCGGGGCGATTGCGGGGCCAAACGGGGATGCGACATCGGTGATCTTGTCGCTGGGGCTTGGCCTTAGCGTGTTGGCGGCGATTGGTCAGATCAACTGGAACCTGCGCAGTGCGATAGACCGCGACCTGCCAGATGTTGCGCCGTCCTATTTCGTGGTGGATATCCAAAGTGATCAGCTGCCCAAAATTCGCGATATGATGGGCGAGAACCCCGCTGTCAGTGATTTTCAAAGCGCGCCGATGCTGCGCGGGATCATCACCAAGATCAACGACCGCCCCGCCGCGGAAACCGCAGGCGAGCATTGGGTTTTGCAGGGCGATCGCGGCATCACCTATAGCGTGGAGCCGCCGCCCGAGACCAAGATCACGCAAGGCACATGGTGGGAGGCGGATGCAACCAGCCCGCAGATCAGTTTCGCCGCTGAGGAAGCCGCCGAGATGGGTGTGCGCTTGGGCGACAGCATGACCCTGAATATCCTTGGTCGCGATGTCACTGCGGAAGTCACCAGCTTCCGGGAGGTCGATTTCTCCACCGCTGGGATCGGCTTCATCTTGTCGATGAACCCTGCAACGCTGCAAGGCGCGCCGCACACACATATCGCCACGATCTACGCCGAGGAGGCCGCCGAGGGCGCAATCCTGCGCGACATCTCCAGTCAGTTTCCCAACATCACCGCCATCCGGATGCGCGACGCGATTGGCCGGGTCAGTGATGTTCTGGAAGGCATTGCGGCGGCGATCACCTATGGGGCGCTGGCCACGTTGATCACCGGCGGGGTAGTCCTGATCGGTACCGCTGCCGCGGGCGAGCAGTCGCGGATCTACGAAGGTGCGATCCTGAAAACGCTCGGTGCGTCCCGGCGTGAGATCCTGATAAACTTCGCGCTCAGGTCTGTCATTCTGGGGGCCGTGGCCGGGGTGTTTGCGATCCTTGCGGGCGGCTTGGCTGGCTGGGCCGTGA
>CAYGQQ010000031.1:0-24981 GCA_964352105.1 uncultured Rhodobacterales bacterium | reverse complement strand
CCGTGATGCGCTTTGTGTTGGACACGAGCTTCCAGTTGGAGCCTGTCTCCGCCCTACTGATCGTTTTGGGTGGGGTCGTTGTTACGCTGATCACTGGTGCGGTTTTTGCTTGGCGTTCGCTGGCGGCAAAGCCCGCGCGGGTGTTGCGTGCGCGGGAATAACCCTTACGTGCGCCGCCCAACCCGGCGGCAGATCAAGATGACAGGCAGAAGGCCAATGGCCACGATAACAAGGCTTGGCACAGCCGCGCCTTCCAACCGCTCGTCCGAGGCCAGCCGGTAGGCCTGCACCGCCAGCGTGTCGAAATTGAACGGGCGCAGGATCAGGGTCGCAGGAAGCTCTTTCATCACATCGACAAAGACGATCAGCAAAGCTGTCAGCAGGCTGGGGCGCAAGATCGGGAGATGCACGCGGCGCAGCGTGCCGATGGCGCTTTGCCCCAAGGCGCGCGAGGCCGCGTCCATGTTGGAGTTTATCGCCGCCTGCCCGCCTTCATAGGCACCAAGCGCTGCGGCCAGAAAGCGGATCAGATAGGCCATCACCAACAACCAGATCGAACCGGTGATCAAAAGGCCGGTTGAATAATCAAATGTCGCACGCATCCACGCGTCGAGCGCATTGTCAAATGCCGCGAACGGCACCAGGAGGCCCACGGCGATGACCCCACCCGGCACCGCATAGCCGAGGCGTGCGATATTCGAAGCCACTTGCGGCAAGCGCCCCCGGTCGAGCCGTTGCAGATACCCCAGCGTGACCGCCGCCAGAACGGTGACAATCGCGGCAATAGCCGCCAGCTGCACTGAATTGGTGGCAAAGCTGATATAGCGCGGGCTGAACAGGTTCTGGTTTGATCCAAGCCCCATCACGAAAAGGGTCACTGCCGGGATCGCGCAGCCAAGTGCCACCGGGATCGCACACAGCACAGATGCCGCCCATTTTTGCCAGCCGGTCAAGGTCATGCCCATCGTCTCCTGGCGTTTGGTGGTGGAATGGTAGCGGGCTTTGCCGCGGGTGCTGCGCTCTAGCAAAGCGATCAGCAGTGCGACGCTCAGAATGCCCAAGGCAAGCTGTGCCGCCCCTGCCCGATCGCCCAGTGAAAACCAACTGGTATAGATGCCGGTGGCGAAAGTCTGCACGCCGAAATAGGCCACTGTGCCGAAATCGGCGATGGTCTCCATGATGGCCAGCAAGACACCGCTGGCAATCGCCGGGCGCGCCATCGGTATGGAGATGCGCAGGAAGGCGGACCATGGCGGTCTGCCCAAGGCGCGCGCGGCGATAAAGGCGGAAGCGCTTTGCTGCAAGAACGCGGCCCGTGCCAGCAGGTAGACATAGGGATAAAGCACCAAGATCAGCATCAGCGCAGCCCCACCCACGGAGCGGATTTCCGGGAACCAGTAGTCGCGCGGCCCCCAGCCTGTCAGATCGCGCAACGTGGTTTGAACGATGCCGGGATGGTCCAGAACATGGGTATAGGCATAGGCCAAAACATAGGCTGGAAAGGCCAGCGGGATCACCAGAGCGATCTCAAAAAAGCGCCGTCCGGGAAAGCGGGTCATGGTGACCAGCCAAGCGGCCCCCGTTCCGATCAGAAACGTGCCGATGGCCACCAGCACAACCAGAACCAGCGTGGTGCGTGTGTAGCTGCCCAGCACTGTGCTGGCCAAATGACTGAGCGTATCACTGCCGCCACTGACCGAGGCCAGCAGCACCGCGACCATCGGCAAGACGCAGACAAGTGCGATCAGCACGGCCGCATTGCGCAGCCCGGACAGTCCCGGAAGATGATGAGAAACGCGCACCAATTGCCTCTTGTTGCCCTGCCTGTTCGCGGCAGCGTTGGCCCCAGTGTCTAGCGTGAAACCGCCCGGATGCAAATATCTGGGCGCATCCGGGTAAACGGCCTCAACTGGCGCGGTTTTGTGCGATCCTTGCGTCTACAATCGCCGATACATCGGAGATCATAGGTGAGGCCATCCCGATCTGGTCGGAGATCAGTTTGACCAGCAGGTCGACCCGCTCAATGTCCTTTTGGCCGCCATCAATGGCGCGCGCGACGGAAGACGGCTTCAGCAACCCATTGGCCGCAGATGCGTATTTCTCAAACGGTACGCTATCGCCGTCCTCAGCCCCAAGCTTGGCCACTATGGCGTCGATATGGCTGTAGATTTTCTCGGACAATTCCAGATCGCCATGCACCGCGTCGCGGATCGGTTGCACGCCCGCGGCTTGAACGCAGCGGTAATTGCCGGTCAGAAGCATCGACCATTTGGCAAAAGGCACAAAGAGAGACGTGTAGACACGCAGCTTCACGGGCACATCATTGCCATCCAGTGTGACGGCGGCAATGTCAGCCTCCAGATCGCGCAGGATCTTGTTATGGGCCTCATCTTCGAAAACTGCCGCTTTGAAATTGGTGGGCAGCCCGACAAAAAGCACATTGGCTTTTTCGTCCGGCAGCCGGAAGGCTTGCGGGTCAGGGCTGCACAATGTGACTGTGCCGGGCTCAAAATCGGCCCAGACGTCAGGGTCTTTATAGGCTGTGGTCAAGGCGTCGCCGTTGATGCCGGGGATCCGCTTGAGATAGGGCAGCGGCGGCATGTTCATGATCGACAGGCATGGCAGTTTGGCCGCAGCGATCTTCTTGAGAAGCGCGCGGATGTCGTCAAAGCCGTATTGCGGCTCCGCCATGGCGAGCGCGACCATATCATACTCCCCGACATTCACGTCAGAGGGTGGGCACGCATCCAGCTTGCCCGGCAGGTCGCCTGACAGGATCGCACGGTGCGCATCTTCGCCGCGCAGTTTGATGCGGACATCGGTGCCCTCGGCGTTGATAAGATCAGCCGTGGCCGCGCGGCACACAAGCGTGACGTCATGGCCCGCCATGAGCAATTTGGTGCCAAGCAGCGAGCCATAAGACGCGCCAAGGATGAGAATGCGGTAGGCCAATTTTCAGTCTCCCAAAGGTGTTAGCTCAGCGCTATACAGGTAATATTATGTCGCGGAAAGTCCAGAAAACAGAATTATAGAACTCTTCCGCTTTCGACGCCCTTATGCGCGCGGCTCCGTTATGCGGCGCTTTTGCGCATCTTCCCACGCGCCCAATTGATCACGGGCAACAGGATCAAGATCACTGCAATGACCGTGATGGGCCCGGCGATGGGCCGGTTCAGGAAGATCATCGGATCGCCTGAGGAGAGCAGTAGCGACTGGCGCAGTGTCGGCTCCGCGATGGGGCCAAGCACAATCGCCAGAACGGCCGGGGCCAACGGGTAGTCGAACTTGCGCAGAAAGAATGCACCGATCCCGAAGCCCAGCATCAGCCAGACGTCATGCATGTCGCGCGTGGCGGCATATCCACCAACAACCGACAGCACGAAGATCAGCGGCGCGAGGATCGTGAACGGCATCCGCAGCATCCAGATGAACAGCGGGATGAACGCCAGATTGATGATCAGCGCAAAGAAGTTGGAGACATAGAAGGACCCGATCAGACCCCAGACAAATTCGCTTTGATCCACGAACAGGCGCGGACCCGGTGTCAGGCCCCAGATGACCATACCGCCCAGCAAAATCGCGGTGGTGGGCGAGCCAGGGATGCCCAGTGTCAGCATCGGCAACATCGCCCCGGTGGAGGCAGAGTTGTTGGCCGCTTCAGGCGCTGCAACGCCACCCGGATGACCTTTGCCAAACTCCTTGGGGTTCTTGGCGACCATCTTGGCCACACCATACGACATCAGCGACCCGGGCGTTGCCCCAGCGGCGGGCAAGATGCCTACGAAGAAGCCTAGAAACGACCCAATGGCGGTGCCTTTCCAGCCACGTTTCATGCCTTCCTTTCCGTCTTCGACAATACCTTTGAGCGACATTTTCGTCTCGGTAGAGGTGATCTTGCCGCGGGTCGTGTCCAGGGTCCACAACATCTCCCCGATGCCGTAGACGCCGATGGCCAACACAAGGAAGTTGATGCCGTGCAGGAAGCCGCTGATGTCAAAGAACACCAGCCGCGGCGCGCCGGAGATTTGGTCAAAACCAACGGCAGCAAAGACGAGGCCAATACAGATGGAGAAGATGGTTTTCGGGATATCGTCGCCGCCAAGGCCCACGAAGGTGGCGAAGGCCAGAAGCATCAGCGCGAAGATCTCCGGCGGCCCGAAGCTAAGCGCGACAGAGGCCAGCAAGGGCGCAAACAATGTAAACAGGATATTGGCAACGGAGCCGCCAATGAAGGATGCGATGGCGGCGGTAACAAGGGCAAGACTTGCCCTGCCCTTCAATGCAAGCGGCCTGCCGTCAAAGGTCGTGGCCACCGCGGTGGAAGCTCCGGGGATGCCAAGCGTGATCGAACTGATCGCACCGCCATACATCGCGCCGTAGTAAATCGCGGCAAGGAAGATAATCGCGGAGCCGGGCGGCACAAGGAAGGTCACCGGCAGCAGGATCGCTACGCCATTGACGGAGCCAAGACCCGGCATCGCACCAATGAACAGGCCCAGCGTCACGCCGATCAGGATCAGCAGAATGTTGAGCGGCTGAAGTGACAGCGCCACGCCGTCGCCAAGAAGACCCAGTATTTCCATTTCCCTACCCTTTTCGTCGCAATCGTTTCGGTGTCATGCGACCCGGTCAGTAAATTATATCGTAGAGGACGTTGTAGAACGGCTCTGTGAAATCGAGGCCTTTGGGCATCGTGATCCGCATCAAACCCTCGAAGAAAAAGAAGAACGCAATCGGCAGCGCGATTGCCAGGAT
Source organism: uncultured Rhodobacterales bacterium (assembly GCA_964352105.1). Taxonomy (GTDB): domain Bacteria; phylum Pseudomonadota; class Alphaproteobacteria; order Rhodobacterales; family Rhodobacteraceae; genus Litoreibacter. Next base: position 20,226 of record CAYGQQ010000031.1, on the reverse strand, counting down.
CAGGGTCAGCCACCAGCTGTGACGGCCCAGAAAGCGCACGTAGTAGATCAAAAACAGCGCCATCGCGCCGTACATCGAGATGATGTTGATAAGCGCAATAAATCCGAGCAACCCTCCCCCAACGAGGATCAGGTTCTTGACGCCGAACTCATCGAGCACCGGGTCTTCCGAGCGCGACGGCGGAGAGGTCTTGCGGTACCAATTGAAGGCGATAAAGCCCGTGCACACCAGCATGATCGCCGAGAGCCAGAAGGGCCAGGCACCACCGCCGGGCCCCTCTCCTGAAATATAGCCAATATCGAGTTTTGCGCTTTCCACCATCAGAAAGATGGAGAAGAGGGCCAGAATGCCCGCTGTTACGATTTCTCCCAGCCGCATTCCGGCCCCCTTTGTCTTAACGCATCAGATATTGGTTGCGGTGGGCTTACTCGCCCATCGCCGCGAACAGATCCTTGTGGTTCTGTACTTGTGTGGACCAGTAGTCGCGCTGCTGACCCGCATCGAGCCAAAGCGGCGACAGGCTTTCAGAGGCCATGTAGCCCTGCCACTCTTCGGTGTCATAGACGGTCTTGAAGAGGTCCTGATAATACGCGGCTGCGTCATCAGACATGCCCGGCGCGCCCACAACCGCACGTTGGTTGTAGTAGCTGAAGTCATGACCCATTTCCTTGACCGTGCGAACATCCGGATAGGCTGCCAGACGCTCGTCGGAGAAGGCGATCAGCGGCACAACGTCACCAGCTTCATAGAAGCCTTTCGCCTCTGCCGGGTTGTTCACGGAGGCCATGATTTGCTGACCGGCCAGATCTTTGGCTACAGCGCCACCGCCATCGTAAGGGATATACTTGATCTTGACGTCAAATGTCCCTTCCATCCAGGCAATCACGGTGCTGTCTTCCTGGCCTTTACCAGTGCCGCCCATGACATAGTCGCCATTCATGCCTTTGACTGTGTCCAGCCATTGCTCGAATGTGGTGATGCCGCTGTCCTTGTGGACCCACAGAACGAACGGGTCGACGCCCATCATCGCAACGGGTGTAAAGGTCTGGATATCAACACCGAGGTTTGGCTGACGCAATGGTGTGGCAAAGAACGAGTTCAGCGTCACGAGGATCGTGTGATCTGGGTCCGACGCGCCTTTCAACGCGATCAGCGCCTCAGCACCAGAGCCGCCGCCTTTGTTGTTTGGCACCAATGGACGTGTGGTCAGGTCTTTCTTTTCAGCGACCGCCTGGATGAAGCGCGCGATTTGGTCTGCGCCACCACCGGCACCGGCCATGATCACGAAATCAATCGGTTTTTTGGGTTCAAAAGCAACAGCTGCGCCGGACATTCCGGTGAGCGCCAGAGCACTCGCTGCAAGCGTTGTCATGAAAGTACGCTTAGTAATGGACATCTGTATCCTCCCTTAGGATCAAGTTGTGCCCCGGCCCTCTTGCGTGGTCTGTGGGACTTGAAAGTCTGCTAGATTTCTATCTTGCCGGGTCTCCTCTGTTATTGGGCTCTGCTCAGTGACTGAACAGAACCGCCATTTTCGATGTGTCGACAATATGTTGCGTATTGCCACCAAACAGGGTCTCCCTCTCATGGCTGTCGCCATAAGCCCCCATCACTAACGTATCTGCTTCAAGCTCCGCTGCATACTGCAAAAGCGACTCTGAAACACTCGTAACAGCCTCAAAATTAACAATTTTTGCCGAAATACTATGTGCACCAAGGTATGCCGAAACATCGTCAATAGTGGTGCCCGGACCTGCGTCGACTCCATTGGTCAGAATCGAGACTGTGTCGGCATGGCGGATCAGCGGCATTGACTGGCCCAAGGCGCGCGCGGCCTCGGCGCTGCCGTTCCAGGCGATCGCAACATTGGCACCGATGGTCTTCGGGGGCGTGCCGCGATCCGGGCACATCAAGACCGGGCGGCCCGAATGAAAGAGCGCGGCTTTCAGCGTGTTGGTTCCCAGATTGCGGTCCACATCGGGTTTGGCCACGGCAATAACGTCCACCAGACGCCCCCGCCGTTTGATCACATCGACCTGTCGGCCTTGTTGTTCACTGAACGACACGGTCGCGGCCGTGCCCGGCGCTGCGTCATAGGACAGGTTCAGCGTCTTGGCCAATGCCTGCAACTCAGTCTTGAGCCCCTCTTCCTCCAGATCGGCCAGTTCGGCGGCTTGCTCCAGTATCTGCTTTTTCATGAAGCCGGGGATCGGGATGCCAAAGGGCAAAAGGTCTTCGGGTTTTGGGCGGCAATGCGAAACGTCAATATGGGCGTTATGACGATGAGCCAAGGCCGCTGCATGGGCCAAGACATTGTCGCCCTTGCCGTCGCCCCTGACAGGCACAAGAATTTTACGGATCATCTGATCATTCTCCCAGCACCATGCCTTTGGACAACGCAACCTGGGAGGCCCATTCAGCCGCAGGGATCTTGCCCGCACCCGCAGGCCGCACGCGTTTGATCAAGATACGCCCGCCCACACATTGGACTGTTACGCCGTCCTCGGAGACCTCTGATATTTTGCCGGAAATGCCGTCGCCCGGAACGCGGGCGCTGTCATAGATTTGCACTTCCGTCCCGTTCAGAACGGTCCAGGCCCCCGGTGCGGGGTTGGTGCCGCGGATGAGGTTGTAGACCTGATCCACCGGCTTGTTCCAATCGATGCGCGCGTGTTTCTTGACGCAGCGCCGCTCATAGGTGGCCTGCGCCTCGTCGGGAACGATATGGGGCGGATTGCCATCTCGGAAATGGTCGACCACAGCCAGAACGCTGTCTACTGCCGAGGGGTAGATTTTCTTGAAATACAGGTCGATCACCGTGTCATCGGGGCCGACCTCACAGTCCCACTGCATCAGGCTGTCGCCCTCGTCCAAGCCATCGGTTGGGTAGAACCAGCTGTAGCCGGATTTCGTGGCCCCCATGATGATCGGCCAATTGACCGCGGAGGGGCCGCGATGCAGCGGCAAAAGCGATGGGTGAAAACAGATGGAGCCATGCGTGGGCGTGTCGCGCGCCGCTTCCGGCACGAAGACATTTACAAAGGCCATCACCATCAGATCGGCATCATAACCTGCCAATGTCCGAAGCGTGGCTTCGTCGTCAAAACTGCCGGGCTGTTCAACCGCAATGCCTTGTTCCAGCGCATATTCCTTGATCGGATCAACTGGCTTGCCGTCCCGGTCCGGTTCGCAGTAGACGGCCACGACCTCGTCTGTGCCCGCCTCCAGCAGTTTGGCAAGAGCGTCTTTGCCGAAAGCCTGTTGTCCCATCACGATCAGGCGCATGTGCTACTCCGCCGCCTGTTTGGCTTGACCAACCGCGCCACTGTCAACGACGCGTGCCAGGTCTTCGCCGGAATAACCCAGAACTTCTGAAAGGATTTCGACGGTGTGTTCACCAAGCAGCGGGGATCGTAGAACCTCCACTGGACTGTCCGATAGTTTGATCGGGCAACCGACCGAGGTATACGTGCCCCGCTCGGGATGATCGACATCGACGATTGTGCCGGTGGCGCGCAGACCCTCATCTTCGATCAGTTCCTTCGTGGACAGGATCGGGCCAACAGGAATGTCATGCGGGTTGCAGATATCCATAACCTCAAATTTGGTCTTGGTCATGGTCCATTCCTCAATCCGCGCAAAAATCTCGTTGAGTTTATCGAGCCGTTCTGGTGGCGTCGCATAGCCGTCCTTGGTCTTCCACTCTTCCTCGCCGATCACGTCGCAAATCTTCTCCCAGATCGCGGCTTGGCAAATGAAATAGGTGTAGGCATTGGGATCGGTTTCCCAACCTTTGCATTTCAGGATGCGGCCGGGCTGGCCGCCACCGGAATCGTTGCCCGCGCGCGGGGTCGCATCACCAAAGGGCACGCCTTCGCCAAATTGGCTGTATTCCTTCAACGGCCCCGCATCCAAACGCTGTTGGTCGCGCAGCTTCACCCGCGACAGGTTCAAAACACCATCCTGCATCGCGGCAGAGACCTTTTGCCCCCTTCCCGACTTTTCGCGCTGAAACAGCGCTGTGACGATGCCAAGACACAAATGCAGACCCGTGCCACTGTCGCCAATCTGTGCGCCCGTGACCAAAGGCGGCCCGTCGCGGAACCCGGTGGTGGAGGCGGAGCCGCCCGCACATTGCGCGACGTTTTCATAGACCTTGCAGTCTTCATATTTGCCCGGCCCAAAGCCTTTGATGGAGGCCAAGATGATCCGCGGGTTGATCTCCTGAATTCGCTCCCAGGAAAAGCCCATCCGGTCCAGTGCACCGGGGGCGAAGTTTTCCACCAGAACGTCGCAGGTTTCGATCAGTTTCGTGAGAACTTCCTTGCCGGTCTCGTTTTTGGAATTCAGCTCGATGGAGCGTTTGTTGTGGTTCAGCATCGTGAAATAGAGGCTGTCCGCGCCCGGTATATCGACCAATTGTTTGCGGGTCGCATCGCCCACACCGGGGCGTTCCACCTTGATCACGTCGGCGCCGAACCACGCCAACAATTGCGTGCAGGTAGGCCCGGATTGGACATGGGTGAAGTCGAGAACTTTGATGCCGTCAAGCGCTTTCATATGTGAAGCCTTCTTCTTAAGTCGTTATTTTATCTACTTTTTCCCAACCACGGAGACCGGGTTCAACGACCCGATATTGCCGCTTTCTTTGCCCGCAGCTGGATCGATTTGCGCATTAATCAAGGTTGGCTTGCCAGAATCCATCGCTTTGTTCACCGCCTGAAGAAGCTCATCGGGGCTGGTTGCGTGTATTCCGACGCCGCCAAAGGCCTCCATCATCAGGTCATAGCGGCTGTTTTCGACGAACACCGTTGTTGCGACGTCCTCAGTGCCAGATGTGTTGACATCCGTGCCGCGATAAATGCCGTTATTGTTGAAGACCACAATGCAAACCGGCAGATTGTAGCGGCAGATGGTTTCCACCTCCATGCCGGAGAACCCAAAGGCGCTGTCGCCCTCGATCGCAAGCACGGGATGGCCTGTTTCGACGGCCGCGGCAATGCACGACCCCATGCCGATCCCCATAACACCCCAGGTGCCCACATCCAGCCGCTTGCGGGGCTTGAACATATCAATGATGGAGCGCGCGAAATCCAGCGTATTGGCCCCTTCATTGACCAAAATCGCGTCGGGACGTTCCGCAATCACCCGCTTCAGCACACCTAGCGCGCCATTATAATCCATGGGCGAGTTGTTGTTTTGCAGTTTGGAAGCCATGCGGGCGATGTTGCCCTCTTTCTTCTCGCGCACCTGATCCAGCCATTCCGACGGCGGTTTGCGCCATTCATGGCCCATTTCTTCCAACATGGCGCTGAGGCAGCTTTCAATGTCGCCCACCAAGGGGGCCGCGATTTGAACGTTGCTGTCCATTTCCTTGGGCTCGATGTCCAACTGCACGAATTTTGTGGAATGCGGGATGCCCCATTGGTTGCCTTTGCCGTGCGACAACAGCCAGTTCAGACGCGCGCCGACCATGATCACGACATCGGCCTCTTTCAGGACCAGCGAGCGCGCGGGGCCGGCGGATAGATCATGCGTGTCAGGCAGCAGCCCCTTGGCCATACTCATCGGCAGATAGGGGATGCCTGTGCGCTCCACGAATTCCTTAACGACGTCATCCGCTTGCACATAGGACGCGCCTTTTCCAAGGATAATCAGCGGCTTCTTGGCTGTTCCTATCAGATCAACAGCGCGAGTGACGGCCTCTGGATGCGGGACTTGCCTCGGAGCTGGATCAATCACTTTGACCAAGGACTTTTGCCCCTCAACCTCGTCCATCACCTGCCCCAGCAAGTTGCCCGGAATGTCCAGATAAACACCACCGGGACGGCCAGACATGGACGCACGAATGGCACGTGCCACCCCGATACCGATATCTTTGGCATGCAGGATCCGGTAGGCCGCCTTGCACAAGGGTTTGGCCACGGCGAGTTGGTCCATTTCCTCGTAATCGCCCTGCATCAGGTCGACCACTTCACGCTCCGAAGAGCCGGAGATCAGGATCATCGGCCAGCAATTGGTCGTCGCATGGGCAAGCGCCGTCAAACCGTTCAGAAAACCTGGCGCAGACACGGTCAGACAAATGCCAGGCTTCTTGGTCAGAAACCCTGCCGCAGCCGCCGCATTGCCCGCGTTTTGTTCATGCCGGAACGACAAGACGCGGATACCTGCGGCTTGCGCCATGCGTCCCAGATCAGTGATCGGGATGCCCGGCACGCCATAGATCGTCTTCACATCGTTCAGTTTCAACGCATCGATCAGCAGGTGAAACCCGTCGGTTAAAGCCGCACCTTCGGTTGACGTCTCGGTGCCTATGTCTTCCGCCATTGCCATGTTCGTCTCCTGAAAAGCCAAATCTCAATTTCTGCTTGCAGTTTGCTGCGCTATTTTGCCTGTCGCTCCGCTGCAAGCCGGGACCACGTCCGGCGCACATGGGCATGCAGGCGCATCGAATGCTCCCGCACCATCCGGGACGCCAGATCGGGGTCGCGAATTTCCAAGGCCTCAATAATCGCCAAATGGTCCGCGACAGAGCGGGTCGCGCGGTCATCTTCCTCAAGCGCGCGTCTGCGCACGGCATACATGTGGACAAAAAGCCCATCCGCCATGGTGCTGAGCAGTTTGCAGCCTGACATTTCCAGGATCAACTGGTGAAATTCGATATTGGCTTCGGAATATTCTGATAGATCGGCGCGGGTTGAGCTGGCACTGTTGCGCATCGCATGTTTGCGCAGCGCAGCGATCTGTTCATCCGTGGCCTTCACCGCCGCAAGGCTTGCAGCCATGCTTTCCAGTGCGGCCCATGCCACGATCATCTCCAGAATTTCTTCAAGCGTCTTGCGCAGAACGAACACGCCTTTGCGCGGTTTGATCGCGATGAACCCCTCTTGCTCCAGTCGCGCCAAAGCCTCCCGCAACGGCGTTCTGGAGATCGCGAGCTGTTCTGCGAGTGAGCGTTCATCCAGCCGCAGCTCCGCGTCGTCATCATAGATATTCATGTCGATGATTGCCTCGCGCAGGCGCTCATACACATGATCTTTCAGTGTAAAGTTTTCTTTTATTGCACGTAGCTTCATCGAAGCAGCCCCCCCTTTGAGGACGCCGTTTTCGCCACCCTCATCGCATTGGTATACCATAAACCTCCGCTTCGTTTTCGCAATTACTTTTTTAGGACAGACTGACTGTCGTTTTTATCTTATTGTTTTTATGTTATTTTTATATGTCGCCCGTCAGTCCAGGCAAAGATTCAGGCCGTATGGGAATTGCTTGACGGAATATTGGTATCTGGTATACCACACACATGTAATTATCATCGGGGGATGCCATGGATCTTCAAGAATTCCAATCAAAAGAACTTGTTGCACAATATGGCGTTCCGGTGCCGCAAGGCATGCTCGCGCGCACCGCAGAGCAAGCCGAAGATATGGCCCGCAAAATCACTGCGGAGCGATACATGGTCAAAGCGCAGATCAAGGCCGGTGGACGTGGTCTGGCCGGCGGGATCAAGACGGCCGCAACGCCGAGCCTGGTTTTTGATGCCGCCAAGTCGATGATCGGCCAGCCCCTTGTGACCCAGCAAACCGGCACAGGCGGCGAACCCGTGGAGGCCGTCTATGTTGAGGCGGCGATCGACATCGGCGCGTCTTTCTATGTGGCGCTGGCCCTTGATCCGAACACGGCGCGCCCGCTACTCCTCGCCTCTTCCAAAGGTGGGGTGGAGTTTGAGCAGTCCGCCCAGATCGACCCCAGCATTGTGCAGCAATGTGACCTTAAGGATGCGACGCCTGCCGGGATTGCGAAATTTCTGGATGCAAACGGCTTTCCGGACACCAAAGCCGCGGCAGAGCTTGTGCTGAAGATGGCGCGGGCATTTACCCAAAACGACATGATGCTTCTGGAGATCAATCCGTTGGTGCAATCCAAGGACGGGGCATGGATGGCGCTGGATGCCAAGGTTTCCCTCGATGGGAATGCGATGTTCCGGCACACGGAATTGCAGGATCTGGCGCAGGCGGACCACATGTCAGCGGCCGAGAAGATCGCCTATGACAACAATATCAATCTGGTGCAGCTGGACGGCAATATCGGCGTTGTTGTCAACGGTGCGGGTCTGGGGCTGGCTACGAATGATTTGCTGATCGATGCCGGAGGGCGGCCTGCAAACTTCATGGACATCCGCACGACGGCGACCAGCTTTGATATCGCCAAAGGAGTCGACCTGATCCTCAGCGATGCAAAAGTATCGTGCCTGTTTCTCAACGTGCATGGTGGCGGGATGACGGTGTGTGACACGGTGGCGGAAGGCGTAGCCTTTGCCTATGCACGCGCGAATCGCAAGCCGCCAATTGTGGCCCGGCTCGCGGGACAAAACGCCGAATGGGGTTTGCGTATCCTCAAGGAACGCAGGCTTCCGGTCGAGGTATTCGACACGATGAAGGCGGCCACAGCTCGCAGTGTCGAATTGGCAGGAGGGCGTCGCTGATGGCTATTTTTGTAAACGCAGACACCAAGGTGATGGTGCAGGGGATCACGGGACGGTCGGGCACATTCTACACCGATCAGGCGCTGCGCTATGGCAGCTCTTTTGTGGCCGGTGTGCGACCCGGAAAAGGTGGCAACACGCATTTGGATTTGCCGATCTTTGATGATGTGGCCAGCGCCAAGACGGCGACCGGCGCAAATGCCAGTCTGATCGTTGTGCCCGCCCATCATGCGGCGGATGCCATGGTTGAGGCCATCGAAGCCAAACTGGATGTGGTCGTCTGTGTGACCGAGCGGGTGCCGCAACACGACATGACCCGCGTGAAAGCCGCATTGGAGGGGTCAGACACCGTTCTGATCGGGCCAAACTCGCAAGGGATATTAACGCCGGAGGCCTGCAAGATCGGGGTAATGCCCACCAAGGACGCGGTGCCGGGTCCCATCGGGATCGTATCGCGCTCGGCCTCGCTGACGTCGGAAATTCTGGCACAGACAAGCGCGATCTCCATGGGACAGTCGACAACAATCGGGATCGGTGGCGACGCCATCCACGGGCTAGGCTTTGTCGATTGCCTGAAAGCCTTTCGCGACGACAATGACACCGAAATGGTCGTCTTGATCGGTGAGATCGGCGGGCGCGAGGAAGAAGATGCGGCCGCATATCTTGCCGCAACCGAGTATGAAAAGCCGGTGATCGCCCTGATCGTTGGCCGCCACGCACCACAAGAGCGCCGGATGGGCCATGCAGGTACTTTGTCGTTTTTCGGCGCAATGGATGCGGCTGGCAAAATCGCCGCGCTGGCGGCGGCTGGCGTGCATATTGCCCAAGATGCAGAGGACGTTGCACAGCAAATTCAAGCGCTGCAAAGCTAGGAAGACCGCCTCCGGATTGGCTGTCAGCGTATTCAAGCCGTCCGTTTTCGCGGCATATTGCGGAAAAGACCGTCGGTTATTTGAAGCAAACCCCTGCTTTTCTTGGTTTTCCTCACAGTTTCAAAAAACGTGGTTGCCAAGTGAATGCCGGTCGGATTTATTTCATCCCTGACCAGCCCGGCAACAGGGCGGCGCAAAACTCAGGGGGAGCCGGCTTTGCTGGACACGACAAACGACAGCGCCTTTGTGGCGTTCGATCACGTGCAAAAAAGTTACGATGGCGAAGTGCTTGTCGTCAAAGACCTCAACCTCTCTATGCCGAAGGGCGAGTTTTTGACGATGCTCGGCCCATCAGGTTCCGGCAAGACGACCTGCCTGATGATGCTGGCAGGGTTTGAGACGGCAACACACGGCGAAATCCGCCTTGGCGGCAAAGAGATCAACAATATCCCGCCCCATAAGCGCGGCATCGGCATGGTGTTTCAGAACTATGCGTTGTTTCCGCATATGACGGTGAACGAAAACCTGGCCTTCCCTCTGGAGGTGCGCGGGCTCGACAAATCGACGCGCGAGGCCAAGGTCAAACGCGCGTTGGAGATGGTTCAGATGGGCGCATTCGGCAACCGCCGCCCCGCCCAATTGTCTGGCGGTCAGCAGCAGCGGATCGCACTGGCGCGGGCTTTGGTGTTTGAGCCGGAACTGGTCTTGATGGACGAGCCTTTGGGCGCTTTGGACAAGCAGCTGCGCGAACATATGCAGTATGAAATCAAGCATTTGCATGAAAGCCTTGGCATCACGGTCGTCTATGTGACCCATGACCAGTCGGAAGCCTTGACCATGTCGGACCGCGTGGCGGTTTTCGACGATGGACGCATCCAACAGCTGGCCCCGCCTGAGGACCTTTATGAACGCCCCGACAACAGTTTCGTGGCGCAGTTTATTGGCGAGAACAACAAACTGTCGGGTAAGGTTGTGGCCTTGAACAACCAGACCGCGACGGTTGAGCTGCCCAATGGCAAGAAGACCGAAGCGCTGGCGGTAAATTGCGGCGATGTCGGCAGCAAAACTTTGCTTTCGATCCGGCCTGAGCGGATCAATATCGCCCCTGAGGGGCCAAATTCCACCGAGGCCAAGGTGTTGGAGCTGATTTATCTCGGCGACCATATCCGGTGTCGTCTCGACGTACATGGAAATGATGATTTTGTGGTGAAAGTGCCAAACTCGGCAGGCCACGAACACCTTGTTGCGGGTCAGACGACCAATGTGACCTGGGCACCTGAAGACGCCCGCGCGCTCGATCCGCAATAATGATTGATCCGGGGTTCAACCCGGACTTGGACAGACCACCACATGATATTTGGGAGACTATCAATGAAAAAGACACTTATCCTCACAACAGCTTTGACAGGCTTTGCTTTTGGCGCGCAAGCGGCAGAAGTCACCGTCATGAGCTGGGGCGGCGCCTACACGAAAAGTCAGGTTGAAGCCTATCACAAGCCGTTCACTGCGGCGACGGGCATATCCGTGAACTCCGTCGACAGCGACAACCCTGCGACGCCGATCAAGGCGCAAGTGGAAGCGGGCAACGTGACCGTTGACGTGGCTGATGTGGAATTCTCCGACGCTGTGCGCCTGTGTGACGAGGGCCTCTTGGAAGAGATCGACGCTTCGGTCCTGCCCGCTGCCCCGGATGGAACCTCCGCAGAGGATGACTTCATCGAAGGCGCGCTTCAGGACTGTGCTGTGGCCAACATCGTATGGTCCACGGTCTATGCCTATAACACCTCCAACGTGGAGGGCACGCCAACTACGATCGCTGATTTCTTTGACACAGCCAAGTTCCCGGGCAAGCGCGGCCTGCGCAAATCCGCGAAAGCGACACTGGAGATGGCTCTGATGGCCGATGGCGTTCCTGCGGGCGAGGTTTACGACCTTCTGGAAACAGATGAAGGCGTTGACCGTGCGTTCGCAAAACTGGACAGCATCAAGGGTGACATCGTCTGGTGGGAAGCCGGTGCGCAACCTCCGCAGCTTCTGGCCGATGGGGAAGTCTCCATGTCCACAGCCTATAACGGCCGCATCTTCAACGCAGCCGTTGCTGAAGGTCAGCCTTTGGAAGTGGTCTGGGACGGCCAAATCCTCGACTTCGATTTGTTCGTGATCCCGAAAGGTGCCCCGAACAAGGAAGCCGCGCTGGAGTTCATCAAGTTCTCCACCGACACGCAGCGTCTGGCGGACCAGGCTGCTTGGATCTCCTACGGGCCTGCCCGTAAATCCTCTGGTGAATTGGTTGGCCTGTTCAACGATGGCAAGACCGAAATGGCACCTCACATGCCAACAGCGGCGGCCAACCTTGGCAACGCGCTGGTCAACAACTTTGAATTCTGGGTCGACCAGGATGCAGAGTTGAACGAGCGTTTCAACGCTTGGCTTGCGCAATAAGTCTGTGAACTAACGACCTCCCGCCCGGAATCACGGGCGGGAGACCCCGCTGCCTGCGCCAACAGACGGCTCTTTTACACCCCTTTACCAAGGTGACGCCCTGATGAGTGATGCTCCCGCTGATATCAGTATGATCAGTCCCGCCGAGACCCAAGGCCGGTTGACCACCAAAGACGGACGTCCCCTGAAAGCCGCCCTCGCCGCGGCCGAAGCGCAGGCCAAGCGCCGCGCCTTCTTTCTGGTCATGCCGCTGTTTTTGTTTGTCCTGATCACCTTCGTGGCCCCAATAGGCCAGCTTTTGCACCGCTCGATCAACAACCCCGGCTTCACCACCCATACCGATATCGGATCAGGCACCCAGACACCGATCATGGTCAATATCCGCAGCTGGTTCGACGCAAACCCACAAGGCACGCCCCCCGATGAGGCCGCTTTCGAAGCGCTCGCCAAGGATCTGGAGGTTCTGCGTGAGTTGAAAGCACCCGGCACGGTCGGCACCCGCATCAATTACGAGCGTTCGGGCTCCCGCTCGCTATTTACGAAAACCGCCCGAAAAGCCGCCAAGCTGGAACCGCCCTATATGGAGGCGCTTCTGGACATTGATGAGGACTGGGGCGATCCGAAATTGTGGTCGGTGATGCGCGGGGCCTCCTCGGCCTATACGCTGAATTTCTACCTCGCCGCGTTGGATCTGGCCCGCGACGAGAACGGCGAGATTGTTTCGGTCAATGAAAACCGCCAAGTCTATGCGAAGCTGTTCACCCGCACGTTGGTCCTGTCGCTCCTGATCACCTTCGTCTGTTTCCTGCTGGCCTACCCGGTCGCGCATTTGCTGGCGACGCTGCCGCTGCGATACTCGAACCTACTGATGATCTTCGTGCTTCTGCCCTTCTGGACGTCGCTTCTGGTGCGCACAACCAGTTGGATGGTGCTTTTGCAAAGCCAGGGCGTGGTCAATGACGCGCTGGTGGCCACTGGTACCATCGCCGATGAAAGCCGCATCCAGATGATGTATAACCAGACCGGCACGATCATCGCGATGACGCATATCCTGCTGCCGTTCATGATCCTGCCGCTCTATTCGGTCATGCGCCCGATCAACCCGTCCTACGTGCGCGCCGCCCGCTCGCTTGGGGCAACATCCTGGACCGCGTTCCGCCGAATCTACTTCCCACAAACCATTCCGGGTATCGGCGCGGGCGCGCTCCTCGTCTTTATTCTGGCAGTGGGCTACTACATCACACCCGCCTTGGTGGGCGGAGCCGACGGCCAGTTGATCTCCAACCTGATCGCCTTCCATATGACCAAGTCCCTGAACTGGAGCCTCGCCGCTGCGCTGGCCGCGCTGCTTCTGGGCGGTGTGCTCATTCTCTACTGGCTCTATGACCGCCTCATCGGCATCGACAATCTGAAACTGGGATAGATATGCGCTTCTTCTTGCCAAAAATACTCAAATCCCCAGCCAAAAAGGAGCGCTGAGCCATGGCCCTGCCCACCCACGCTTCCACGCTCGAAAAAGTTTGGCACAAGGCCTATCTGGTGATCTGCTGCCTGATCTTTCTGTTCCTGATCGCCCCGATCCTGATCGTGATCCCGCTCAGCTTCAACGCAGAGCCCTACTTCACCTTCACCGAAAAGATGCTCAGCTTTGATCCCACGGGCTACTCGACCCGCTGGTACGACCTTCTTTTGACCTTTGGCATGGACCAACCTGATACAACCCGCGATAGCAGCTGGTGGGCCGATGTCTGGGCCAATGCGTCCTGGGTCAATGCAGCCAAGAACTCCGTCATCATCGGCTTCTTCTCGACCTTGCTGGCCACGGTCTTGGGCACGTTGGCGGCTTTGGGCCTGTCGCGCCCGGAAATGCCGTTCCGCCGCGCGATCATGGCCGTGCTGATCTCTCCGATGATCGTCCCGATCATCATCACCGCCACGGGGCTTTTCTTCTTCTACTCGATGACCGGGCTCGCCAATTCCTATGTCGGCGTGGTCATGGCACACGCGACGCTGGGCATTCCGTTTGTGATCATCACCGTGACAGCCACGCTTGTGGGGTTTGACCATTCCCTGACCCGCGCTGCGGCCAATCTGGGGGCCACACCCACCACGACCTTCTTCAAAATCACCATGCCTTTGATCCTGCCCGGCGTGATCTCAGGCGCGCTCTTTGCCTTTGTCACCAGCTTTGACGAGGTTGTCGTCGTCCTCTTCGTGGCGGCTCATGACCAACAAACGATCCCGCGTCAGATGTGGAACGGTATCCGCGAGCAGATCAGCCCGGCGATCCTGTCGGTGGCCACAATTCTGGTGATCATCTCGATCCTGCTGCTAACCACGGTAGAGGTTCTGCGCCGCCGCTCGGAACGCCTGCGCGGCGTCTCACCGCAATAGAAGATCAGGGCAACAGGACCAGCCACAGCCAGACTGTGACGATGGAGCCCGCCGTGGCCACCAGCACGCTGGAGGCTGCAACTCGTTTGGCCACGCCATACATATTGGCAAAGACGTAAGCGTTCACGCCCGGTGCCATGGCCGCTGTCAACACGACGGAGCGGAACGCATCACGGTCGATCTCCAAGCTGCGCCCAATCCCCCAGGTGGCCAAGGGTTGTGCCACCAGCATTATTCCGCAAATCATCAATACCGGCGGCAGATCGCCCTCGATCTTGTATTGCGCAAGAATGCCGCCCAGACCAAACACCGCTGCAGGCAATGCCGCGCGGATCATCAGATCAATGGCATCTGTCAGAACCACGGGCAGGTTCAGCCCGGTCAGGTTGACCACGAACCCCAGCAGGATCGCGATCACCAACGCGTTTTTGAAAATCGCGCGCATCACGGCCTTGAAGGTCTTAACCAGACCGCCGCCTTTGTTGCGCACGATCTCCATCGTAGTGATCCCCAGCCCATAACAAATCGGCGCGTTCAGGGCGATGATCGCGTAGTTTGGCGACAAAGCCGCCTCGCCATAGGCGCGCTCTGTTATCGGCAAGCCCAGCAGGACCGCATTGGAGAACAGGCAGCAAAACCCGATTGCGATGCTGTCCTCCCATGGCCTGGCAAACAACAGCCGCGCGCCGAGCGTGCCCAACGTGAAACCGGCAATCGCGGGGATGTAATAGCTCAGCAGCAAACGCGGCTCGAAATAGGTACTCAGCTCCAGATTGGCGATGGCACTGAACAGCAGGCAAGGGATCGCAAAGGTTTGCGTAAACTTCATCAATGCGTCTGCGCCCTCGGGGGCAAAGTAGCCGCGCTTGACGGCGATGAAGCCAAACCCAATGACCAGAAAAACCGGCAGGATGACCTCGAGCAGCGCGCCCACCTAGGCGGTAACCTCGATGGTCATCCCATCATAAGCCGGGGTGATATGATCCGCCGTTTCCGCCTCCAGCGTGGCATAGTCCAGATCGATATGCATGTTCGTGATGACGGCGCGTTTGGGCGTCAGT
The DNA here is from genome assembly GCA_964352105.1 of uncultured Rhodobacterales bacterium. Lineage (GTDB taxonomy): Bacteria > Pseudomonadota > Alphaproteobacteria > Rhodobacterales > Rhodobacteraceae > Litoreibacter. The sequence continues at coordinate 4,975 of CAYGQQ010000031.1, read as the reverse complement.
TGCCCGATCCAGTCCAAGGTGTTGTCCAGATGCGAATGGCTTGGATGTGGCGTGCGGCGCAGCGCGTCGATGATCAACCAATCAAGACCCGCAAGTGCTGCGCGGCTTTCGTCATACAACTCGGCCACATCAGGCACGTAGGCAACGTCGCCTACCCGAAACCCCAGCGCATCGATGGAGCCGTGATTGACCTTGAACGGGCTCAGCGTCATCACGCCCCCCGGGCCATCCACCTCGAGCGGACCGGACAGCGTGTTCAACGTCAGGATCGGCGGATAGGGAGAGCCCTCAGGCTGCACGAAGCAATATCCAAACCGGCTAAGCAGCGCGTCTTGCGTCGGCCCGTCCGCCCAGACATTGAGCCGTTCGCGCATGTTGATCACGATCATCCGCAGATCATCGATCCCATGAACATGATCGGCATGGGAATGGGTGTAGACGACCGCATCCAGCCGCCCCACACCCGCATCCAGCAGTTGGCCCCGCAGGTCCGGCGAGGTGTCAATCAGAACGCTGGTGGTACCCTCCGGGCCTGTCTGTTCGACCAGAAGCGAACATCTACGGCGGCGGTTTTTGGGATTATCGGGGTCGCAATCGCCCCAATGGCCGCCCAACCTTGGCACCCCACCCGAGGAGCCGCATCCAAGGATCGTGAACCGTTGCAGCGTCATGCCTCCACCGCCCCGTAGGCTGCGGCTTTGGAAAACAAGCGGTCGAAATTCTGTTGGGTTTTTGCTGCGAAGGTCGGGTAATCCAACCCAAAGACCTCTGCGCCCACTCGGGCTGTGTGGGCGGTGTAGCCCGGCTCGTTGCGTTTGCCGCGATAGGGCGGCGGGGCCAGATAGGGCGCGTCGGTTTCCACCAGAATACGGTCCACGGGCGCAGACGCAAAAATGTCGCGCAGCTCCGCACTTTTCGGGAAGGCTGCGATGCCCGACATCGACAGGTAGAAGCCCAGATCCAAGGCGGCTTGGGCCAGGTCTGCGCTGGAGGAAAAGCAGTGCATCACACATGTGAACGCACCGGCGTTAAACTCATCCGCCAATATACGCGCCATGTCATCGTCGGCGGCGCGGGCATGAATGATCAAGGGGAGACCCGTTTGACGCGCCGCCTCGATATGAACCAGCAGGCTTTCGCGCTGAACATCCTTGCTGTCGGCGGTGTAGTGATAGTCCAGCCCGGTCTCGCCGATACCCACAAATTTTGGGTGCTTTGCGAGGGTCGTCAGATCTTCGAGGCTTGCCATCGGCTCTTCGGCGGCGCTCATCGGGTGGGTGCCAGCGGCGTAGAAGACCGGTGCAAACGTCTCAGCGATTGCGCGGACCTTTGGCTCCAGCCGCAGCTTGGTGCAGATCGTCACCATCCGCGTCACACCAGCCGCCTGAGCGCGCGCAATCACATCCGGAAGCTCCCCTTCGAAATCGGGAAAATCCAGATGGCAATGACTGTCGGTTAACTCAGGCGTGGTCATGGTTTATTTCTCAAGCGGCTGCGTCGCGCGCAGTACTGTTCATGGTCAAAAGCATATCAAGCACCAACGCTGCGGGGTCAAGGTTCACCGCGCGGCCATGGCGGGCACGCGCGCCCATGCTTGCAGCGATCCCAGCCCATTTTTGCGCCGCTTGCGGGTTGGGTGACAAGCGCGCCAGCACCGCGCCCTCCCCCGGCACCGCATCTGTCGGCGGCAAGCCCAGACCGGTCTTGGAGACCCGCGCGAGGAAGATGTCCAGAAGCGTCAAGATCAGATCGAACTTGGCCTCAGCCCCCCGGGTCGCAGCGAGGTTTGCCAATTGCAAGGCGAGCGGTCTGTCCGCCTGCGGAAAGGATTTCGCAACAGAGATGATCATTTGGTAAATGCCCACACCATCGAGATTTATCATCCGCAACGCCTCGCCCACGGAGCCGCCAGACAGCTCCGAGACTGCGTTTGGATCAAAATCCGGCTGCTCGCCCGTATTCGCCAAGGCCTGAGCGATCAGATCAGGGCCAAGGGAGGTGCAGCGAAGTTCCCGACAGCGCGACCGGATCGTCGGCAAAAGCCGCGCAGGCTGGTGAGAGATCAGCAACAGAATGGCGTTCTGAGGTGGCTCTTCCAGCAGTTTCAGCAGCGCATTGGCGGCGTTTACATTCATATCGTCGGCGGCGTCGACGATCACAACCCGCCTGCCCCCATCGGTGCTCGAAAGCGCAAAAAAGCCTTTCAGTTTGCGGGTCTCATCCACCGTAATGTCTTGTTTGAACTTCTTCTTTTCCGCGTCATAAAGCCGACGCAGCAAGAAAACGCCAGGCTCACTCAATGCGTCAATTCGGGCATGCAGCGAGTGATTTGGGTCGATCTCAAGTGTTTCAGGCGGCGGAGGCGCGCCGAACATGTCATCCGCCGCCACCACGGGAGTTGCCAATAGAAACCGCGCAATTTTCCAGGCAAGCGTCGCTTTTCCCACGCCGCGCGGGCCGGTGATCAGCCACGCGTGATGCAGACGGTCAGACCTGAACGCATCCAGAAACGCCGCCTCTGCCGCGTTTTGACCGAACAGAGCCAAAGTTTGGCGCGGATGCGGGGCACCGTCGACCTGATCTGCTTGCGGAAACTCTTCGTCACTCATGCAAGATGGTCTAGCACGATCCGCGTGACCTCTGCACCCACATCTTGCGCGCCTCTATTGCCGTCAATGACCCGGCATCTGTCCGGGAAATCCTTGGCCAGTGCTTGAAATCCGGCGCGCAGCTTGTGTTGGAACGCGGCGCCGAAATCCTCGAACCGGTCCTCACCACTGCCGCGGGCCAGACCGCGCTGCAACGCCATATCGGGGTCGGTGTCGATGATGATCGTCAAGTCAGGTTCCCGCCCGATCATCAGCGCATGCAACTGATCTACCAAGCTGCGCAGATCGCCGCGCGTGGCACCTTGGTAAACCCGCGTGGAATCTGCAAACCGGTCCGAGATCACGACCTTTCCTGCGGCCAAGGCGGGCACAATCGTGCGTTCCAGATGGTCGCGTCGGGCGGCGTTGAACAGAAGCAATTCCGTTTCGGGCGACCAGCGCCCCGGATCGCCTTCCACCAACAATTTGCGAATGTCTTCCGCCCCGGCAGAGCCGCCGGGCTCGCGGGTCAGAACGACATCATGACCGGCTTGTTCCAGCACCCCGGCAAGCAGGCGTGCTTGCGTGGACTTGCCCGAGCCGTCAATGCCCTCAAAGGTAATAAACTGTCCGCGCTGCATCAAATCGTCATCAAAAATAGGCCGCGGCCTGCCCGGTCAATTCCCGATAAAGCGCGATGGCGGCTGTTCTCAGGCGCACCATGAACCCGCCTTCGGTGATGGTTTCTGTGGCCACCAGATCATGCACCGCATCCGACAGGCCCGGCACACTGACAACCAGTTCGGCCACCTTATCGCCCGCTTGTATCGGAGCTTCAAGCGGCCCTCGATAGGTGATCTTACTGCTTATGCCTTGGTCATTTAGGATCGGCACCAAGGCGCGCACATCCGCTTTTGCCGCCAGCCCAACCTTCGCGGCAGAGCCCATCCAGACCTCCGCCTCGGTTAGGATAACGCCTTCTTCGGCCAGCTGTCTTTCAGCGAACTGACGGAAGGCCCAGTTGGAAATACGCTCAGATTCCTCCGCACGCTCCCGCTCGCTATCCATGCCCGACAGCACGAACACGATCCGTCTGGTACCTTGCACGGCTGAACCCACAAGGCCGTAACCTGCCTCAACGGTGTGACCGGTTTTCAGACCATCTGCGCCAATATTCAGTTTCAGAAGCGGGTTGCGATTAAAGCGGTTGTCGGGAACCCGCCCGTCAAAAGCAAATTCCGACTCGGCGAAGTAGCCATAATATTGCGGGAAATCGACAACCAGACGTTTAGCCAGAATTGCCAGATCACGCATAGACATGCGGTGCGCCGGTGCGGGCCAGCCGTTGGAATTGGCAAATGTCGAGTTGGTCATGCCCAATTGCGCGGCCCGCTGGGTCATCATCTGGGCAAAGCCCGCTTCGGTCCCATCGGGGGAGATCGCCTCGGCCAGAACGGCGCTGGCATCATTGCCCGACAGTACCACAACGCCGCGGATCAAATCTTCGACCCGGACACGATCCTGATCGGTCAGAAACATCGAGGAGCCGCCATAGCTTGCCGCAAAGCGCGACACAGGCAGCACCTGATCCAGCGTCAAACGGCCATCATCCAGCGCTTCAAACGCCATGTTCAGCGTCATCAGCTTCGACATGGAGGCCGGTGGCAGCGCCATATCTGCGTTCTTTTCCATCAAGGTCTGGTCGGTGTTCACGTCCAGAACAATTGCGGATTTTGCAGTGGTTTCAAAGGCATGTAGCGGCGTGCTGATATTGAAAGCCAAGGCTGTCAAAATAATTGTGAACGATCTGATCATGGATCACACCCTCTTTTCAAATAACTATCTAGTTGGTCACGAAATAGGCGTCACTGAAGCCTTGTGACTTGATTTTCTTGAGCAAATCGGCGCGCTCTGCGTTGGATTGCGCCGGGCCCACGATCACGCGCCAGAACTTTTTGCCCTGGCTTTCTTGCGCTTTCACGGTCGGCAGGATGCCTTCGCGTCTAAGCGACGTTGCCGTATTGCTCGCGTTTTGTTGCACTGAGAAGATGCCGATCTGAATGAACGGTTTTGTCAGCTTGGACGCTGCCGGAGCTGGCGCAGGAGCCGCTGCAACTTGTGTCGGAGCGGCGGTTTCTGATGGTGTTTGCGCGTTTGCTGTGCCGGTCGATGGGGCCAGCGCCTCGGAGGCCGCAATTGCCGCCGCAGCGGTGGAGGCTACGGGATCGAGCGGTTGCGTTTCCACAGATGCCGGAGCCGGATCGCCAAGAACAGCCGCGGTCGATGCCGCCGCAATCGCTTCGCTGTCGCCCTCTTGCGGTGCGACCTCTGCGTATGGGTCTTCCTCGGACACGGATAATTCGGCCACCAAAGGCGCATCAACGGTG
>CAYGQQ010000030.1:0-31022 GCA_964352105.1 uncultured Rhodobacterales bacterium | reverse complement strand
GCTCCAACGGTGCGCCGACCTGCTCTATCCGTCCAGCCCGCAACACAACGATCTTGTCGGCCAGCGTCATCGCTTCGACCTGATCATGGGTCACGTAGATCATCGTGGCACCAATTTCCTTGTGCAGCCGCGCGATCTCCACCCGCATCTCAACCCGCAGTTCTGCATCGAGGTTGGACAGAGGCTCATCAAACAGGAACACTTCCGGCCCGCGGACAATCGCACGCCCGATGGAGACACGCTGACGTTGACCACCTGACAAAGCCGCTGGTTTGCGCGACAAATAATCTTCAAGCTTCAAGATCCGGGTCGCCTCGGCGACTTTCTCGTCGATGACATTCTTGGGATGGCCGTTCATCTTCAGACCAAACCCCATGTTTTCCTTCACCGTCATATGCGGGTAGAGCGCATAGGTCTGAAACACCATCGCCACGCCACGCTCGGCCGGGTCCATATGTGTCACGTCCCGCTCACCGATATGCATCACGCCTTCAGTGGTTTCTTCAAGACCCGCGACCATCCGCAACAGTGTCGACTTGCCACAACCCGAGGGGCCGACGAAGACGCAAAATTCACCGTCTGCGATATCAAGATCGATCCCGTGGATGACCTGAACGTCGCCGTAGCGCTTGATGGCTTTTCTGATCGTAAGTCCTGACATGGTCTATCTCCCGGTCGCTTCTGCGTTTTCAGTGATTTGGTCTGGAAAGCGCCATGTTTCGACGTCTTCCGAAATGCGGCTCACCGCTGTCTTGATGTTCGGCAACAGCTTTTCCAATGTGGAAAGGCTTTGCCGGGCTGTTGTCGATGTCAGAGACAGCCCCCCAAGAACCCGTCCCGACTGGGACAGGATCGGCACGGCGATACAAATGATCCCCGGTTCGTGTTCCTCATCGTCAAAGGCAAATCCACGGGCGCGGATGTCGTCCAAAGCGCCCCTCAGAGCCTTGGGAGAGGTCAGCGTCTTGTCTGTGAATTTGTGAAACGATTGCTGTTCAATGATTCGGTTCTGCTCTTCTTCGGGCAGAAACGCCAGCATCGCCTTACCGACACCGGTACAATAAACCGGACCAACTTTTCCGGCCTGTGAATACATCTCCACGGGCACGGCTGAATTGCGTTTGTCGACGTAGAGCACTTGCGCGTTGTCGAGCTGCGCGAGGTGTATCGTCTCGCTGGCGAATCGCGACAGTTCATCAACATGGGCGCGTGCAACCGGTGCCAAAGACGACTGCCGCCAAGCCTGATGCGCCAGTCTGACAAGGCGCACACCCAGCGAATATGTCTGCCAATCAGGGTCAAACGAGACCATCCCCTGATGCACCAACGTTTGTAGCAACCGGTAGAGTGTGGCCTTCGGATAATCACTATTGTCGAGCAACTCGCCAAAGCGCACCGGGCGGCCAAATCCGGCCACCTGATCCAAAACGTCCAATGCCTTGCCGACGGTGCCATCACCGTTTCGCGTCGCGCTCATTTACGTGTAACCTCCCATGAGGACCCCGACACGTTTCGGGGAAACCTGTTGACAACCCTAACCTGTTTGCGGTTAGTATTTCAATATGTAAAACCAAGTTTCACATAGTGGAACCACGCATTACTCTGGGAGGACCTCATGCGTTCATACTTTAAGGCGTCCGTCGCGGCGCTTGGCCTTGTTGCTGCAATGACATCGGGTGCGTCTGCGGACGGACACGCATTGTCTGGCGATTTGGTCATTTTCTCTGACATGTCCAACCCTGCGCCACGCGCAGTGATGGAAGGCATGGTCGAGCGTTTCGGCGCAATGCACCCTGATCTGAACATCGAACTGACGATCATCGACCGCGAAGCCTATAAAACACAGATTCGTAACTTCCTGACAGCCAATACACCGGACGTTGCAAACTGGTATGCGGCCAACCGTATGCGTCCTTACGTAGACGCAGGCCTGTTTGAAGACATCTCTGATGTTTGGGCGGACGAAGAACTGGCGGGTCTTGCGTCCACGAAAGGCGCGATGACGCTGGACGACAAGCAGTGGGGCGTTCCCTACACTTATTACCAGTGGGGCGTTTACTACCGCAAAGACATCTACGAAGAGCTGGGCCTAAACGAGCCTGCGACCTGGGAAGAAGAGAAAGCCAACTGTAAGGCGATCCTCGATTCAGGCCGCAAGTGCTACACCATTGGCACCAAGTTCCTTTGGACTGCTGGCGGCTGGTTCGACTACCTCAACATGCGCACAAACGGCTACGACTTCCATTCGGAGCTGATGGCAGGCAAGCACAAGTGGGACAGCGACGAAGTACGCGCCACATTCGCCAACTGGCGTGAGCTGCTGGACATGGGTGCATTTGTCGACAACCACACATCCTACAGCTGGCAAGAATCCCTGCCGTTTATCGTCTCCGGTGACGCAGCAGCGATCCTGAAAGGCAACTTCGCCGTGCCACCACTGCGCGAAGCTGGTCTGGATGACAGCAAACTGGACTTCTACCAGTTCCCATCCATCAACCCTGACGTAGCATTGGCAGAAGACGCGCCAACAGATACGTTCCACATCCCATCGGGTGCCGCGAACAAAGACAACGCCAAAGCGTTCCTGAAGTTCGTAGTGTCTGCTGAGAACCAGACGCTGATCAACGCTGGCGACGCGTTGGGTCAGCTTCCAGTGAACGCGAACTCCTCCGTGGATGACGACAAGTTCCTGAAAGAGGGCTTTGCAATGCTCTCCTCCAACAGCCCGGGCGGCGTGGCACAGTTCTTCGACCGTGACGCACCTGCCGAAATGGCGAAAGTTGGCATGGAAGGCCTGCAGGAGTTCATGGTCAAGCCAGACAATCTCGACAAGATTCTGGCCCGTTTGGACAAAGCAGCCGAGCGTATCTACAAATAATACCCTTTGCCGGGACGGGCGCGTCTCGTCCCGGCAACACGTCCAAGCGCTCATCTGCAAGCCCGAACGCTGGGTTTCCAAATGCGCGACCTATCGCATCAACATCTGAATTCGGGAGATATTCACGATGGCAGATACCGCCTTCACCTCGTCCAGTGCGCCCCAGCAAAGCTGGATGAAGCGCAACAAGCTGATCATCACCCCGTGGATGTTTTTGCTTCCGGGCATCTTGTTCTTTGCCGTCTACGTCATCATCCCGATCTTCCAGTCGTTCTATTACTCCACTCTTGATTGGGATGGTTTGGGTGCGGCCGAGTTCGTCGGCATGGCGAACTACGTAGAACTCGCCGATGACGACGCCTTCTATGTCAGCCTGCGCAACAACTTCATCTGGTTGTTCCTGTATCTTCTGGCGATCCCCGGTGGCCTGACAATAGCGCTGCTGCTCAACCAAAAAGTGTTCGGCATCCGGCTTTACAAATCACTCTTCTTCTTCCCGTTTGTGATCAGCCAAGTTGTCGTGGGCCTTGTCTTCACATGGTTCTACGATCCGACCTTCGGCCTTCTGAATATCATCCTGGGTTGGGTCGGCATGGGTCCGATCAACGTTCTGGGAGATGAGGCTTATGTGACCTATGGCATCATCGCCGCCGGTCTCTGGCCGCAAACAGCGTATTGCATGATCCTCTACCTCACCGGCCTCAACGCCGTAGACCCAGAGCAGATTGAAGCGGGGCGCCTTGACGGGGCCAAACGCCTGAAGATGCTTTGGTATGTGGTCATCCCGCAGCTCAAGCCTGCAACCTTCATTGCCTTCGTGGTGACGATCATCGGCGCGCTGCGCTCCTTCGATCTGATCTCAATCATGACCAATGGTGGCCCGTTCGGGGAAAGCCGCGTGCTCAGTTTCTACATGTTCGAAGTGGCCCTGTCCGAATACGGGTTCCGCATGGGCTACGGCGCGGCCATTGCCGTTGTCTTGTTCCTGATTATGCTGGTCTTCATCGCGTCCTTCCTGCGCTCGATGTACAAAGAAGAGAAGGGACGCTGAGATGTTTCCAACACCTATTGAAAAGTCGTCCCCCGCTGCGCAGCTTGGCTACAAAATCCTGCTGCCCGCCTCCCTGATCGTCTGGCTGTTGCCGCTGATCGCTGTCGCGGTCTTCTCGATCAAACCGGACTCGGATTTCACCAGCGGCAACTACTGGGGCTTGCCGTCTTCCTTTGAGGGCTTCACCAATTACGGCCTCGTCTTCGGCTCGGATATGCCGCGCTATATGCTGAACTCAGTCCTGATCACTGTGCCAACAGTAATCGGCTGCATCATCCTAAGTTCGATGACCGGCTTTGCGCTCGGCGTCTATAAGTTCAAAGCCAATATCTGGGTCTTCTTCATGTTCGTGGCGGGTAATTTTGTGCCCTTCCAGATCCTAATGGTCCCTGTGCGCGACCTGACGCTGGATCTTGGGCTCTATAACACGATCCCCGGGTTGGTGCTGTTCCACATCGCCTTCCAGACCGGCTTCTGCACGCTCTTCATGCGAAACTTCATCCGCGCCCTGCCGTTCGAGCTGATCGAGGCCGCCCGCGTTGAAGGTATCTCCGAAGTGCGCATTTTCTGGTATGTGATTATGCCGCTGATGAAGCCCGCCTTGGCCGCTTTGGCCGTGCTGATCTTCACCTTCATCTGGAACGACTACTTCTGGGCGGTCGTGCTGACCCAAGGCATCGAAAGCCAGCCAGTCACTGCCGGGATCACGTCTTTCAACGCACAATTCCGCGCCGCCTATCATTTGATGAGCGCTGGCTCCATCGTGGCAGCCCTGCCACCTGTTGCCATGTTCTTCCTGATGCAGAAACATTTCATCGCCGGGCTGACGCTGGGCGCAGTTAAGTGACCTGAGTATATGATTGATGAAACATTCCAGGCATGGCGTCTGGATGACGGGCGGCAAACTCTCGTACTTGCCGCCCGCCGCACGAGGCTCCCGGAAGTTGTCTATTGGGGCGTTCCGCTCCCGATGGATGAAGACTTGCCCGTTCTGGCCGAAGCGCATCTGATCGACGTCACCGGCGGAATGCTCGATGAAAATCCAGACCTATCGATCTGCCCCGAAGCCGTGCGCACATTCCCGGGCCAACCCGGGCTGATACTGCGCGACAATGACGGCACGTCGCTCTTGCCAAAGTTCTGCTTTGAAAGCGAAGAGCGGGGCGATGACAGCCTTGCGTTGCACTACACCGACGACGCAAACAAACTGCGCTATTCAGCGTATTTCTCAACCGATGATCGAACCCGCGTCATCACCACTAGCGCCGTTTTGGAAGCCGACCGCCCCGTGCATCTGCATTGGCTGGCCGCCCCCGTTTTGCCCGCCCCGCAACTCAGCGACGAGATGATCGATGTGGCGGGCCGATGGTGTGGGGAGTTTCAGCTCAACCGCACCGCCTGGTCCGCTGGCATGCGCTACCGCGAAAACCGAACCGGACGCACCGGGCACGAACATTTCCCCGGACTGATTGTTCCCTGTCGCGGGGCCACCAACACCCAAGGCCAGGCCTACGCCTTCCATTACGGCTGGTCCGGTGGCCACAAGATGATCGCAGAAGAGCTTCCCGACGGCCGCCGCCAGATCCAGTTCGGCCACGCCGCAAGGATGGAAACCGCCGCCGCGACCCGGTTTGAAACTTCGCCGCTATACGTCACCTTTTCCATTGATGGCTTAAACGGGTGTGCAGTCGCGTTTCAGCGCCACTTGCGCGACCGCATCGTGAAGATGCCAAACCCGGACAGACCGCGACCCGTGCATTACAATTGCTGGGAGGCGGTCTATTTCGACCACAAACTCCCGATCCTGAAAGACATCGCCGACCGCGCCGCCGATCTGGGCGCAGAACGGTTCGTTCTGGATGACGGATGGTTCGGACAACGCGACGACGACACAACGTCCCTGTCGGATTGGCAGGTTGATCCCCGCAAATATCCCGACGGGCTTGGCCCGCTGATCGCACATGTCCATGGGCTGGGAATGAGCTTTGGCATCTGGTTCGAACCCGAAATGATCAACCCCGATTCCGACCTGTACCGGACCCATCCCGACTGGGCGTTGGGCTCAGAAGATCAAACCTTGGGCCGGCAGCAAAAAGCGCTTAACATGGCGCTGCCCGAAGTGCGCGATTTCATCTATGATCGCATGGCCGCAATACTGTCTGCCCATGAGATCGATTATATAAAATGGGACCACAACCGGGTCCTGCCCGCGCCTGATGCGGCCCAGACCCGCGGCTCCTACGCGTTGATCGACAGGTTGCGCGCCGACTTCCCGCATGTGGAGATCGAAAGCTGTGCCTCCGGTGGCGGCAGGATCGATTTCGGCATCTTGTCACGCACGCAACGCGTCTGGCTGTCTGACAGCAACGACGCATTGGAGCGTCTGAAAATGCAGCATAACGCGGCGCTGTTCCTGCCCGCCGCGATCACCGGCTCCCATGTCGGACCGCGCAAATGCCACACCTCGGGGCGAATCCTCGACATCTCCTTCCGCGCCTGGGTCGCAGCCCAACGCCATATGGGCTTTGAGATGGACCCCCGCGAACTTACGCCAGAAGAAGAAAACGTCCTGAAGGAGGTCACCCAGTGGTGGAAATTTAACCGCGACTGGATGATGCGCGCAGATATCCTGCGCCTCGACGCGGCCGACCCGTCGATCCTGGCCGAACAGCAAATGGCCGAAGACGGTACCAGATTTGTGACCTTCGTCGGCCGCGCCGGAACCAGTGCACAAATCGCACCCCGCCCTTTGCGGCTCACCCGCCTGAACCCGGATGCAAAATACGAAGTTACGCTCGTGAACCGCAATTCCGCATCGACCCTATCGCGCGGCACCCCCGCTCTGAAAGACCAACCAATTGCGGTCTCCGGTGCCTATCTGATGAACCAGGGGCTAACCTTGCCTTGGAGCTTCCCGGACACGATGTGGGTGCTCGAGGGGACCCGCCTATGAGCTTCTTCTTGCAAAAATACTCAAAACGCACCGTGTACCACGCAACGCAACGCCTTTATCCCGCAGCCCGCCTGTGCAAAAATCCCCTGACCATCAGAGAGCAGCCATGACCCAACCCGTTGCCACCTTCCACGACCTGCGAGATGCCTCCGTTTTTATCACCGGCGGTGGCTCGGGCATTGGCGCGTCCCTGACCGATGGCTTTCTGTCCCAAGGCGCAAATGTCGCCTTCATTGGCCGCTCGGACGCCAGCGATTTCGTGGACGCGATGGGCGACAAACACGGACGCAAACCGTTGTTTTTCAAAGGGGACATCACCGACAACGCATCGCTTAGCCAAGCCATCGCCGACAGTGCGGCAGCCCATGGCCCTGTCACGACGCTGGTCAACAACGCCGCCAATGACAAACGCCACAGCGTTGAAGAGGTCGACAGCGACTTCTGGGACTGGATGATGGCCGTGAACCTCAAGGCTTACTTCTTCGCCTGCCAAGCCGTTGCGCCGATGATGAAAGAGGCTGGCTTCGGATCCATCATCAATTTCAGCTCCATCAGCTATATGATGGGCAATGCCGGCTACCCGCTCTATACGACCGCCAATTCAGGGATCAACGGTATGACCCGCAGCCTCGCGCGGGAATTTGGCCCTGACCGCATCCGGGTAAACGCCTTGGCACCGGGATGGGTCCTTACCCAGAAACAGAAAGACCTCTGGGTGACGCCAGAAGGGCTGGAGGCGCATATCGACCGGCAATGCCTGAAAGACACGCTCGATCCTGACGACATGATCAACGGGGTGCTGTTTCTCGCTTCAAAAGCCTCAAAGATGATGACCGGCCAGGCGATGGTCATCGATGGCGGCGTGGTTGTGACGGGTTAATGTCGGACGCGGGCATCATCGCCGACTGGATCGCAGTCGATTGGGGAACATCCAACCTGCGCGCCTGGGCCATGTCAGCGAACGGCACTGTGCTGGCCAAGGCAAGCTCTGCCAAAGGGATGGGTGGATTGTCCAAGGCCGAATTTGAACCGGCCCTGCTTGAACTCATCTCACCATGGCTCGGCACCGGCACAACGGACGTCCTGGCCTGCGGCATGGTTGGGTCCCGCCAAGGCTGGGCAGAAGCTTCCTACCGCGCGGTACCCACAAAAGCGGTCGGCAATGTGACGAAAGTCACCTGTCAGGACCCGCGTCTTCGTGTGTCGATCTTACCCGGGATAAAGCAAGCTAGCCCCACGGACGTCATGCGCGGTGAAGAAACCCAGATCGCGGGCTATCTGCGCGCAGAACCTGACTTTGACGGCGTAATCTGCATGCCCGGATCGCATTCCAAATGGGCGCATATCTCGGCAGAGGAAATCGTCAGTTTCCAGACCTTCATGACCGGAGAGATGTTTAACGTCCTGTCCGCACAAACGGTTCTTCGCCACTCCGTGCAAACCGAAGACTGGGACAACGGCGCATTTGGCACGGCCGTGGGCGATGCTCTGTCTCGCCCGGAAGCTATCGCGGCCAAACTGTTCCAGCTCCGCGCAAGCGAGCTTCTGGAAGGCACCCCCAAACCCGTCCTGCGCGCGCGGCTCTCTGGCTATCTGATCGGCGCGGAACTCGCCGCCGCCCGCCCCTATTGGCTGGGCCAGAACGTCGCTCTGATCGGGGAGCCCGCATTGACCCGGCTCTATAGCCAGGCCCTGTCGGAACTTGGTGTCGACGCCAAGAATATGGACGGCGACAAGATGACATTGAGCGGTCTGACCGCAGCATATAAGGACCATATGGCATGTCTCGAAACCTGATCGCGATCCTGCGTGGGATCACCCCGCCCGAGGCCGTCCCGGTAACACAAGCCCTGATCGCTGCGGGTATCACCAAGATCGAAGTCCCGCTGAATTCCCCACATCCGCTCGATAGTATTGAGCAGATGGTCAAGACCTGCGGGGACCGCGCGCTGATCGGGGCTGGAACCGTTCTAAGCGCTGCTGATGTGGCAGCTGTTGCAAGCGTGGGTGGCAAGCTCATCGTTTCCCCCAATGCCGATCCGGAGGTGATCAAAGCCACCGTGGATGCAGGCCTTCAAAGCTGGCCCGGCGTTCTGACCCCGACCGATTGCTTTGCTGCCTTGAAGGCGGGCGCAACAGGTCTGAAGGTCTTCCCGGCGTTCCAGATGGGCATTGAGGGGCTGAAAGCCGTGCGCGCCGTGATCCCCGCGAACGTGGAGATGTATATGGTCGGCGGCGTTGGCCCGGATGGATTTGCGGACTGGAAAGCCGCTGGCGCGGACGGGTTCGGGATCGGATCGGCACTTTATAAGCCCGGCAGGTCCGCCGATGAGATAGGCCCGATCGCCCGCGCGATGGTCGAGGCCTACGACGCCGCGTTCTCATGAACCGCGCCTCAATCCACGATGCACGCGCCTGTCAACTTGGCGAGGGACCCCTTTGGCACCCAGAGCTTAAAAAGCTGTTTTGGTTCGATATTATGGGTCGGAAGCTGCTATGCGACGATGGTCGGGACTGGCAATTTGATGAACACGTCTCCGCCGCCGGATGGCTTAGCGACCAACAGCTGCTGATTGCCAGTGAAACGGCGTTGTTGCAATTTGACCTCGCAAGTGGGAGGCAAACCACAATCTGCCCGCTTGACGCCGACAATAGCCTGACCCGGTCAAATGACGGGCGCGCTGACCCGTGGGGTGGGTTCTGGATCGGCACCATGGGCAAGAACGCAGACCCCAGCATGGGCGCGATCTACCGCTACTACCGGGGCGAGTTGCGCAAACTTTACGCCCCCATCACGATCTCGAATTCGATCTGCTTTGCGCCGGACGCAAGCCACGCCTACTTCACTGACACCGCGACTGCGCAGATCATGAAAGTGGCACTGCGTGCGGCTGATGGCTGGCCAGATGGAGACCCCGCGCTATTCCTTGATCTTCAAGCGGACGGCCTAAAACCAGACGGCGCGGTGATCAGCGCAGACGGCACGTTTGTGAACGCGCAATGGGGCGCTGCCCGAGTGGCCTGCTATGACGCCCAAGGAAAACTGAGCCAAAGTTTTGATCTACCAACGGATCATATCACCTGCCCCGCTTTCGGTGGCCCTGAGATGAACCTGCTTTTTGCCACATCCGCGAAACAAGGACTTTCCGCAGACCAGAAAGCCGCGCAACCTGATGCCGGGAAAACCTTCGTGGTTGAAACCAGCCTGACGGGCCAAAAAGAACATCAGGTGATCTTATGAAACGCACGCTCGGCGTTTGCTACTACCCCGAGCACTGGCCAGAGACGATCTGGGAAGAAGACGCCACTCGCATGGTGGAGGCCGGGCTGAGCTGGGTACGGATCGGTGAATTTGCGTGGTCGCAAATGGAACCAACACCCGGTGACTTGCAGTTGGACTGGCTCGACCGCGCGATTGAGGTTTTGGGAGAAGCCGGGCTCAAAGTCATCCTCGGCACCCCCACAGCAACGCCGCCGCGTTGGATGGCCACCAAATATCCTGACATGTTCGCCTGTGACGCGCAGGGAAATCCGCGTGGGTTCGGCTCCCGCAGGCACTATTGCTTCAGCCATGAAGGCTATCGGTCAGAAAGCCGCCGGATCACTGAAATACTGGCCAAGCGTTATGGCAAGAACCGCCATATCGCGGCTTGGCAAACCGACAATGAATATGGCTGCCACGACACCGTTCTGTCCTATTCCGAGGCCGCCAAACACGCCTTTCGCGACTGGCTCGCACAGAAATACCAGTCACCTCAGGCGCTCAATACCGCATGGGGAAATATCTTCTGGTCGATGGAATATGCAGCGTTCGATGAGATTGACCCACCCAACCTAACCGTGACGGAGCCGAACCCGGCCCATGCGCTGGCGTTTCGCCGCTTTTCGTCCGATCAGGTCGTGGTGTTCAACCGCGAACAGGCGTCAATTTTGCGCAAATATACCGACACGCCTTTGATCCACAATTACATGGGCCGCGAAACCGATTTTGATCACTTCGAGATGGGGGACGATCTGGATATTGCCTCCTGGGACAGCTACCCGCTTGGGTTCCTCGAAGACCGCGTCGGCGATGGGCCAGCGCATCAACGCGCTTATGCCCAACAAGGCGATCCCGATTTTCAGGCCTTCCATCACGATCTCTACCGCGCCGTCGGAAATGGCCGCTGGTGGATCATGGAACAGCAACCCGGCCCGGTAAACTGGGCCCCGGTTAACCCCTCCCCCCTGCCTGGCATGTGCAGGCTCTGGGCGTGGGAAGCGTTTGCCCACGGGGCCGAAACCGTGTGCTTTTTCCGTTGGCGACAAGCACCTTTCGCGCAAGAGCAGATGCATGCAGGACTGCTCCGCCCTGACAACGTGGCCGCACCTGCTTTGGCAGAAGCAGCACAAGTCGCGCACGAATTGGAGCAAATGCCGGACGCTGGCACGGCGCAAGCAGGCGTAGGCCTGGTCTTTGATTATGCTTCGGAATGGGCATGGAAAGTTCAGCCGCAGGGCCAAGGGTTTTCCTATTTCCGACTGGTGTTTGAAACCTACCGGGCGGTGCGAAAACTTGGCCTCAACATCGACATCCTGCCCCCCGATACGTCCGATTTGTCGCCATATAAACTGGTTTTGGCCCCCGGGCTTTTGACCCTCGATCCCGCTTTGAAATCAGCGATTAGCGCCTTTGGCGGATTGGCACTACTGGGGCCACGCACGAATTCCAAAACCCCGGAAATGACGATCCCTGTGCCGCTGCCGCCCGCCTTGCCCGGACTGGACGTCACTGTCTCTCGGGTGGAGACGTTCCGCGCGGACCAACCGCGCCCGTTGCAGAACGGCGGTTCCGCAATCCAATGGATGGAAGAGCTGGAAGGCGCGGCCCCGGTGCTGGAACGCACGGCACAAGGTCAGCCGGTTTTGGTCGGCACTGAAAAGTTGCAATATCTGGGCTGCTGGTTGGATGCCGATGCCATGGCGCGCGTGCTGAAAGCCACCTGCGCTTCGGCCGGGCTTGAGACGGTTGAGCTGCCAGATGGCCTGCGCCGCAGAAGCACGCAAACCCATGATATCTACATGAATTACGGTGCCGCTTCCGTGAATTTCGATGGTTGGACATTGGGCCCGGCAGACGTCAAATGGATCCCTACACTCTAGCTTCTGGGCAGTTTCATCTCCGGATCATAGACCTGCGCCGGGATGATTTGTGCTGGGACCCGCACGCCCAGAATGTCGATCTCCAGACCTTCTGAGGCATCAAGATCCACAAATGCATAGGCCAGGTTCTTGCCCACACGGTGCCCCCAATCGCCCGACGTCACGGTTCCAACGACAACTCCTTCCCGCATGACAGACGCCCCGCCATGGGCGGGCGCATCCTTGGCATTTACCTCCAAGGTTACAAACTTCTTGCGTGGTGCGTGCGTTGCCAAAGCACCGCTGCCCACGAAATCACCTTTCTCCAGATGCACAAACCGGTCCAACCCGGTTTCCAGTGGGGTGAACTCCGTAAGAATGTCGGATTTCCAATGCAAATAGCCTTTCTCCATCCGCATCGACTCCACCGCTCGGGCACCGAAAAGCGTCATGCCATACGCTTCCCCGGCCTGTCTGAGTGCCAGGTAGGCTGCATAAAGCTGTGCGTTGGGGACGTGGATTTCATAGGCCAACTCCCCCGAAAAGCTTACCGACATCACCGTTGCAGGCGCGATCCCGATGAACGCTTCGCGGAGGCTGAGCCATGGGAATGCCGCCGCCGACCAGTCGCCGCGCGACACCGATTGCAACACGTCACGCGCACGTGGGCCCGCCAAAAGCAGGATCGTCTGATCATTCGTCAGCGACGTGATCGTCACGTCATCCTCGGCCGTCAAATGGCTTTGCAGCCAGTCCATATCGTGGAACTCAGCCGCCGCGGCAGAGCCGTACCAAACCCGCCCATCGGGCAAATTGGCAATCGTGGCCTCCGCCTTCAGCATGCCCTGCGCATTCAGCAAATATCCAAGCCCAAGGCGACCAGGCCTACGGGGCACCCGCCCGCAAATCATCCGGTCGAGAAAGTCATGCACGCCAGCGCCCGTCATCTCAAACCGGTTAAATCCGTTGACCTCGGTCAGACCCACGGTGTTCTGCACTGCCGCGACCTCTGATGCGACGACGTCAAACACCTCATTGAAGCGGAAACTATGGGTCTCCTTAAAATCCGGGGCTGGTTTGATGTAGTCCACGCGTTCCCAGCCATTGACCACACCAAATTCCGCGCCTTCTGCTGCTAGAATTGGGGTCAGCGGCGTGGTTTTCATTGGACGCCCAGCCGGACGATGCTCGTGCGGGAAATGGAACCGAAACTCGTTCTGATAGTCTTCAATGGCCTTCAGCGCCGTCAATTCGACATTGGCGTGTCCCGTGAAGCGGCGCGGGTCAATCGGCCAGGTGTCGTAACACGCCTCGCCATGCACAATTTGTTGCGCCAGAAGCCAGCCGTGGCCGCCGCCTTCGCCAAGGCCTGCGCGCAGCCCGATGATACAAAAGGCGTTGCGCTTGCCGGGGATCGGCCCCACCAGCGGCGCGCCATCGATTGTGTAAGTGATCGGGCCGTTCACCACCGTATGAACGCCAGCGGTTTCAAGCGCGGGCATCCGTGCAAACGCCCCCTCCAACACATCGACAACACGGTCCAGATCATCAGGACACAGCGCATTGGTAAAGCCCGGATCGATCCCATCCATCCCCCAGGTCTTGCAATCCTGTTCGTAGAACCCAAGCAGAAGGCCGTTCTTCTCCTGCCGGCAGTAATAGTCACTTATCGGGCAACGCAAGAGCGGCATCCGGTGGTCAGCCTCCGCGATCTGAGGAATGTCCTCGGTCAGGAAATACTGATGCTCCATCGACGCAACCGGGTGGTGAACACCCATCATCGCGCCCACCTCGTTCACCCTGTAGCCGCACGCGTTGACCACAATCTCGGCGCGGATATCCCCTTTGGGTGTGTGAACCGTCCAGCTGTCATCCTTATGCTGCGTCAGACCAGTCACTGGCGTGTGACGATAGACCTCTGCACCTGCGTGCCGCGCCCGGCGCGCTAAAGCCTGACACAGCTGCGCCGGGTCGATGTCGCCATCCAACGGATCCCAGAGCCCGCCCAGCATATTATCGGTTGAGATCAAGGGATGCCGCCGCGCGCATTCTTCCGCATCCAACACCTCGAAATGTACATCCATGCCCCGCGCCATCGACGCAAAATGGCGGTAGCCATCCATCTGCGCGTCTGTATTAGCGAGCCTTATGCCGCCATCTGCGTGGTGGTAGTTGATCGGGTACTCGGGGTCCTCGGCCAGCTCTTTGTAAAGCGCGATCGAATGGGTCTTCAGGCCCACCATCGTCTGATTCATCCCGAAATTCGTGACCTGTGCCGCGGAATGCCATGTCGTCCCGGAGGTCAGCTCATCCCGCTCCACCAGCACGACATCGCTCCAGCCTTCTTGCGTCAAATGGTAAAGCGTAGAGCATCCTGCGATGCCACCGCCGATCACGACCACACGGGTTTGGGACTTCATTCTGACCTCCAGACACCACAATTTCCGCCATCCAAGTCCCGATCTCGGGGCGCGTCAATCCACCTGAGCCAAGTTTCACTCAGCACGAAATTGTTGTTGATTTTCTCTGAAAGTCATTTGGGCCGAAATGCAAATCTCTTGCTTTGATCCAAGAACGGGTATCGCATTCGTCTAGAGGTACCGATATGGCACGAACCAGGACAAAACGCGCGGGTGGCAGAGCAGAACGGCTGGCGTTGAGGGCAGCCAAGCCGGTGTTCGACCCCTGCCCGCCCGGCCAGAGCGGCGGTGTGTACAAACCTCTGCGCGAGCGCGAGATCCAGCAAATCTACGAAACCGCACTTGATCTTCTAGAACGCCTCGGCATGGGGGAGGTGCCGGCCCGCCTCAGCGACGTGCTCTGTGCCGCAGGGGCCAGTATGGACGACCGCGGGCGCTGTCTGATGCCGCGCAGCCTTGTCGAAGACGCGATAGCGGCCGCGGCCAAGACTTTCCCGCTGCATGGGCGCGATCCAAACAGAACGATCGAAGTGGGTGGCGACAAGGTCTATTTCGGAACCGGCGGTGCCGCCGTTCAGACCCTTGATCTGGAGACCCAAACCTACCGCCCGTCTACCTTGCGCGATCTGCACGATTTCACCCGACTGCAAGATACGCTCGCCAATGTCAGCTGGTTCACCCGCTGTTGCATCGCCACCGACGTGCCGGACAATTTCGACCTCGATATCAACACCGCCTACGCGTTGATGCGCAACACCACCAAACCCGTGGCAACGGCCTTCACCATTGCCGAGCATGTCGCTCCAATAGTTGATATGTTCGACATCGCCGCAGGCGGTCCGGGCCAGTTTTCCAAGCGCCCCTTTGTCAAAGCCCATATAAGCCCCGTGATCTCGCCGATGCGGTTCGGTGAAGACGCGGTAGAGGTGGTGTTTGAATGTATCAAGCACAACATCCCAATGTCGTGCATCACGGCGGCGCAATCCGGGGCGACAGCACCCGCAACAATGGCAGGCTTTCTCGCTCAATCCCTGGCAGAGACCTTGGCAAGCCTTGTGATGGTGCACGCGATTCAGCCGGGCTTTCCGATGATCTTCTCCAATTGGCCGCTGGTTATCGACCTGCGCACCGGTGCGTTTGCCGGTGGCGGCGGGGAGACGGCCATTCTCAATGCAGCCTCCGCGCAAGTGTCAAACTGGTTGGGATTGCCGTCCGGCGTCGCGGCATCCATGACCGACGCCAAAGCAATCGACGCGCAATACGGGGCAGAAAAGGCCCTGACCGCTTTGGCTGCTGGACTGGCGGGTGGCAACCTCATCTATGAAAGCTCCGGTATGACCGCATCGCTTTTGGGGGCAAGCTTTGAGGCGTTTATTCTCGACGACGAAATGCACTCAGCCATCTACCGGACGCTGCGCGGGATAGAGGTCACAGAAGACACGCTGGGCTTTGATGCAATCTGCGAAGCGGTTCTGGGCGAGGGTCACTTTCTGGGTGGCACCCATACGCTGGAGGCGATGGAGCGGGACTATTTCTACCCAGATCTTGCCGACCGTGACGCGCCGATCACTTGGCAGGAAAACGGCGCGCGCGATGCCTGGGCGCGCGCCCATGATAAGGCGAAATCGATCTTGAACTCACAGACCGAGCTCTACTTGTCCGACGCCCAAGACGCCCAGATCAGATCCAAGTTCAATATCCTCTAGCGTCAGCCTTGATCCGGCTGCCAGGACGCATAAAGCGGGAAGTCTTCCCCCAACGGCAACGCAACAGACCGCTGGGTGCGAGACGCGTGATAAATCGCCGACACAAGCTCTATGGAGCGGCGTCCATCTTCAAGCATTACCGCGTTATTTTCCTGCCCCGACAAATGCTTGGCAATATCGTCAAAGAAACCCTCGAACCCGACATACACACTGTATGTGCCTTTAAGAATTTCCTCCAAGTCAGGTTGTGACAGGGCACCACGCGCAGTGAATGTCCAAGGCTCAGAACCCGGCGCATAGGGTGCGCGCGCGCTTTCCGCTGTGAAGTTTTCGAACACAAACCGCATCCGGCTTTCATCCGTGGCCGCGCCTAACGTGATGGAGCTTGTCGCCAACGCGCCACTTTCGAACTGAAACGAAATGGCGGCGCAATCCTCAGTCTGAATAGGGTTAACGCGCGTCGTCGTCATAGCCGACACTTGTGCGAGCGGGCCGAAAAACCGCGTCAGCAAATCATGGTTGTGGATCGCATGGCAAAGGACCGCGCCGCCTTGCTCCCCCTGCCAGGTCCCGCGCCACGGCACAGCGTAATAGTCACGCCCCCTATTCCAGTGGGTCTCCAGACTGGCAACCAATGGACGGCCGCATTTCCCACTATCAAGCAGGGTCTGGAACTGCGCCAGCGCCGGTCCATAGCGGTACTGAAACACTGGGAAAACCTTGCGATCCGCGTCCTTCGCCGCGGCGATAATCTGATCGACATCCTCCAGTGATGTCGCCAATGGCTTTTCGCAAATCACATGCTTGCCTGCCTTCAACGCGGCCAGACACGTGTTTTTGTGCAGGTTCGGCGGCAGGCAAATGTCGATCAAATCAACGCTCGGGTTTTGCAACACCTCTGCCACATCCGCGCACGCGGCAAATGACGCATCCCCCCGGATTTCCTCTATCCGGGCAAGGTCACGATCTACGATATGGCTGACCTCGAACTGAGCAGGCAACGCGTGGTACGCCGCAAGATGTTCCCGTCCAATCCCGGCCCCAAGAATAGCCACACGGATCATAGGCCCTGCCCTTCAGCCAACATCTGCGCCTTGATCGCAAGCTCCATCACCTTGAACGCGTGGGACTGGGTCATCGCTGTTTCCGTGCGATCCCTGATATCCGCCGAAAGCGCGTCGAAATAGGGCATCCCAGCATCGGCGCAGGCGATCTTTTCGCAGCGCGCACCGTTGACCAGAACCAGATGGTCCGTGCCCTCAGCACCGCCGACATCGACGTATTTGCGCAGCTCGATATAGCCTTCCGTCCCCAGGATTGTCAGCCGACCGTCGCCCCAGGTCGGCAGCCCGTCGGGCGTGTACCAATCGACGCGAATATAGCCGCGGCAGCCATCCGCGCTCAGACCAATCTCCCCGAAATCCTGAAGGCCGGGGTCATCCGGATTGGCGTAATTCGCAACATGGGCAAGCGTGATCTCTGCATCCGTTGCGCCTGTGAAATGCAGAAACTGATCGATCTGATGAGACGCGATATCCGTCAAAATACCGCCATACCGGGAACGCTCAAAAAACCAGTCCGGCCGCGTAGCCCGGTTCAATCGATGCGGACCAATCCCAAGGGTTTGAATGACGCGCCCAATGGCTCCGGCTTGAACCAGCTCAGTGGCGCGGGTGACCGCTGGCACCTCAAAACGCTCCGAGAAATCAATCGACCAGATCCGGCCTGTCTTGGCAACGCAAGCCTTGATCTGATCGAGCTGCGCCAAACTCGTGCAACCGGGCTTGTCGGTCATCACGTCCAAGCCCTGGTCCATCGCCTCGATCGCCAATTCGGCGCGGTCCTCCGGTATGGCTGCGATCACGGCAAGCTTTGCGCCCATGTCATAAGCTGCTTGCCGGTTCTCAAACCGGACCAAATCAGGGAACCGTTTCTGGAAACCTTCCAGAGTTTCCGGCGTCCCGTCGGTCCAATACCCAACGCAGCGCGCACCGGTGTCGAGCATGTTCTGCACCTGCCCGAAGATATGTCTGTGGTCCAATCCGATGGCCACGAATGGCAGGGGCTCTGACATGATTTTTCCTTCCTTAAAGATCAATACGCTGACCGGTGGCGGAAGCGCGCTCCATCGCATAAATGGCCCGATGCGCTGCCAAAGCCATCCCACCGGTGACTGCGGGCGCGCGGTCCTCGGTGATGGCTGCGATGAAATCTTCGATAACAGCGCGGTGCCAGTCATGGGTAAAGGCCATCGGATCCGCACCGCCACCAGAGCCCGACGCAGCGCCGTGCACAAACGACGTGCCATCTTTGTCGATGAGCTCTAGCCGCCCGGGCCGCAAATGCGCAGCCCCTTGCGTGCCAAAGACCGAGATACTTTCCGACCCGCCCGGAAACGCGGCCGTCGTGGCGCAAAGATTGGCAACCGCGCCGCTGCGAAACCGCAGACTTGCGCTAACCCAGTCCTCGGCCTCCATCTGGTGGCTGGGCGTGGTGGTCATCATCGCCTGAACCGCCTCCAAAGGACCCGCGAAGGACAAGGCCAAATCCAGCGTATGGATTGCCTGACTGATCATCACGCCACCGCCGTCACGCCCATAGGTTCCGCGACCGGGCGCGTCGTAATACGACTGATCGCGCCACCACGGAACGCGAATGTCGAAATGCGTGACCTGCCCCAACGCTCCGCTTTCCAGATGGGCCCGCAAAAGCGCTACATCTTCGCGCATCCGATGCTGCAACATGACGCCAAGTTTCACGCCCGCTTCGGCGCAATCAGCCACGATATCCTGCGCGGCATCCAACGTCCGCTCCAGCGGTTTTTCCGAGAGGATATGCACCCCAGCAGAACATAGTGCCGCGACATAGTCCTGCCGCGCATCTGGGGGTGTCGCAAGAATTGCAAAATCCGGAACGGCGGCTTCCATGCAGTCTTGCAAGGACGAATACACGGCCACATCAAACCCATGCGCCGCCTTGGTACGGGCGGCCAAGACCTCCGCCTTTTCTCGGGAGCGTCCGACAATTGCGCAACTTTCGATCCGGTCGCTCAGGTCCGCCAACGCCGCCAAATGCGTGTCTGCGACCATGCCCGCGCCGATCAAAACGGTTTTCATAACGCTCTCCCTTTTCGGGCTCAGCGTCGCAGGGAAACCGGGCCGCGCCAAGCGAAAAAGATGGAACTTCGGCCCCGATATCCGCTAGACAGAACCCAGCAGGAGGGCGCGGGATGGGCATCGAACTAAACGGGTTGGCGCAAGAGCTTTACCAAGGCATCGCAAGCGATCCGATCGTGTCCCCCCATGGCCACTGTGACCCGTCCTGGTTTTCGCAAAACGCGCGTTTCAGTGACCCGGCCCAGCTGCTTGTGGTGCCGGATCATTACGTCTTCCGGATGCTCTATTCGCAAGGTGCAAGCCTGCGTGACCTGGGCATCGGGGTCCCACCCGATCAAACCGACCCCCGCAAGATATTCCGGATCTTTGCGGACGCCTGGCCGCTGTTTCTGGGCACGCCCAGCAGATTGTGGATCGAACACGTTCTGGAACAAACGCTTGGCATAGCGACCCCGCTATCGGCGGAAACCGCAGACCTTGTCTATGATAAGATCGAGGAAAAGCTCGCAAGCGATGCGTATCTTCCCCGCGCGCTTTTTGACCGCTTCAACATCGACGTTTTAGCGACCACCGACAGCGCCCTTGATGATCTGAGCCACCACAGCGCCATCGCGCAAAGCAGCTGGACCGGCAGCGTCATTCCGACATTTCGCCCCGATGCGCTGCTCGACCCGCTGCATCCGGACTATGCTGCGAGCCTCGGAAAACTGGGGCAGATCACCGGCCGCGAAATCTCTGATTTCGACACCTACCGGGATGCGTTGATCACGCGGCGCGCCTTCTTCAAAGCGAACGGTGCGACAGTCACGGATCACGCCATCGACCGGCTCCATACGGAGTGGCTGTCGGAGCGTGACCGCACCGTGTTGTTCGCGGCCAGCCTGAAAGGGACACTGTCCGAGACAGACGCGCGCAGGTTCTACGGCCATATGCTGATCGAAATGGCGCAGATGTCAGTGGAAGACGGGCTTGTGATGCAGCTTCACGCAGGCTCCAAACGCAATACAAACCACGAGGTTTTTGCAGCTTTCGGTCCGGACAAGGGCGCAGACATCCCACTCAAAACCAATTGGGCGGACGGGCTGGACGCACTTCTCAACCGGGTCGGAAACTCGCCCGCACTGACGTTGATCCTTTTCACCCTTGATGAGGCAACATATGCGCGCGAGCTGGCCCCGATGGCAGGCCATTGGCCATGCTTGCGCATAGGGCCGCCGTGGTGGTTCCACGACAGCCCCAACGGGATTGCGCGGTACTTCGATCAGGTGGTGGAAACCGCAGGTTACCAAAACCTCGCGGGTTTCAACGACGACACAAGGGCATTCCTGTCGATCCCCGCACGCCATGACCTGTGGCGAAAATCCGTGGGTCTTCACTTGGCCCGACAAGTCGAAACCGGCTATTTCGGGAGGCCAGACGCGGAGCAGTTGGCCAAGCAACTTTCAACAGAATTGGCCCGTTCGGCCTATCGATTGGACATCTAATGGGGCAGATTCTGCATTTCGGCGTCGGCAATTTCTTCCGGGCGCATCAGGCGTGGTATATTTGGAAAGCGGGTGGCTGGACCGTCACTGGCGTGTCGTTGAAATCGCCCCGAATGCGCGACCTTCTTCAGGCGCAAGGCTTTGCCTACAATCTGGTAACCCAGGATGCCAGTGGCGACCTGGTCGAAAAGGTCGACGTCCTGACAGACATTCTCGTGGCCCCGGAAAATCCTCAAAAAGTTTTGGATAAAGTCAGCAACCCAGGAGTGGAGATCATCTCCGCCACGGTCACAGAAAAGGGCTACCATCTGACGCCGGACGGTCGGCTGAACTTCGACGATCCGGATATCGCCCATGATCTGGAGGCCCCGTTGCCGCGCACGTTGATCGGCTATCTTGCGCGTGGCTTGCACGCCCGGCAAACCCCTGTAACGGTTCTCAGCTGTGACAACCGGGCGGAAAATGGCGACAGCCTTCGCGATGCCGCCTCTGATTTCGCCGCACGCGCAGGCCTGCGCGCGCCCACCGAAATCGCAAGCTTTCCCAACGCGATGGTTGACCGGATCACGCCGGCCACGTCCGACAGCCTGATCACCAAATTGGCTGCTCAGAACATCCAAGACGCTGCCCCAGTCCCGACGGAGCCGTTCTCAGAATGGGTTATTGAGGACAATTTTAGCGGGAAGACGCCGAACTGGACACTGCATGGCGTCCAGATCGTCGACGATGTGTCCAGCCATGAGCTGCGCAAACTTCGGATGCTCAACGGCGCGCATTCCTATCTGGCCTATGCCGGGGTCATGGCAGGTCATGACTTTGTCCACCAGGCAATCGCCGATCCCGTGCTGCGCGCAGGCGCTGAAGGGATCATGGCGGAGGCCGCGCAAACCCTTGATCCCAGTCTGCAAGAACAAGCAAAAGGCTACGCGAATGAGCTGGTCCAAAGGTTCGAAAACCCGTCCTTGCATCATGCGCTGCGCCAAATCGCCAATGATGGCAGTGAGAAGATCCGCTACCGCATCCTCGATACGCTGTCCGCACGTGCCAGTGACGGATTGGCTTCCCTTAACCTGTCGGCTGCTTTCCGGGCTTGGGTCCGCTTTTGCGTCACCGAGACTGCACAAGGACGCCAATTAAACGACCCGCGAGCCGAAGCTTTGGCGAAGGCAAGCCGCATGGCCGATCCCGAACGCCAGATCGCCGCCATGTTGGGGTTTGATATCAGCCTGCTCGACGCAGGGATCTAGGCCAACGGAATAATCGCACCTTTGTGCTGCACCACATTCCGCGCGCAGTTATGGCCCGCCAAAAGCGCCTCGGCCTGAGACCCGCCGCGCAGATAAGCTGATAGGTAGCCGCCGTTGAAGCTGTCACCCGCAGCCGTGGAATCGACCACTTTCGGCGCAGGGCTGTAGGTCTGTTCAACATTGTCACCCCCCAACGATCTGGGACCGCCCGATCCACATTTCAGCGCACCTTCTGACAAGCCGTAGCCTTTCAAACGCGCCATCGCGGCGTCCTCGGAGAGGTCTTCGAACAGGTCCATCTCGTCATCGACCGACGGCAGGCCAATATCCGTGATCTTCCATACGGCAGCGATGTCAAGCTGTGCCTGTTCGGCACTCTCCCAAAGGCGTGGCCGATAGTTGCTGTCAAACGCAATCCGGCCACCAGTTTCGCGCTTGTAGGCAGGCAACCAATCGATGAAAGTCTGACGCATGTCACCGGGTAAAATCGCCAGCGAAATCGCAGAGAAATACAAGACGTCATAGTCCAGCAACGCTGCAAAATCCGGGCCCGCATCCGTTGAAAACATATCCCGCGCAGCCGCCGCGCTGCGCCAATAGCTGAACGACCGCTCCCCCTCTGCATCCAGCGAGATCGCGTAAAGGCCCGGGAACTTGTCCTGCGAGGTCTCAATCACGCCTGTGCCAACTCCTTGGGCAGCGATGAAGTCGCGAATACGCCCGGAGAACGCATCGACCCCGAGCCGCGTGACATAGTCGATCTGCAACTCCGGCGCGCCACGTTTCAGGTATACGGCAGTGTTGAGCGTGTCGCCCGCGACGTTGACCCTCGCATCGGCGTCATTTTCTCCACCGACCATCGACAACTCGATCATGGCCTCACCGATACACGCAACCTTCATGACGTTTCCTTCGTCCTCTTCCAGATGATGAGACCTGATAGAACAATCACCAAGGCGCCTACAACCGTCCAGACATCCGGGATTTTACCAAAGACCAGATAACTGCTGATCGTGAGGTAAATCAGGAATGTGTAAGTATAGGGCATAAGCGTGTTGGAGGTGGCGTAGCCATGTGCGCGGGTCAGCAGCTCATGACCCGCCCAGCCAAAAAAGCCCAACGCAAAGAGTAAGACCCAATCCAGCGGATTGTCAGGCGACGTCCATGTCACAATCGCAAAGGGCAACAACACAATCGTGCCCAGAAACCCCATGTAGAATTGCATCGTTTCCGCGGCAACGGTGCCGGAAAGTTTCCGCGTCAATATTGAATAAAACGCCAGCGAGAACGCATTATAGAGCGACAGCAAAGCCGCCCAGTGGAACGTCTCGCCGAAGGGGCGGATGACAACCAAAACCCCAGCGAACCCAAGAAAGATTGCAAACCAACGCCACGGCCCGACTTTTTCGCCCAGCAATGGCCCCGCCAGTGCACACACGATGATGGGCGAGGAAAACATGATAGAGGCGGTGACGGTCAGCGAAATATACTGCAGCGCAATGAAGTTGAACGCGGTTGAAGAGATCAGAAGGCCGGAACGGATGACGACCAGAAACGCATGCTTCGTGGCGAACATGTCCCGACTGGCACCGCCGCGAAACATCAGTGCCGTGCTGATCGCCATATGCCCGACATAGCGCATGAACGCCAATTGCAGGGATGGAATTCCCGCCACCAAAAGCCACGCAACAGATGTGTCTATCAGCGAGAAGAAAAGCCATGCGAGCAGTATCATCACGATACCGAGGCTGGCTTTATCCTCTCTGGCGCGGGCGGCGACGGCCATCCCTAGCTGCGATATCGTTCAGCGAAAAAATCCACCATCTGCGACACCATATCATCGCCGCGCCCGTCCTCGACGGCGGCGCGCAGCGCGGTGAGCGCAGATTTGGCCATAATGCTGTCGACATTCGCGTCGCTTGCCATCTGATCATAGTAGCCCACATCCTTGGCCGCGTTCTTGATCGCAAAGGCCAACTGTGCCGGGTCGCCATCTACGCCGTATCCTTTGACGAAATCCATCATCCCGGAATGCAGCGGTCCCGCTGACATCACATCATAAAGAGCCTTGCGCTCGATGCCTGCAACATCGGCCATGCCAAACGCCTCTGCCATCGCATTGGCGACTGTCATCCCGAAGAAATTGTTGATCAGTTTGATCGTATGCCCAGAGCCAAGCGCGCCAAGATGGAAGACATTTTCACCAAGGTCCTTCAGCACCGGCTCTACCAGATCAAACGCGGACTTGTCGCCCGAACACATAATATTCAGCAGACCATCTTCCGCATGCGCTGGCGTACGTCCGAGCGGTGCATCCAGATAGGTCCCGCCTGCCGCGCTGCATTGCTCCCCCAAACCGCGCGTTGATGCAGGCAAAGAGGTTCCAAAATCGATAACGACCGCACCCGGACGCATCCCCGCAATCACGCCGTCATCGCCTTGCATCCGCCCCTCAACAGAGGCCGAGGTATCCATGCACAACATCACAATGTCAGACGCCGCAGCCACGTCTTTGGCGGTGGCAACTTCGACCGCGCCGCGCGCGACAGCTGCATCAATGCGCGGCCGCGACCGGTTCGCTGTGATCGTGACCTTGTAGTCCAAATCCTGTAGGCGACCGACCATTGCGGCGCCCATCAATCCAAGTCCAATAAAACCAATCTCAGGTTTGCTCATCTCTTCTTCCTTTCAGGATTTTGCCACATCAAACGCGCGATTTTTCAGGCCCTTCTGGATCTCGTAAATCGAAATGGCGACGTTTGGTTGAGGTTGTGGAATGCGCATAGGGATATCTTTCAGCCGCGGATTCAGCGTCGTTTCTCCGCACAGCATTCTGGTGTCGTAATCTTCGATCCCGGACCATTGGGTCATCGAGCCCATGATCGGGAAAGCGTCAGCGGCCATCATTTCATAGAACAAAATGCGGCGCGGTTTGTCGGATACATTCAGCGCAGAGCCATGGATTATCCGCCCGTGATGGATCGACATGCTGCCAGCAGGTCCGGTCAATTGCACCGCATCCTTGACGTCCAGCCCGTTGTCATGGGGCAGCATTGCGCCAGCAAATACGCCATCCACATGGTGGTCATAGACCGGCCCTTTGTGACTGCCGGGGAAGACCATCAAGGGGCCATTTTCTTCTGCCATATCGTCGATACAAATCCCAATCGCCAGAATGTCGTCATTTGTGTGAGGATAGAAGGCGTAGTCCTGATGCCACTCCACCGCCGCGCCGTAGCCTGCCGATTTCATGTTCAGTTTGGTGGTGTGCAGCCGCAAGTTCGGCCCGATCAGATCGCGCGCAGGGGCCAGAACATGGTCGGAATACATCAGCTCCCGCATGACATCGCTTGTCGTATGCGGCAGCTTGATCCGGCGCACCCGCGGTGCGTCCGGCGTATGCGTGTCCTCCAGATCAATCCGGTCATTGGACGCGGTCATCGTCGCGGCCTCTTCTTCAAACCGCGCAATCTCGGTGCGCACTTTCTCTATCCAATCCATCGGTACCTGGTTTTCCAAAACCAAATAGCCGTTCTCCGAATAGGCGTCTTTCTGGGTATCGTTGAGAACTTCAGACATCATCTACTCCGGTCTCAGGGGCATAAGAAGCGGCAGAGTTTCGGCGTGGTTTGTGGCCAGCCCCGAATAGGCCTCAAACGAGCGGATCGCCATCGCGCAAAATAACTCAAACCCTGATATAGTTTTTATATTCAAAGCCTTAGCCTCCGCAAGAAACTGCGTCTCAGGCGGTGTGTAAACGGCATCAAAGGCCCAGCTTTGTGGACCCAGCCATTCAGACGAAAACGCGGAGCCCGGGTATTCCGCCATGCCCAAAGCCGTTGCGTTGACCAAACCCTGCGCATCTGCGGCACAGCTTGCAAGCTGGTCCCTCGCGACAGCAGTGCACTTTTGACCCAGCCTCGCGGCCAAAGCCTCCGCGCGGCGCGGCTCTAGATCGAAGACCTTCAATTCGTGCCCCAGCAGGATCAAGGCGGGCCCGATGGCTTCAGCGACACCACCTGCCCCCATCATCAAGACACGTCCCGGCGTTCTTGTTTCAAGGTGGCTTTCAAATACCGACAAGATACCGGAATAATCTGTGTTGTAACCACAAAGCCCGCCCGCGAAGCGAACCGTATTACACGCCCCAAGATGCGCGGCATCCGCCATCATTGCACCGTCAACAAAACTCCGCGCATGGGTTTTCCAGGGATGGGTTACGGTCATTCCGGTCCAGCCATCTCGTCTGGCGGTCTCCAGCGTCGCGTCAAAATCGAACCCCTCTTCCGACGCCGTATCAATCAGCGTGAAATCGAGGGTCATGCCATGTTGGTCGCACATGATCTTTAGTGCGGCGGGCAAGCGCGTCCGGGAGATATGATCCCCGATCAATCCAGCCCGCAGCACGGTCACATTACGGCTCCGATCTGCCAGGGGACGAACTCATAATCGCCCAAACCCTGCGCCTCTGACTTCGTGGCCTCGCCCGACGCCACCCGCAGGATGGTTTGGTAAATTTCGCGCCCCATCTCTTCGACACTCACGCCATCGCTCAGAATGACACCCGCATTCACGTCCATATCGTCCGACATCCGGTTTGCCATTTCCGTGTTGGTCGCAACTTTGATCGTCGGCGCAGGTTTGGAGCCAAAAGCAGAGCCGCGCCCGGTCGTGAAACACACCAGATTGCAGCCGCCCGCGATTTGGCCGGTAACTGATGCAGGGTCGTAGCCGGGACTGTCCATAAAGGTGAACCCTTTGGCCGTCACCGGTTCCGCATATTTGTAAACGCCCGTCAAAGGGGAGGTCCCGCCCTTCGCCGCAGCCCCCAGCGATTTCTCTAGGATCGTCGTCAGACCACCCTTCTTGTTGCCGGGCGAGGGGTTGTTGTCCATAGAGCCGCGATTGCGTTCGGTGTAGTCTTTCCACCAGTCGATCAGCGCAATAAGCCGCTGCCCCACTTCGGGGGAGACCGCACGGCGCGTCAGCAAGTGCTCCGCGCCGTAAATTTCGGGCGTTTCAGCCAGCACGCCTGTACCACCTTGCGCGGCAAGAAGATCACACGCATAGCCCAAAGCCGGGTTTGCCGTGACCCCGGACCACGCGTCCGAGCCACCACATTGCAGCGCCACTTTCAACTCAGATGCGGGGCATTCTTCGCGCCTTGCCTGATCGGCAATCGGCAGCATCGCCTCCACTTTGGCGATGCCCATCTCTATGGTTTTGGCCAGCCCCGCGACGCCTTGAATGTTCATCACTTGGAAAGTGTCCGACTGCTTCAGCCCATAGGCCTCCAGCAACCAGTCGATCTGATTGATCTCGCAGCCCAGTCCCACCATCAAAACGCCGGCATGATTGGGATGGCGCGCATAGCCCCACATCACCCGTTGCAAGGCCTCAAACCCGTCACCGTCACCTGCCATACCGCACCCTGTGCCATGCACAAAGGCGCAGACGCCATCGACATTGGGAAATTCTGCCAGACGCTCTGGCGTGAAATGATCGGCAATCCGGCGCGCGGCCGTGGCCGAGCAATTCACAGACGTCACAATCGCGATGTAGTTGCGCGTCCCAACGCTGCCATTTTCACGTTTATACCCCATGAACGTATCGCCACTTGCAGGCACCACGTCGCGCATATCTGTGCTGAACTCATAGGACTGTTCTGTAGGCACGAAGGCGCAATTATGGGTGTGCACATGCTCCCCCGGCGCAATATGGTCCGAGGCCACGCCGATCATCTGCGCATATTTGCGGATTTTATCGCCCTTGGGGATCGCGCGGATCGCAACCTTGTGGCCCGACGGGATCAGCTGCGTTGTGGTTTGGCCATCTGCCACCACAACACCCACCTCCAAAGCGCGCGTTGCCGTCACCACATTGTCGTCGGGGTTCAGCTGAACAAAGTCTTTCATTTTAACGTTCCACCACAGTGAATGATCATGTCGGTCCAGAGGCGCGTCACCGAAGAAGGTACTGCGCCCCTGTCTCCTTCTATGATCCTAAGGCAGCAGGATCGCAACAATCGGCGGATAGATCAGCAAAATCGCCAAGGCGCAGATTTGTATCCCGATGAACGGCAGGAAGCCTTTGAAGATATCGGTCAGCGAAATATGCGGTGGGGCCACAGATTTCAGGTAAAACGCGGCCGGTCCAAAGGGTGGCGACAGGAAACTGACCTGCATGTTCATACAGAACACCACGCCGAACCAGATCGCGACATGCTTGGGCTCTAGCTGGCCGAAGAAGCCGATATCCTCAATCGGCAGGCGCAAGACAATCGGCAGGAAGACCGGGATGATCAACAGCACGATGCCGACCCAGTCCATGAACGCCCCCATAAAGAGCAGGATCACCATCATCACAAGGATGATGCCCATCGGTGGTACGTCGAGACCAACCACAAGGTCAGCCACGAAAACCGGACCCCCCGCAATAGTATAGGCCCCGGCAAGCGCCGCCGCCCCAATAGTTACCCAGATGATCGTACCCGTGGATTTGAGCGTCCGCATCAGCGAGTCCCAAAGCAGGTCCCAAGACGCCTCCCCCCGCAAAGCGGCCATAACAAGAACGGCCAAGGCTCCCATGCCGGCAGCCTCCGTGATCCCGGTGATGCCCATGTAGATGGACCCCAGAACCACGCCGATGATGATAATCGGTGGGACAAGACCTTTGCCCATGTCCCAGCCCTTTTTGGTCCGGGCCGTTCCAAAGACAAAGAAGATCAAGGCCAGCGCCACGGCGACAGTGCCAAGGAACCATGGCAGATAATCCATTGTCCCGTAGCGGATCGCGTCACCGGTTTGCGTAGCATTCTGGCCGGAAAGCTCAAAAAACAGCACGCGGGCGGCAAAGAAACTCCAGGCACCGGCAATGACCACGCAAAGGAAGCCGCCAAACAGCATCCACTTCTCAGCGCCTTCAGGCTCTCCGGGGATTGCTTCTGGCAGGGGCGCATCCTCTGGCCGCAGATTTGCGCGGATCAGGATGTAGACGATGAAGAAGGACGCCAGCATGAAACCCGGCAGGAAGGATGCGGTGAACAGCGCCTTGATCGAAGTCTCGGTGATCAGCCCATAGATGATCAAAACAATCGAAGGTGGGATCATCGTACCAAGCGAACCTGATGCACAAATCGTCCCGATGGCGAGGTTCTGGTTATACCCCAGCCGCAACATCTGCGGCAGCGCGATCAGACCCAGAAGAACCACCTCACCGCCGATAATGCCTGACATCGCAGCCATGATCACAGCCATGATAGAGGTCACCACCGCAATCCCGCCGCGCGTCCGGTTCAGCCAGATATTGAGGGAGGAATACATATCCTTCGCAATGCCAGAGCGTTCCAGCAGCGCCGCCATGAAGATGAACAGCGGGATCGATATGAGTACGTAGTCCGTTAAGAGCCCGTATATCTTTTGCGATAAGATATTTAACGGCCCAGACCCCGGTCGCCCGGTCAAGATACCGTCTCCAAAGGTCCAGGGGGCCAACAGCAGGCCCGGCTCAAATTTCATCACCAGCACCAGCACCGCAAGAATGGCGGAGGCAAAGCCCAAGGGCATCCCGATCGCAAGCAGGATCAACAAGCCCAATAGCAGGACCAGCGAAATTGTTCCAATATCCATGTTTAGTCCGCCCCTACAGCTTTTTTCAGCCGCTCAATTTCGTCCTCGTCGATATCATCCGCCGCAGAATGCACCACCGGCTCTTCATTCCAGTCCGATATCAGGTTGACCACCGCTTGCAGCGCAACCAACGCGATGACGATCAGAACCGTGGGCTTGATCGTCGCGGGAAGCGGCGGGTTGAAGGCGGAGCCGTAAAGCTCCCACCTGCCAAACTTGGCCAGCGCTTCGCCGTAGCCACCGTAAATCATGAAGAAGGCGAATGTGACGATCAGAAGGGTCGAGATCACATCGCAGACATGCTGCAACCAGCGCGGGAACATGTCGTATATCAGGAAAATGCGGATATGGCTGCGCTGTTGCATCGCATAAAGCCCAGCGCACAGGAAGATGAACCCGGCAAGCCATAAGGACAGCTCATTGGCCCAGAGCGTGCCTGCGTTCAAAACATAGCGTACGAAGACCTCGTAAAGCATCACACAGCACAGAACGACAATCAGCATCATTGTGACGCGCCCGATAAACACCGCCAGCCGGTCCAGCGGCCGCCAGCTTTCAAATTCCATCGGTGCGCGACGCACCGTGCGCACACCCAGGACGATAATAATCGGGATCGCAAGCAGCATCGCCATATCAAGAATATCAATATGGTCGCCCATGATGGCACCAAGGTTCGGCGTCAAATCAACCCGTTCGAAATGCGCGGCCAACTGGTCGCCGTGGCCGCCCCAATCGAGAATGAAGGCAGGCATCTGCCAAATGACCCAACCGGTGCAGAACACCAAAGCCATAGGCACCAACCATTCGACGAGCGAGCCGTTTCTTTGCTGATTCATGAACCTCTCCCCGTGGGTGGCCGCACACAACACACCCGAATTCGTCCGCTAACTTTTTGGATAGACCGCAGACGCGGCGCAATCCGCGCAAAACCTGAGAGAGAGGGGCAGACATAGTCCGCCCCTCCTGCTTAAGTTTTGCTTACTTTGCCAGACCCAACTGACGCAGGTAGCTCAGGTGTGCTTCCACCAGATCTTTTGCTTCAGGAGTGTCTGCAAATTCTGGCCATGTGGCCTGTGCCGCATCGCGGAACTTCTGCAGCTCTTCTGGCGCCCACTGAGACAGTGTCACGCCTTGCGCGCGCAGTTGCGCAGCAGCTTCAGCATTCTTCTTCTCAAATGTCAAAGCTGTGCGAAGCGCCAAAGCTTCCATTGCAACTTTCATGATGCGCTGGTGTGCTTCTGGCATTGCGTCGAAAACAGCTTTGTTACACGCCAGGTGGTCGGACGGCATCGAGTGGAAGCCGGGGAAGTTGGCGTATTTCACGATGTCATACAGACCCAGGCCCACGTTGTTGGCCAGACCGGATGCGTCCGCACCGTCGATGATGCCGGTTTCCAGAGCGGTAAAGATCTCGGTGA
>CAYGQQ010000029.1:0-33806 GCA_964352105.1 uncultured Rhodobacterales bacterium | reverse complement strand
CGTGGCCTTGATCGGCGTGTCTTTCGTGTCGATCTGGCTGATGCGGGATAATTTTGATCTGGCGATGAACCTGTTGAAAATCGCGGCGGGCGACAGTGTGATGGAATACACCTTCGCCACTGTGCCGCTTTTTACGTTCATGGGATTGATCGTGTCGAAAGCGGGGCTGGGGTCTGACATCTATGACGTGATGAGCACTGGGTTTCGGCGGGTCAAAGGCGGCATCGGAATGGCCACAGTGGGCGCGAATGCGGCCTTTGCGGCGGTCACCGGGTCCTCAATTGCCTCGGCTTCGGTGTTTTCGAAAGTGTCCGTGCCGCAGATGCAGCATTACGGCTATAATCCGAGGTTTGCCGTTGGCGTCGTGGCGGGGTCGTCAGTTTTGGGCATGATCATTCCGCCCTCAGCAATGTTGATCATTTACTCCTTTGTGGCCGAGCAATCCGTGGGGGAGATGTTTCTCGCAGGCGTCATTCCGGGCTTAATGCTGGCCGTGGCCTATGTGGGTGCGATCTGGGCTATGGGGCGGTTCACACCAAACTTCGTGGGCGGGCGACCGGCTGATGAATATGAGCTTTTGCCCTGGGGGGAGATCGCGTCAAAAACTCTGCCCACTATCGGCCTGATCACCATCGTATTGGGCGGCATATATACCGGCTGGCTAACCCCGGTGGAGGCCGGGGCCGCAGGTGCATTGGCCGGACTGCTGATCGCGCTCGCCCGGCGCAAGATGAGCCTCCGGGGATTCTGGGAAGCGCTACTGGAAACCGGCCATATCACCGCGACAATCTTGTTTCTGGTCACCGCAGCTTCCATCTACAGCCGGATGCTCGGGCTTGCGGGGCTGCCCCATGAATTGGCGGATATTCTGGCGGGCAATCAAGCAAGCTTCTGGACGATCATGATACTTTACGTGATCTTGATGCTGTTTCTAGGCACGCTGCTCGACACGGCCTCGATCATCCTGATCGTTGTGCCGCTATTTTTGCCATTGGTCGAACCCATGGGCATGAGCCTTGTCTGGTTTGGCATTGTCACAGTGGTTGGGGCCGAAATTGGCCTTTTGACACCACCATTGGGGATCTCTTGTTTTGTGATCAAGGCGACGCTGAATGACGACCGCATCATGCTCAAGGACGTCTTTTTGGGCGCGTTGCCCTTTGCCGCTGTGATGCTGGTGGTGTTGATCTTGCTGATAGAATTTCCGATCCTCAGCCTCGCCCTGTTGTAAGAAGGAGCCGCACCATGCGGGACGTGACCAAAGACAATCTGACGGATGTGTTCATGGGTTATATGGGCGAGGATGTTAATCCGCGCTTGCGCGAGGTTATGGGCGCGCTTGTCACCCACCTGCATACCTTCGCCAAAGAGGTGAACCTGACCCATGCTGAATGGGAACAAGGGGTGAAGTTTCTGGAGCGCGCGGGCGAAATTTCAGACGCGGAGCGGCATGAATTTGTGTTGCTTTCAGATGTTTTGGGGCTGTCCTCGCTCGTTGATATGATCAACACGCGGCCCGGCGGGACGTCATCCTCTGTTCTTGGGCCGTTCCATATCTCAGGTGCGCCACCATTGCCCATCGGGGGCGACATGAAGGGGAGGTTTGAGGGGCAGGTTTTGCTGGCCGAGGGGGTCGTGAAGGACCCGGACGGCACCCCAATTGAAAACGCCACGGTTGATATTTGGCAGACCGCACCCAATGGACTTTATTCCAGCCAAGATGCGGATCAGGACACCTTTTCATTCCACGGGTTGCAAACCACCGGTGCAGATGGGCGTTATGCGTTTACCAGTGTGAAACCTGTGGAATACACGGTGCCTACGGACGGGCCGGTGGGCGATATTCTGAACGCCACGGGGCGCCATCCCTGGCGGCCATCGCATCTGCATTTTATCGTTAAAGCCGAGGGGTTCCGTTCGCTGGTGACTGAAGTTTTCCCTGATGACGATCCCTATCTCGATCAGGACACGGTCTTTGGTGTGCGTGAAGATTTGGTGATGTCTTACAAGGAAATGCCAGCCGGTACTTTCCCCGACGGGTTTGCTTTGTCGGGCAAGGTGGATGAACCGTATTTGTGCGTGGATTTCGATCTGGTTTTGGTGCGTGAATAGCGCCTAGGCGGTCTCTACCTCTTCCAGAAGACCTACCAAAAACGCACCGGTTTCGCGGTAGTGGCTGAGCAGGTTCGCTGACGCCTCGTCGCCATTTCCCGCAATAGCGGCTTCCATGATCTTCTGGTGTTCTTGCGAGACATCCCGGCGCTTGTAGTTCATCGTGCTGCCCGCCAGATTTCGATATCTGATGTTGAGATCATAAAGTTGGGAGCAGAATTTCATCAGGATCGGGCTGTCGCAATTGGCAAGCAGTGCGATGTGGAAGGCCTTGTGCAAATCCTCGAACATGTCGCTGGCGCTGGATTGCGCGCGCACCATACGGTGATGGCTGACGACGACATTTTCTTCCCAGGCTTGAGTCCGTTTGGCGATGCTCTTGCGCAGAGCGATGTCTTCCAACTCGCAGCGCAGCATCAAAATCTCTTCGAAATTGCTTCGGCTGGTGGGGGCGGCGCGAAACCCGCGTTGGTCCAAACGTTCCACCAGATTGTCGGAGGTCAAAAGGCTCAGCGCCTCCCGGATAGGGGACGCGCCGGTTTGCAACCTTTCGCGCAGGCCTTCGATCTTGAGTTTCTCACCGGGCCGTATTGTGCCCGCCACAATCATTTTTCGCAAAGCCACATAGGTCTTCTGCGTTGCAGAGCTGACCGGCGGATCGTCTGCCGGGACCAGATTTGGCGGAGTAATATTCATCTGAAAAGAATATCGATTTTTCTGGAATACCTCAATGAATATGCGAGGTTTTTGGCTGTTTTCTTGAAAGTCACAGGATTTTCAGCTCTGGCACGGCGGTAACAAATTGCGTGTTTTCCATCCAATCAAGCGACTTGGTAATCTCAGTCACGATATTCCACGGGAAAATTACCAAATAGTCCGGCTGGGTGGCTTTCAGTTTGGCGGGCGCGAGGATCGGGATGTGACTGCCGGGCAGGAATTTCCCGATCTTGAAGTCTGCGGCGTCGCACACAAATTCCACCAGATCGGGCCCCACGCCCGCGAAATTCAAGAGCGTATTGCCCTTTGCGGCTGCGCCGTAGCCCGCGACGGATTTTCCGTCCGCTTTGGCTTGGTGCAAGAAGTCCAAAAACCCGTCCCGGACGGCCTCCGCCTTGGCTTGGAACCCTTGATAGAACGCGTCGTGATCCATCCCGTAAGACGCCTCCACCGCGCGGAGCGTCTGAACCGCTTGGGTTTGTTCGTGATCTGCGCCTTGCAAACAGGCGTATATGCGCAGGCTACCACCGTGGGTTGGCAATTGTTCGACATCGAAGATGCGTAGCCCGGCAGCGGTCAGAATACGCTCTGCCGAGAGTAGGGAAATGTAGGAGAAATGCTCATGATAAACCGTGTCAAACTGGTTTTCTAGCACCAGATTCATCAGATGCGGAAACTCCAAAGTAACGACGCCTTGCGGCTTCAGGCATCGCGCAAGCCCTTTGGAAAAGTCATTAATATCAGGAACATGGGCGAAGACATTGTTACCGATAACCAGATCAGACTTAGGTAATTCACTCGCCAGCTTGTCACCGAAAAACGCCTCGATCACATCGATGCCGAGCTTTTTTGCATCGGCGGCAGTTGAATGCGTGGGCTCAATACCCAAACAGGGGATACCGTCCGCATGGAAGTTGCGAAGAAGGTAGCCATCGTTGGATGCGACCTCGATCACGTGGCTTTCACCATCCAGCCCGAACCGTTTCGTCACCGCATCGCAATAGCGTTCTGCATGGTCCAGCCAAGACGCGGAGGTCGACGAAAAATACGCGTAGTCTTCGGTAAATAGCGCCTCTCCGGAGGAGAAGTCTTCGGTCTGCACCAAACGGCAGTCTTGGCAGGCGAAAAGCCGCAGCGGGAACGTGGTTTCGGGTAAGTCGAGTGCGTCCGCACGCACGTAATTGTTGGAGGGAGGCGCGATGCCCAGATCCAGAAACGGGATCGTGTCGCGGGATTCGCAGTGGCGGCAGATATTGCTCATAATGGTTGGATGTCCTGCAGTTTTGGCAAGTTTTGATCCCGCTCAGACATAACGCCCAAGGGGAGCGGCCAGTTGACCCCCAGCGCCTCGTCGCCCGGGTTGATGCCGCCTTCATGATCCGGCGAATAGGGCGCGGAATGGCAATAGTGCAGCGTGGCCGTGTCCGTGAGAGTTTGGAATCCGTGCGCGAAGCCCTTGGGGATGTAAAACGCATTGCCCTTTTCAGCAGACAACGTCACCGCGGCGGCTTTGCCATAGCTGGGGGACCCTTTGCGAAGGTCAACCGCGATGTCGAAAACCTCCCCCTCGGTGGCACGGATCAGTTTCACCTCCGCCATGGGCGCGCGCTGGAAATGCATCCCCCGGACCGCACCGCGCGAATTGGTTTGCGACATGTTCATTTGCGCCCAATCAGTGTTCAGCCCTTCCGCTGCAAAAAGGTCAGCACAAAACGTACGAGCAAACGCCCCGCGCGCGTCTGAGTGCCGGGTGAGTTGAACCTCGTACAGTCCGGAAATCTCTTGTGGGATAAATTTCACGTGGCCTCGTATCGTTGTAGTTGTTCAAGGGAGACTGCGCGTGCGGGCTGCCCGTCAGCGACTGCCTTGTACCAGCGAATGGTCTGCGCGACGCTTTCTTCAAAGCGCCATTTCGCGCCATGCCCAAGTAGAGACCGGGTCTTGTCTGTCGACAAGGTCAGGGTCTTGGCTTCATGTTTTGCGGGGCCGCCAGATGCGTCGTGCCAAGTTCCGGGCCATGTCTGAAGCGCGGTATCCACAACATCGCGCACACATCTGATGCCTTCGTCAGGAGGGCCGAAATTGAACTGCGACCTGAGGGATATCTCGTTGGAGGTAAACAGTTTTTCTGCCAGTGTCATATATCCCCGCAGCGGTTCCAGCACATGTTGCCAAGGGCGAACAGCGTCCGGATTTCGCACCGTAATCGGCGTGCCAGCGGCCAGCGCGCGGGCGATATCCGGCACGATCCGGTTTTCGGCCCAATCGCCGCCCCCGATAACATTGCCCGCACGGGCGGAGGCCATGCGAATGTCGGTATCTCCGAAGAACGATTTTCGCCAGCTTTCAACAGCAATTTCCATCGCCGCCTTGCTGGCACTGTAGGGATCGTGCCCGCCAAGCGGATCTGTTTCCGCAAATGCGCGCCCGGTTTCGTCATTGGCATAAACCTTGTCGGTCGTGATCATCACCACTGCCCGCGGTCCCTTGAGCCCGCGCAACGCCTCCATCACCCGCAGCGAGCCCATGACATTCGTCGACCATGTCTCAAACGGGGTTTCATAGGCTTGCAGAACAAGTGATTGGGCCGCCATGTGAAAGGTGATCTCAGGGTCCGTCTCGGCCACGGCTTGCGCGACGGTGTCGGATGCGCAGATATCGCCAATTTTGTGGGTTATGCGCCGTTCCAGATCCAACGTGCCGAAAAACGGGCTGTCAGGCTGTAAGGCGAGGCCAGTGACTTCGGCCCCCAATTCGGTCAGCCACAGCGTTAACCATGAACCCTTGAATCCGGTATGCCCAGTGATCAGGACGCGTTTGCCTTGCCAAAACGCGCTCATGCCCAGGTTTTCCAAGGGGCCTTTCCGGATTGCCAAAGGTTTTCCAGATAGGTCCGGTCGCGCAATGTGTCCATCGGAGCCCAAAAGCCGGAATGTTTGTAGACAGCGAGTTGCCGGTCGGCGCTGAGTTGTTCAAGCGGCGCGCGCTCCCAGCTTGTGACGTCGCCCTCGATATACTCCAGCACCTTCGGTTCGCAGACAAAATAGCCCCCATTGACCCAGTTGCCGTCGCCTGCCGGTTTTTCGTTGAACTGCGTGATCAGGTTGCCTTCAATTTTGACAGCGCCAAACCGTGCGGCGGGTTGCAACGCCGTCAGGGTCGCCGAGCAACCGTTTTCCTTGTGGAAGGCAATCAGGTTGGTGATGTCGACATCCGAGACGCCATCGCCATAAGTCAGGCAAAACGTGTCGTCGATATAGTCGGAGACGCGCTTTATGCGCCCGCCTGTTTGGGTGTGCTGCCCGGTATCGACCAGCGTGACCTTCCAAGGTTCGGCGTAGCGGTTGTGTATTTCGACATCATTCTTGCGCAGATCGAAGGTGACATCGGCTGTGTGCAGGGAATAATTGGCGAAATACTCTTTGATCAGGTAGCCCTTATAGCCACAGCAGATCACAAAATCGGTGATACCATGTTCGCCATAGGTCTTCATGATATGCCAAAGGATCGGAAGTCCACCGATCTCGATCATGGGTTTTGGCTTGAGGTGAGATTCTTCACTGATCCGGGTTCCCAGACCACCTGCGAGGATTACGGCTTTCAATTTAATGCTCCAACGGTCTTATTCTCAATTTTCAAAATA
Organism: uncultured Rhodobacterales bacterium; assembly: GCA_964352105.1. Taxonomy (GTDB): domain Bacteria; phylum Pseudomonadota; class Alphaproteobacteria; order Rhodobacterales; family Rhodobacteraceae; genus Litoreibacter. The sequence goes on along the minus strand of CAYGQQ010000029.1, from coordinate 27,334 downwards.
CATGCCCCATAGCGATTTAGTGCCCAGCCGTGCGGGTTTGGTGGAAGTATTAAAGAAAGTCTCAACGCGGTGAAAGCTTTGATCTACGTGCAGACCTAGAAACGGCGGGCCGTTACAACTTGGAAAATGCATAGGGTCCCGATGGTGTTTTCTAGAATGTGGCAAATTCTCTAGGTGTATGGGGCGGCTTTCTGCTACCACTCCGCGGTGGAAAACCAATAACCCGGAAGGCCGCCGCCATGACGATCCCAGAAAAGATGAGAGCAGTGGTTCTGACAGGGCATGGTGGCCCGGAAAAGTTGCAGCTGCGCGACGATTGGCCAGTGCCGGTGCCGGGTGACAAAGAGGTGCTGATCAAGGTCGGGGCCTGCGGGATGAACAATACGGATGTGAACACGCGGGTTGGATGGTATTCAAAAGCGGTCACGCAGGCGACCAGCGACGAGGGCTATGCGGCTGTCGGCGATGATGATCCGACCTGGGGCGGCGCGCCCGTTGGTTTGCCGCGCATTCAAGGCGCTGATGCGGTGGGGCAGGTCGTGGCCGTGGGCGCTGATGTTGATCCGCGCCTATTTGGCCAGCGGGTAATTGTGGATTGCTGGCTGAGGGATTGGAACGATCCACTCAACCGCGATAAAACCGGCTATTTCGGCTCGGAATGTGACGGGGGTTTTGCTGAATATACGTCGGTCGATCATCGCAATGCGAACCCGATTGACAGCCCTCTGAGCGACGCGGAACTTGCAACGTTTTCATGCTCTTACTCCACAGCGGAAGGGATGTTGTGGCGGGCGGGTGTTGGCAAAGAGGATACCGTCTTGATCACGGGCGCTTCGGGGGGTGTCGGGTCTGCGCTGATCCAACTTGCAAAACGGCGCGGCGCGCGGGTGGTGTGTCTTGCGAGCGAGGCCAAGCACGCCCAGATCGCCGAATTGAACCCCGACGCAATCCTGCCACGAGCGCCGGAAGATTTGGGGGCGGCACTTCAAGCGGCGATTGGTCAATCCACTGTCAGCGTTGTGGCTGATATCGTGGGCGGTCCGTATTTTGGAACACTGATTGAAGCGCTTGAACGGGGCGGACGCTACACTTGTTCGGGCGCAATCGCAGGCCCAATCGTGGAGCTTGATCTGCGGACCTTCTACTTACACGATCTGACGTTCACCGGCTCTACGGTGATCCCGCCGCAGATTTTCAAGGACCTGGTGGGGTATATCGAACGCGGCGAGGTCAAGCCTGTGCTGGCCGAAAGTTTCCCCTTGGAAGCGTTTCACGAAGGTCAGGCGAAGTTCATTGAGAAGACCCATACGGGCAACATCGTCGTCGTCCCTTAGTGGTCAAACGCACCGGGTTCCCTCGCAAAAACGCGCCGGTTTTGCCGAAAAGCGACGGGCGATCAGAAAATGCATAGAATGCTGTTGAATATCGCGATTTTCTGGGGCGTATAGCATGAAACTGACATAATTCTCTGGGAAGACCCGGTTTCGGGCACTCTCAGCGCTATTTTAAAGGATTATCGCGTGATTTTTTGTTGCGGCGAAGCATTGATCGATATGATCCCGGTCGAAACGGCAGCGGGCCAAAACAGCTTTGTGCCGCATGCAGGTGGTGCAGTGTTCAACACAGCCATCGGGTTGGGGCGTCTCGGCGTGCCGACAGGGTTTGTCTCGGGTGTTTCAAACGATCTTTTTGGAGACATTCTCACGACCGCTTTGGAAGAAAGTGGGGTCAACACCAGGTATGTCGTAACGTCCGACCGCCCGACGACACTGGCCTTTGTAAAGCTTGAAAACGGGCAGGCGAAGTATTCTTTCTATGATGAAAACACCGCTGGACGGATGCTGGACCCGACCAAGCTGCCGGAGTTGCCTGACAGCGCCACTACACTTTATTTTGGCGGGATCAGCCTGATCAGCGAACCCTGTGCAGAGTTCTACCTGGCGCTTGCGCTGCGTGAGGCTGCGCAAAAGGTGATTGTGGTTGATCCAAATATCCGCACCAGTTTTATCTCGGATGAGCTGCGCTACCGTGCGCGGCTTGATGCATTGATCGCAAAGGCCGATATTGTGAAGGTATCGGACGAGGATCTTGACTGGATCGCGAGGGGTGACGCCTCCGTCGATGAAAAGGCCCATGCCATGCGCGTAAACGGCCCCGAAGTCGTGATCGTGACGCGGGGCAGTGACGGAGCAAGTGCCTATTTTGGCGACGGCCAGCGCGTCGATGTCGCCGCGCAAAAAGTTGAGGTTGCCGACACGGTCGGGGCTGGCGACACGTTCAATTCGGGCGTTTTAGCCAACCTTTACGAGAATGGTGCATTGAGCAAGCACGCACTGAAAGACATAGACCCCGCCCAATTGGAAAACGCGCTGGCCTTTGGTGCGAAAGTTGCCGGGGTCACCGTCTCGCGCCACGGGGCAAACCCACCTTGGGCGCAAGAGCTGCGCGATTGAATTTGAATTAAACTTGGCCTCGGGCCAGATGTGATTGGATGAACATGCCCAGAGATAACGCTCCCGATTTGACGTCTGACGTTCTGCAAATCGAAATCCTGAGACATCTCAAGACCTCGATCGGTAAGGACCAGAAAAACGCAAGCCTTTATGACTGGCGCATGGCGCTGTCCTTGGCGTTGCGCGATCTGGTTGTCGATCCGTGGTTTGCGTCTTCTCAGGCGTCCTATAGCGGCAAGAGCAAGCGGGTTTATTACCTGTCGATGGAATTTTTGATGGGTCGCTTGATCGAAGATGTGGCGATCAATCTGGGCGTCGAGGACATCGCCCGTCAGGCCATTGAAAGCCTTGGGCAAACCTACGGCGAGGTTGTCGCGGATGAACCTGATGCGGCGCTGGGCAATGGCGGGCTTGGCCGGCTGGCGGCGTGTTTCATGGACAGCTTGTCAACCTTGGCGATCCCGGCTTACGGCTACGGCATCCGCTACGAGCACGGCCTGTTCGAGCAGCATTTCGAAGACGGACGCCAGATCGAGACGGCTGAGGAATGGCTGACCCAACGCCATGCCTGGGAATTTGAGCGCCCGGAGGTCTTCTACCACATTGGGTTTGGTGGCTATGTCAGCGGCTCCGATGGACGGGCGGTCTGGCATCCCCACGAGACGGTTATCGCCTCTGCCTACGACACGCCGGTGATCGGCTGGAAAGGCCAATGGGCCAACACGTTGCGGCTTTGGGCGGCGAAACCTGTGAAGCTGTTTGACCTCGAAAGCTTCAACCGGGGCGACTATATCGGGGCGTCCGCACCGGAGGCTTTGGCACGCACAATCTCCCGCGTGCTTTATCCCGATGACACCACCGATATCGGTAAGGAGCTGCGCCTCAAGCAGGAATATTTCTTCACCGCCGCGTCCATTCAGGACCTTCTGCGCCGCTATCTGTCGCAAGGCAACAAGCTGGAAGACTTGGCCGATCACGTGGCCATTCAACTCAACGATACGCACCCAGCGATTGCGGGGCCGGAGCTGGTCCGCCTGCTTGCTGATGTTTACGGCATGCCAATGGACCGAGCGATTGAAACCGCGCGCGCCTGTTTGGGCTATACCAATCACACGCTGTTGCCAGAAGCGTTGGAGCGGTGGCCCGAAGGTCTGTTCGCCCGTATCCTGCCGCGCCATCACCGGATCATAGAGATGATTCAGGAAACGCATTTGTTCGTGACCGGAAGCGGCATTCGGATCATCGAACATGGCAACGTAAAAATGGGTGAGCTGGCTTTCATCATGGCCCACCACGTCAACGGTGTATCTGCCCTGCATACGGATCTGGTCAAGAAAACCGTGTTCTCAGATCTGCATAAAGCCTACCCCAAGAAGATCATCAACCAGACCAACGGGATCACGCCGCGTCGCTGGTTGTATTCCTGCAACCCGCCGCTGCGTAACCTGATCAACGAGACGATCGGAACCGAATGGCCGGATCATCTGGAGCAGTTGTCACAGCTGAAGCCCCAAGCTGACAACGCAGGCTTTTGTGACGCGTTTCAGGCCGCGAAGCAGGAGAACAAAACCCGCTTGGCCAATTGGTTGAAGGACCGCGATGGCAGCGTGATCGACCCGTCAGCGATGTTTGATGTTCAGATCAAACGCATCCATGAATACAAGCGCCAGTTGATGAATGTTCTCGAAGCCATCGCGCTTTGGAACGACATCAAGGACAATCCCAACGGCAACTGGACGCCTCGGGTGAAGCTGTTTGGCGGGAAGGCGGCACCTGGCTATGTGATGGCGAAATCCATTGTGCATCTGATCAATGACGTGGCCAAACTGATCAACGCGGATCCTAAATCACGCGAGTATCTACAGATTGTGTTCCCGGAGAATTACAACGTTTCCATGGCCGAAGTGCTAATCCCGGCCTCTGATCTGTCGGAGCAGATTTCAACTGCTGGCAAGGAGGCGTCGGGGACCGGCAACATGAAGCTGTCGTTAAACGGCAGCCCGACGATTGGCACGCTGGACGGGGCCAATGTGGAAATTCGCGACCATGTCGGGGCAGAGAATTTCTTCCTCTTCGGTCTGGCCGCTGATGAGGTCGCCAAACGCAGATTGAAGGAGGGCTATGCCCGCGCTGCAATCAACGCGAGCCCTCGCTTGAAACGGGTCCTGGGGCAGATTTCCGACGGTGTTTTCTCTCAAGGGGATCGCTACCGCTATGAGGGGATCGTGCACAACCTCTATGAGCATGACTACTTCATGGTGACCTGTGATTTTGATAGCTATTTCAAAGCGCAACGCGATGTCGATCTGACCTTTGCGGATGCGCAAAAATGGACCCGGATGGCGGTGCTGAACACGGCCGGAATGGGGTGGTTTTCCTCCGACCGGACGATTTTGGGCTATGCGAAAGATATTTGGGGTGCCAGGTCGCTCAAGGATGGCTAGAGTGATCTTATGAGTGCTCGGAGCCTGACACGATGACGCGGATTGATGCAGCGCAAGCTGCGGCGTTGGTGGCGGGCGAGCATGGCGATCCGTTCTCTGCTCTTGGTCAGCATCTTGTGGGTGGCAAGCTGGCCATTCGGGTGTTCCACCCCACTGCAGAGCAGGTCGAAATCCTTGACGGCAAGTCGGGCCGGAAAGTTGCGGATCTGGAAAACACTGGCGGCGGGTTATTCGAAGGCATCATAGCGCGTCGGAAAACTCCTTTTGCCTACCGCGTTAAATACACCAAAGGCCCGCATGTCTGGGAACTGGACGACCCTTATCGCTTCAGCCCTGTTCTGAGCGATACCGATGAATATCTGATCGGCGAAGGCACCCACTTGCAGCTTTGGAAGGTTCTTGGGGCCCATATCATCACCCATGAAGGCTGTGACGGCGTGCATTTTGCCGTTTGGGCACCGAATGCAAAACGTGTCTCGGTCTTGGGGGATTTCAACGGTTGGGACGGTCGCTGCCATGTCATGCGCGCCCGCGGCCAAAGTGGTGTGTGGGAAATATTCATCCCCGGCCTCGGTGCGGGCGAGCCATACAAATACGAGTTGATCAATGCCGACGGCGCGCGTGGGCCCTTAAAGGCGGACCCGTTTGGGTTTGGGGCAGAACATCCGCCCAAAACCGCGTCGATTGTGCGACAGACCGAAGGTTTCAATTGGGCCGATACTGATTGGATGCACAAGCGCGGGACGCATAACGCCTTCGACAAGCCGATCTCTGTCTATGAGGTTCATTTGGGGTCCTGGCGCAAAGTTCCCGAGGATGGAAATCGCGCACTTTCCTATCTTGAGCATGCTACGCAACTTGTTGATTACGCAAAAGATATGGGTTTTACACATCTGGAGCTGATGCCCATATCGGAGTTTCCATTTGACGGCAGTTGGGGCTACCAGCCTGTTGGGCTTTATGCGCCGACGATCCGCTATGGAACGCTGGAAGAATTCCGCAAATTCGTTGACGCCTGCCATATGGCAGAGCTGGGTTTGATCATCGATTGGGTGCCGGGCCATTTCCCCGAAGATGCCCATGGGCTTGGCCAGTTTGATGGCGTCCCGCTTTATGAGCATGCAGACCGGAAGGAGGGGTTCCATCCCGATTGGAACACGCTGATCTTCAACTACGGCCGCCGCGAGGTGGCGAACTACCTGACCTCCAACGCGCTTTACTGGCTGCAGGAACACCATGTTGATGGGCTGCGTGTAGATGCGGTCGCCTCGATGCTCTATCGGGATTATTCGCGTGCGCCGAATGAATGGATCCCCAATAGGGATGGCGGTCGCGAAAACTATGAAGCGATTGGGTTTCTGCAACGCATGAACGAAATCACCTATGGCGAGGTCCCCGGCATCATGACGGTGGCCGAGGAAAGCACGGCGTTTCCCGGTGTCAGCGCGCCAACAGATCAGGGTGGCTTGGGCTTTGGGTTCAAATGGAACATGGGCTGGATGAATGACACGCTGTCCTACATGGAAGAGGATCCGGTCCACCGCAAATACCACCACCACAAAATGACGTTCGGTTTGCACTACGCGTTTTCCGAGAATTTCATGCTGCCCATCAGCCATGACGAGGTTGTGCATGGCAAAGGCTCTATGTTGGAAAAGATGCCCGGTGATTATGATGCGAAATTTGCAAATCTTCGGGCGTATTACGGGTTCATGTGGGGGCATCCGGGCAAGAAGCTGTTGTTCATGGGACAGGAATTCGCGCAATGGGCCGAATGGAATCATGATGTCAGTCTTGATTGGCATTTGTTGGAGGAGCCCAAGCATAAGGGCATGCAAAACCTGATCCGCGATCTGAACAATCTGTACAAAGCGACACCCGCCTTGCACGTGCTCGACTGTCGTGCAGATGGGTTTGAGTGGATGGACGGCGGTGCGGAGGAGGAAAGCCTCTTTGCATGGTGCCGCTATGGGGGGGGAGACGCGGCACCGGTTCTTGTGGTCTGCAATTTCACTCCGATTGAGCGGGGCAAGCGGCGCATTGGCGTGCCATTCCGAGGGGCATGGATTGAAAAGCTCAACACCGATGCGATGCACTACGGTGGTGGAAATGTTGGAAATCTAGGCCGTATCGAAACTGAAGAAGTCGCGGCGAATGGTCAGGCGCAATCGCTGTCGTTGGTTGTGCCACCGCTTTCAACGATGTTCTTTGAGTATCAGCAGGAAGACGGCAAAGCGACAATATAACGGGAGGACGACTGATGGACAGAGAATCTCAACGGCTTGCGCAGCAAACCATGGCCTTTGTTTTGGCAGGTGGCCGGGGCAGCAGGTTATATGAGCTGACCGATATTCGCGCCAAACCCGCGATGTATTTTGGCGGAAAAAGCCGGATCATCGACTTTCCGCTGTCCAACGCCGTGAACTCCGGAATTCGCCGGATTGGCGTTGCAACCCAGTACAAGGCGCATTCGCTGATCCGCCACCTGCAACGGGGGTGGAGCTTTTTCCGGGCAGAACGCAACGAGTCGCTTGATATCCTGCCCGCCTCCCAGCAACTGAACAACGAGAACTGGTACAAAGGCACTGCCGATGCGGTGGCCCAGAACAAGGACATTATCAAAGGCTACGGGCCGAAATATATCATCATTCTGGCGGGCGACCACATCTACAAGCAGGACTACTCTCTGATGATCAAGCACCATGTCGACAGCGGTGCGGATGTGACTGTGGGTTGCATTGAGGTGCCACGGATGGAAGCCAAGGGCTTTGGTGTGATGAAGGTCGATACCGAGGACCGCATCCTCGATTTCGTTGAAAAACCCGAAAACCCGCCCGCAATGCCCGGCCAGCCTGACATCGCGCTTGCCAGTATGGGGATCTATGTTTTTGAGACGGAATATCTGTTCAAGATGCTCGACGCATGCGCTTCGGAAGACGGGTATACCCATGATTTCGGCGGTGATCTAATCCCGAAAATCGTGCGGGAGGGGACGGCGATTGCGCATCCGTTCAGCCGCTCCTGCGTGCGCTCCGAGATCGAGGAAAAGGCCTACTGGCGCGATGTAGGAACCGTTGATGCGTTTTGGCAGGCCAATGTGGATTTGACCGATTTTATCCCTGAGTTGGACCTTTACGACAATGAGTGGCCGATATGGACCTATTCCGAACTGGTGCCACCTGCAAAGTTCATTCACAACGAAGAAGGGCGCAGGGGCCATGCGGTGTCGTCGATGGTGTCGGGGGGATGCATAATCTCTGGCTCAACGCTTGAGCGATGCTTACTCTTTACCGGCGTGCGCACCCATTCCTTTTCTCAATTAACCGGTGTGGTGGCGATGCCTTATGCAGAGATCAATCGAAATGCGCGGCTGACAAACGTGGTTATCGACCGCGGGGTCGTGGTCCCGGAAGGGCTGGTGGTTGGAGAAGACCCCAAACTGGATGCAGCGCGTTTCCGGCGGACAGACAATGGCATTTGCCTGATCACGCAGCCGATGATCGATAAATTGGACCTCTGAGGCATGAAGCTGCTTTATGTTGCCTCCGAATGCGCGCCATTTGTCAAGACGGGTGGGCTTGCCGATGTGATCGGCGCGGTGCCAAAATCTTTGGCGGGGATCGGGGCGGATGTCCGTGTGATGTTGCCTGCCTATTCGGCATTGGCACCTTTGGTGAAAATCGGCAAATCACTGAAAACATACAAGGATTTGTTTGGCGGAAAGGCCCGTCTGATTTCGGTCAAAAGTGAGGGTATGGACCTTTTGTTGTTGGACGCGCCGCATCTTTTTGACCGTCCGGGGTCGCTTTATATCGATGCCGATGGCGAGGATTGGGACGACAACCATCTGCGCTTCGGGGCGTTATCCTATGTTGCCGCAGAGGTCGCGCAAGGGGCCTTGAAAGACTGGCAGCCTGATCTTGTGCATGCCCATGACTGGCAGGCCGGTTTGGTGCCCGCTTATCTCAAGCAAAGCGGAAGGGCCGCGCCCCCTGTGGTCATGACGATCCACAATATCGCGTTTCAGGGCGTGTTCCCGGCCTCCACGTTGTCGGAACTGAAGCTGAGTAAAGCCCTCTTCACACCTGATGGGATCGAATATTGGGGCAAGGTCAGCTTCCTCAAGGCCGGATTGGCACTGAGTGACAAGATCACGACGGTTAGCCCCAGCTATTCCAACGAATTGCTGACGCCTGAGTTCGGCATGGGGATGGAGGGACTTCTGAAAGCCCGGCAAGGGGATCTGAGCGGCATTCTTAACGGGATCGACACAGAGGTCTGGGATCCCGAAAACGATCCGGCTTTGCCTGCGTCCTATTCTTCTAGAGCTCTGAAAAACAAAGCGAAATCCAAGAAAGCTGTTCAAAAGAGGTTTGGCCTGTCCGGTTCTGACGGGCCGCTCTTTTGTGTGATCAGCCGTTTGACCACGCAGAAGGGGTTGGATTTGCTTGTGGAATGCCTGCCGGGGCTGGTGGGCCGCGGTGGGCAGCTTGCGGTTTTGGGCACGGGCGACAAAGCGTTTCAGAAGACCTTCAAAGACGCGGCTGAGCAGTACAGCGGCGCGGTCGGAACCATTATCGGCTATGATGAGGCGCTTTCCCATCTGTTGCAGGGCGGCGCTGATGCCATTTTGATCCCGTCACGGTTCGAGCCTTGTGGACTGACCCAGCTTTATGGTTTGCGCTACGGCACGATCCCGGTTGTTGCGCGGACTGGTGGGCTGGCAGACACGGTGATCGATGCAAATGAGGCCGCACTTGTGGCCGATTGTGCCACCGGTTTGCAGTTCAATCCGGTCACAACAGTGATGTTGGATGTCGCGATAGGCAGGGCTTGCACGTTATTTGATACCCCGAATGTCTGGCAGAAGATGATGCGCCGTGCGATGCGCCACCCGGTGGGCTGGGAAAGCTCCGCCTTGGCCTATCACGAGCTTTATTCTTCTCTGATTGAAACGTGAATTAGGTTTTAATTTCAAGCGTATGACACAGATCAAGATATCTGAAGGCAGCCCCAACCCGATGGGGGCAACAGCCCTTGAAGGTGGCACAAACTTCGCGGTGTTCTCCGAAAATGCGGACGCGATTGAACTGTGCTTGTTCTCGCAAGACGGGGTGCAGGAAACGCACCGGATCAAGCTGCCGGAGCGCACCGGTGCTGTCTGGCATGTGTTTGTCCACGGTATCGGTCCGGGCACGCGTTATGGGTATCGCGCGCATGGGCCATATGCGCCGGAAAACGGCCATCGCTTCAATGCAAACAAGCTGCTTTTGGACCCATATACGCGCGAGATGTCTGGCGACTGGGTCGGTGGGGACGGCGTTTTGGGTTATAACGCCTCCGCGCGGGAATTGGACATGTCGTTCAGCGACACCGACAGCGCGGCATTGGTGCCAAAATCGGTCGTGTCTGATCCCGACGATTTTGCGCCGCTGCCGGCGAAAACGGCCTCGACTGGCTCTGATCTGATCTACGAGGCGCATCCTAAAGGGTTGACCAAAACCTTTCCCAACCTGCCAGACACGCTCAAAGGTACGTATGAGGGCATCGCCTGCGCGCCGGTGCTCGCGCATATGAAGCAAATCGGAGTGGGTGCGCTTGAGCTGCTGCCGGTCCATGGTTTCGTTGATGACGCGTTTCTGGTCAGAAAAGGGCTTCGAAACTATTGGGGCTACAACTCCATCGCGTTTTTCGCGGCGGAGCCACGCTATTTTGGACCAAACGGCCTGCAAGGGTTCCGCCAGATGGTCGCGGGTCTGCATGAAGTCGGGATCGAAGTGATTTTGGATGTCGTCTATAATCACACGGCCGAGGCTGATCACCTTGGGCCAACCTTATGTTTCCGGGGCCTCGACAACGCATCTTATTACCGACTGAGCCAGGAAAATCCGCGCTTTTACGTCAATGACACGGGCTGCGGGAACATGCTGAACGTGTCGCACCCGCATGTGCTGCGCATGGTGCTCGACAGTTTACGGTTCTGGGTCGAATGCATGGGCGTAGACGGGTTTCGCTTCGATCTGGGGACAGCATTGGGGCGCGAAGATCATGGATTTGACCCCGCAGGCGGGTTTTTCGACGCGATCCGACAGGACCCGGTATTGTCCGGTGCGAGATTGATTGCGGAGCCTTGGGATATTGGACCCGGCGGCTACCAACTGGGGCAGTTCCCGCCGGAGTTTGCCGAATGGAACGACCGCTACCGAGACGCGGTGCGCCGGTTCTGGCGGGGCGATGATCACGGGGCGCAGGCTTTGGCAGCGGCGCTTTTGGCGACGGCTGCGAAATTCGATCACTCTGGGCGACGTGCGACCTCTTCGGTGAATTTTGTAGCTGCCCATGACGGCTTCACGCTTGCGGATACGACCCGCTATTCAAAGAAGCACAATGGTGCCAATGGGGAGAAAAACCGCGACGGTCATAATGGTAATTACAGCGCCAATTGGGGCGTGGAGGGTGACACTGACGTTCCTGAAACATTAGCGAAAAGATCGAAAATTCAACGCAGTATGCTGGCTACTGTGATGATGTCGCAAGGCACGCCCATGGTTTTGGCGGGTGACGAGATCGGCAATTCTCAGGGCGGCAATAACAACGCGTATTGCCAGGACAATGAAACGGGATGGCTGAATTGGGGGCATGCCGACGCTGATCTGTCCGCGTTTCTTGCAACACTTTCGGCGTTTCGGGCCGCGCATCCGGTTCTGAGACAGACCCGATTTCTACACGGGCAAACGCGCCCGAGTGATGGCGCGCCGGATGTGGAATGGCTGGGCTTTGACGGGCAGGCGTTGAATTGGGACGACCCGGCGCTGGCAAGCTTTTGTATGCTGGTGCGCGGGGCCGCGCAGACACCGGAATTTGCGCAGACAGATGACGTCGTGTTGCTGGCGTTCAACCGCGCGGACGGCCCGAAAACGCTTCAGCTTCCGAAAGCGGACGCTGGGTGGCAGCTTGGGTTTACAAGCGGTTTGGCTCAAACCCCGCAAGTTCAAAGCGATCATATTGAGTTGGATGGCCATTCGGTCACCGCTTTTGTGCCTTTGCATGAGACCACCTCATGAGTGGCAATGATGCCCTGCGGGACCTTGGTCAGTATTGTGGAATCCTCCCTCGATTTTACGACCTGCAAGGTCACGTGCATCCGACAAGCGACGAGACGTATCGCGCCTTGTTGAACGCCGAAGGCTACCGGGTTGAAACCGAAGACGACTGCCGCGCCTGCTTACATGATCTGCGCACCAAAGCCGCTGGGCGGTGGTTCCCGGAAGAGGTGATTATCCGCGCGCAGACGCCATGGAACCTAGAGTTTGGCCTTGGGGCAACATGGCGCTTGACTGATACCCTCTCGGGCGAAGTTACGGCGCATGGCGAGCCTGCTGATTTCATCGCGCTGCCACCCTTGGTAGACGGCGTGTATCTGTTGCGTGCAAGTGTTGGGGACCGGGTTGAGGATGTCCGGATATTGGCTGCACCCGACAGGTTGCCATCCTTGCAAGAGGTTACCGGGGCCGCGCGCATTTGGGGTATGACGCTCGCACTTTATGGGCTGACATCTGATGTTGGTACCGGGTTGGGCTCTTACGGTGATCTCGCTACTGTCGCCTCTGTGGTGGGGCAAAAGGGCGGGGATTTCCTGGGTGTGAACCCGGTTCACAACATGGGGGCCGCCGTTGAAGATGCAATCAGCCCGTATTCGCCATCACATCGGGGCTTTTTCAACACCGAATATATCGCGTTAGATAGGGTGCCGGGGTTGGAAACCTCACCGATGGCGGCGGACTACATCCGGCAAATCCCGGTGATTTTCGGGGCCGAGACGAGTGCCGGCGAAATCCAGCATTTCGCTCATAAAAAGCGACATGCGAATGGGCTGAGAACACTGTTTGATGCATTCGTAAAGGAGGCTTCCGACGCGGAAAAACAATCCTTTCAGGCGTTTTGCGCGGAGGGGGGCGCGCATCTGGACCGCTTTGCAGAATTTGAGAGCCGCGCGCTTAAATTTGGTGCGGATTGGCGGGATTGGCCTGAGGGTGCCATAGGTGTTGTCCCGGAGGACGTAGAATTTCATAAATGGTTACAGTGGGTTGCGAATACGCAGCTCGCAGATGCGCAACGCAGTGCCAAAGCATCGGGGATGGGGCTTGGGCTTTATCTTGATCTCGCAGTAGGGCCGCGGCGCGATGGGGCTGAAGCATGGTGTGAGGCGGATGCGATTGCGCCGGGTGTTTCAACCGGGGCCCCGCCTGATCACCTGAGCCCGGCTGGTCAGAACTGGAACCTCGCGGCGTTCTCGCCACGTCGATTGCAAGCGCAAAACTACGGTCCGCTGCGGCGAATTCTGGCGCAGACAATGCGCCATGCGGGGGTTGTCCGGATCGACCATGTCCTTGGCCTGAACCGCAGTTTCTGGATCCCCGACAACGGCGCAGCAGGGGGCTATATCACCCAGCCTTTCCGCTCTCTGCTGGCGGTTATCAAGATTGAGGCCGCGCGGGCCAGAACGCTGGTGATTGGTGAGGATCTGGGGCTGGTGCCGGACGGCTTTCGCGACGAAATGCGCGACAATGGCTTTTACGGATATTCCGTCCTGCAGTATGAAAAGCAGGGCGATATGTTTCGCCATCCCGATCATGGCCCGGCGCAGGTTTTATCCTGTTTTGCGACCCATGATACGCCGACGTTGCGCGGCTATGAAGCGGGTCGCGACATTGACTGGTGGCAGACGCTGGGTTGGACTGACGAAGTGCAGGCGGCGGAGACGCGTACGCAAAGACTTCGCGACCTAAAGGCGTTGAAGCATCTTGGAGGGTCAGAGAACGATGGCGATCTGGCGGTTTCGGTCACGGAAACTCTGGCGCGTTCACATGCGGCGATGGTCAGCATGCAACTGGATGATGTGTTGAACCATGTGGAGGCGCAAAACCTGCCCGGCACAGTCCACGAACATCCAAATTGGCGGCGCAAATACGATGTAGTCGTTGAGGCGCTGACTGATGCGCCAAACCTGACAGAACTGGCCGACATCATGGTGCAGGCAGGTCGCGGGCGGGGTGCAAAACCATCCGCGACGGACGGCTAAGCTTGCGGGCTTTGCCTTGCGCGCGTATCGAATTGAGGAAGAGCCCTGCAACGCAGCGATCTGGGCGCAATAACGGAACCAAACCAGTAGATGGCGCGAAAGACAAAAAACAAACCGACGCCTGAGACGTTTAACCTGATGTTGGTTGGGCAGGGGGGGCGGCTGCAATATGAAGCGCTGCTTCTGCTTGCCACGTTGCGCCTTACCAACCCTGATTTTGCCGGCCGCGTTATCGTGGCTGAGCCGCAAAAGACGGACCGATGGGACACGGATCCAACCATCAAAAATCCCGCGATCCGGGACATGATCGTTCACCTTGGAGGTGAGATCGTTCCTTTTGCGTCACATGTTTTCGGGTGCGGCTATCCGTATGGCAACAAGATCGAAGGCCTGTCAGCCCTGCCGAAGGGAGAGCCGTTTTTGTTCCTCGACACCGATACGCTTGTCACGGGCGACCTGGCGCAGGTCCCGTTTGATTTCGATCGTCCGACGGCATCTTTGAAGCGCGAAGGGACATGGCCCAATATCGAGCTTTACGGGCCGGGATATGCCGAGATTTGGGGGTCGCTTTACGACAAGTTCGGGCTGGATATGACACCGACTTTGGACGTGAACGAACCGGAGGAATACTGGAAGCGGTTTATGTATTTCAATGCCGGGTTCTTCTACTTCCGCTGTCCTGAAGAATTTGGCCGCACCTTTGTGGAATATGCTCGGGAAATTCGCGACGACCCGCCAAAAGCTCTGCAATGTCAGGAGCTTAAGCCTTGGTTGGACCAGATTGCCTTGCCTTTGGTTCTGACGGCTTTGGGTGGCGGCAGGGACGCGGCGGTGTCACAGATGATGGATCACGACGTGACCTGTCACTACCGTGTTTTCCCGCTGCTTTATGCCCGCGAAGACGATCGGGTGATCGAGCTGCTGGAAGAGGTTGCAGCCCCAAATAAGCTCAAGAAATTGCTCAAGGAATATGACCCGATTAAGCGGATGGTCTATCAGGGACGGGGCCATAAGGTGCGCGCGTTGTTCGACCGTGATAACTTACCACGACGTGAGCAAATGATCCGCAATCAGATCAAGAAAAACGGGCTTTGGATGCGTTAGCGGTTGGCTTTTTCCGCGATGCCGGAGGTGCCTTCGCGGCGTTCCAACTCATTGAGAACGCTTTGAAATTCGACCCCAGAGGCCTCCAGCATGACCAGCAGGTGATAAAGGACGTCTGCGGCTTCATTGGTCAGGTTCTCGCGGTCGCCGCGCGCTGCGGCAATGATCGCCTCAACCGCCTCTTCTCCAAACTTTTCCGCGCATTTTTCGGGGCCCTTGGACAGGAGTTTCGCGGTCCATGATTGGTCGGGATCGGCTGATTTGCGCGCGGCAATCGTTGCAGCAAGGTCCTCTAGAATGCTCATGCGTCGATCCTCATGTTAAGGCCTGCGGCGGCCATATGCGCCTTGGCTTGGCCAATTGTGAAATCCCCAAAATGGAAGATGGAGGCGGCCAGTACCGCGTCCGCGCCGCCTTTGGTGACCCCCTCGACCAAATGATCAAGCGTGCCGACCCCGCCCGACGCGATCACAGGCACCGACACAGCGTCTGAGATGGCTTTGGTCAATGGCAGGTTGAAGCCTGCGCGTGTGCCGTCGCGGTCCATGGAGGTTAACAGGATTTCGCCCGCGCCCTTATCCACAACCAATTTTGCGAACTCAACGGCGTCGAGCCCGGTGGGGTTGCGGCCACCTGCGGTAAACAGCTCCCACTTACCGGGGGAGGTGGTTTTGGCATCGAGCGCGACGACAATGCATTGCGAGCCGAAGCGGTCCGCGGCCTCGGCGACAACATCCGGGTTGGCAACGGCGGCGGAGTTGAAACTGACCTTATCCGCGCCTGCCAGCAGCAGATTGCGAACGTCTTTATGGGTGCGCACGCCGCCACCTACGGTCAGGGGGATATAGCAGGCCTCCGCCGTGCGGGTGACCACGTCAAACATCGTACCGCGGTTTTCATGCGTCGCGTTGATATCAAGAAAGCACAGCTCGTCTGCGCCAGCCGCGTCATAGGCTTTTGCGGCTTCCACCGGGTCGCCTGCATCGATCAGATCGACGAAGTTCACGCCTTTGACGACGCGACCGTCTTTGACGTCCAGGCAGGGAATAATTCGTGTTTTCAACAAGATAGTGTGCTTTCGATTTGCGGTTTCAAGCGCGGGTCATGGCGTTTTCAGGATAGTGAGCGCCTCATGCAGGTCAATAGCGCCGTCATAAAGCGCGCGGCCTGAAATAGCTCCGTCCAGCGGCGCGCCGGAGGCTTTCAAGGCCCGCAAATCATTCAGGGATGATACGCCCCCGGAGGCGATGACGGGGATCGACACCGTGTTGGCCAAAGCGGCGGTTGCGGCCACATTTGGCCCCTGCATCGCACCGTCGCGGTTGATGTCGGTGTAGATCAGAGCGGCCACGCCTGCGTCTTCAAACTTGCGCGCAAGGTCGGTGACGTCGATGTCGGTTTCTTCGGCCCATCCCCGGGTTGCGACCAGTCCGTTGCGTGCATCCAAGCCAATCGCAACCTGTCCGGGAAAGGCTTTTGCGGCCTGCCGGACGAGGTCGGGGTCCTCGACGGCCACCGTGCCCAGGATAACGCGCGCCAAGCCTTTGGTTAACCACATCTCGATGGTGTTCATGTCGCGGATGCCACCACCAAGCTGCGCCGGGACGCTCGTTTGGGCCAGGATTTCATCGACAGCGTCGCCATTGATCGGCGTGCCTGCGAAAGCGCCGTTCAGATCAACCAGATGCAGCCATTCGCAGCCGGCATCCTGAAACGCCAGCGCTTGGGCGGCCGGGTTGTCGTTGAAGACAGTCGCCTGATCCATTTCACCCTTATAGAGCCGGACGCAGTTGCCATCTTTTAGATCAATCGCGGGATAAAGGATCATCGGGTAAAACCTTGTTCGTGGTGGTGTTGCGCGTTGTTAATCATAGCCAGCAGGTGGATGCAAAGGCCATTGGACCCAACGTCAGGCTTGCCAGACGCCGCCCGAGTGCGCCAGATACGAGAACTTGTTTGGGAGGACATGATGAAACACCTTAAATTCGCACTCGCCATCTTGTTTGGTATGAGCGGGCCCGCCTTGGCCGCTGACCCCATCGAAGGGGTTTGGAAAACGCAAGTGGACGATGGCGCTTATGCCCATGTCACGATTGCACCATGTGGCGGAAATTTCTGCGGCGTGATCTCTCGGACGTTCAATGACAGTGGTGAGTACAAGTCGCCCAATCTTGGCAAACAGCTGGTGCGTAACATGTCCGCCGAAGGCAATGGCAGCTACGCGGGCAAGGTCTGGCGGCCATCCAATGACAAGATCTATATCGGCAAGATTGATCTTAACGGTGATGCGTTGAAGCTGCGGGGCTGCATTGCGGGCGGGTTGCTGTGTTCGAAACAGACATGGTCACGGCTGAAATAGCCCTCAGGGCGTCCATTTCAGAAAGTTTGCAATCATCCGAAGGCCGGTCTTCTGGCTTTTCTCTGGGTGGAATTGCATCCCGATCATTGTATCTCGCGCGACGATTGCAGTGATGTCACCAGCGTAATCCACATGCGCCAGACGATGCTCGGGCGAGGTCACGTTGAAGTGGTAGGAATGCACGAAATAGGCGTGGTCACCGGTTGAGACACCGTCCAGAACAGGGTGGGCACCTTCTAGAACAAGGTCGTTCCACCCCATATGCGGCACCTTTAGCTTGGGGTCATCGGGGGTGATCTTGATGATCTCCCCGTCGATCCAGTCAAACCCTTCGGTATCGGTATATTCGCGTCCCCAACTGGCCATCATCTGCATGCCAACACAGATGCCCATGAAGGGTTTTGCGCTTTGGATCACGGCCTCTTCGATCGCGTCATATAGCCCGGCCCGATCACGCATAAGCGCATCCCGGCACGCTGGAAATGCGCCATCGCCAGGCAGGACGATCCGGTCCGCACGCGCCACGACGTCGGGGTCAGATGTAACCGTGATCGTCCCGCCATCTACGTCCAAGGCCATGCGTTCAAAGGCTTTTTTTGCAGAATGCAGGTTGCCGCTGTCATAATCGACAAGGGCTGTCAGCATTTCACAAGATCCCTTTGGTCGATGGAATTGCATCCGCCTTGCGGGGATCGGTTTCAAGAGCGTCACGCAAGCTGCGGGCCACAGCTTTGAAGGCCGCTTCGGCGATATGGTGGCTGTTGAAGCCGTGGATCTGGTCGATATGCAAGGTGATGCCGCCATGGGTGGACAGCGCCTGAAAGAACTCCCGCACCAGTTCCGTATCGAAACTGCCTATCTTGGCAGTTGGCATGTCCAGATTGCAGATCAGAAACGGTCGGCCGGACAGATCCAGTGCGCATCGCACCTGTGCGTCATCCATCGCCAAATGACACTCCCCGTAGCGCCGGATACCGCGTTTGTCGCCCATTGCGTCAGCCAGAGCCTGCCCGATCGCGATGCCGGTATCTTCGACAGAGTGGTGGTCATCGATATGCAGATCACCCTCGCAGCGCACGCGCATGTCGATCAGAGCGTGGCGGGCAAGCTGATCCAGCATGTGATCGAAGAACCCGATCCCCGTCTGGTTGTCGTATTTGCCAGATCCATCGAGGTTCAACTCAACAGAAATTTCGGTTTCCGCAGTTTTTCGCGCGATTTTTGAGACCCGCATTCCGTGCACCTTACGCGTTGTTTTCACGCGCTTATAGCCACATGGATCGCGCAGGCCAAGCGGGCGTGCGCGTTCAGCCGTAAACTGTCGCGGATTTATCCGTGTGAGTTGCCCGACCGGTGGTCAGCCAGCGGCCAGATGGGTTTCGTAATCCGATACCAGCAGGTGCGTGGGGTCTTCGTCTTCATCGATCTGGGCAAAACGGCCAATGGGTTCGCGGAAGATATTGTCGGTTAGATCGTCATTGACGGTAGACACTTCGCCGCCCTAGCCCGGTGCGAATTTCAGTTTCTCACCTGGGGCGAAATTGCGTTAGATCCCGTCGCAAATCACGTGCCACTGCGCTCACAGTCGAAATTTCCATTCTCGTCAGAGCCGAAGAGTTCAATCATTATGCCGTCTTCCCACTGGTTGCCCATCAGGGTTGCCAGTTCCAGCCATGCCCAGTGCGGTCAGGGTGCTGTCCCAATTCCACTGGAACGGGTACAGCCTATGCGTTGGGACGATGTAGGTGCCTTGATCGTTGCGCCGAATGATATCGACAGCATGATCTACGAGAGAATGCTCCGCTTTCGGTTGCATTGTGATGTCTTACGCCACGGCTAGAGTTGTTTTTGGATCAAACCAGCGATTGAGGTCCGTAGCGAGCGGATTGTAGGCAACAGCCGCGTTTTGGCGGCGCGCAATCTTGGTAAACCGATCATTTGGGAGACACCGGATGACAAGCTGTCCGGGGTTGATGCGATGACCAAGCTGATCCCGGCCCATCCTGACGTAACGGCCGTTGTTTGCAATGGTGACATGGTGGCCATCGGAGCTTCGGTCGCCGTGACCAAGTTGGGGCTGACCCCAGGCGTCGACATTTCCATTGTCGGCTTCGATGACATTCAAGACGCCGCGATCGCCATGCCGCCACTGACGACGATGGCCGTGTCACCCTATAATTTGGGCCGCAAACTTGCGCGCGTGGCAATAGATCGGATCCGCGAGCCCAGCATGCCGGTTGCGACTACTCTTGTGCCTGCTCAGCTTAACGTGCGCAGCACAATTGGTAAGCCTGTCAGTTGCCGCGAACCTTTGGCGGGTTAGCGCGATTTTCGCTTTAACCGACCCAAACCTGATAGAGCAGCCCGCTTGCCATGGACCCGCTAAGGGCGAGCACAATGTAAAGCGCAAAGACAGGTCGTTTGACCAATGCAAACACGGCGATGGCCGCGGGCAGGGACGTTACGCCGCCCGCGACCAGGAATGCCAGGCCCGCGCCCGGGGTCATGCCTTGTTCCACCAAACCTGACACCAATGGAAGTGCGGCGTAGCCGTTCAAATAGGCAGGCACTCCGACAAAAGTTGCGGTCAGGATCGGGGTGATGCCTTCGCCACCTAGCGCTGAGGCGACCCAATTCGCAGGCACATAGGCCAGCATCAAACTTTCCAAAAGGAACGCGAAGGTGAGCCATTTGACCAAGAACAATGCGGTCGATTGTGCTTCGCGTACGAATTTCTCCTGCTTTGGTTGTTCGTGCCAGAAGGCCCAGACGATCTTGCTTGGCGACCGCACCGATGATGCACCGCAGCCGCCATTGCCCACTTCCGGGCGCAGCGGGTCAGACAGATAGCCGGAGCGTGCAAGCGCGAGGGTGACGTAACCGCCGAATAGGCCCAATCCGACCGCGGACAGGGTTTTGGCGATGGCAAATTCCACGCCCAGCAGGCCCGAGGTCAATACAAACATTGATGGATCAATCACCGGGGATGCAAGCCAGAAGGCCATGACGGCCGACAGGGGCACGCCCATCGCAAGCAGCGCTGCGATCAACGGAATAACACCGCAGGAGCAAAACGGGGATAGGCCACCAAGTGCCGCAGCGAGCGCGATCATCACCAGGGGAGAGCCGGTAAAGGCGCGCGCAATGATGCTGTCTGCACCTGATGCGCCGCCATAGGCCGCCGCAAAAATTGACAGAAGCAGGAACGGAGAGGTGCGCAGCAATGCGTCGGCGACAAACGTCACGCTTTCAAGACCTTGGGGTGGGTCGGTCACGGCAAGCAGCAAAAGGATTGCGGCGGTAATAACCCAGACCCGGTGCTTTGAGAGGGCAGCCAAAGCCGACACAGCAAATGGGGCTTTCGGGTTGTCTGTTATCTGGGACATGATTGCGTCTCCGGGTTTTATTGGCTTTTTCGGCTAGGCCGCATCTGTTTTTCGCGTGACACCCTGACAGCATTCTTCGTTCAGGAAGGTCGTGATCCGGTCCATCGCGTCAAAATCTGGCCGGTTGAAGATCTCCCGCCCGTGCTTTTCCTGAAGGACAAGGCCTGCCTGTACTAAGGCGCGCAAGTGATGCGCAAGGGTTGAGGCGGGGATATCCAACTGGTCCTGGATCTCGCTGATATTAAGCCCGTCGTGGCCCGCGCGCACAAGAACACGGTAAACTGAAAGCCTTGCTTCATGGCCAAGGGCTGCAAGTGCAACCGCTGCGGATTTGGATGTTAGGTCAAAGGTCATACACCTTAAATAACTATAAAACTAGTTTTGTAAAGGTATTTCTGGCACCGGTTTTGTTTTTCAACTTTCTGGCAGGCCATCCCAGCGCGCGAGACAGCGTGCCTTATAGCTTGGCGAGCGTGTCTATGGCGTCAGGGATCGGGTAGTGATGGTTGCCTACGAAAAGCCCGTAGCGGTCAATATGATCCGCGTTGGTCATCTCGCCGTGCAGCTCTGCGTCAAAATATTTCATAACTTCGTTCTTGGTGAAGTTCCCGGCCACAATCGGTCGACACTCAAACCCTTCGCTTTGGAGTTGTATGACGAAGTCCGCGCGCTCCAATCCCAGACCGGGGCGCAAAACTAATGAGAAGCCGAACCAGCTGCTTTGGCCGATTTCCCATTGGATCATGAACTTGGGATGGTTTGCCAATTTCTCCTGCAAGAGCGCGCCGTTCTTCCGCCGCCCTTCGATGAGCATGGGTAGCTTCTTGAGCTGTTCGATGCCAAGCGCGCCTGACATCTCTATTGGACGCAGGTTGTAGCCGGGCAGCACGAAGCGGAAGCTTTCTTCCATCGGATCGTCGCTCTTTTCACCGGTGACATGGTTGAATTTTGGCAGATTTCTGGTCCAGCCATGGGCGCGCAGCGACAGCATGATGTGGTAAATCTCTTCGTCATCAGTGACGACAACCCCGCCCTCCATCGTGGAAATGTGGTGCGAAAAGAACGACGAATAGCTGCCCATAAGACCGAAAGTACCCGCCTGCTTGCCGTTATATGTGGCCCCCATCGACTCGCAATTGTCTTCGATCACGACGATCTCGCGGCCATTGATGATGTTGAAGATTTCGTCAAATTCGTTGGGGTTGCCCAGAAGGTTCACGACCATGATCGCGCGGGTTTTGTCGCTGACCGCGCTGGCCAAAGCATTCAGATCGTAGTTGAGCGTTTTCAGGTCGATATCGACAAACTTCATCTTCAACCCGTATTGTGCGAGCGGGTAATAGGTCGTGGACCAGCTGACCGCAGGCACGATGATCTCGTCACCGGGTTTGAGACGCAGCGCATCGTTTTTGGTGTAAAACAGCGCTGCCGTCATCAGCAGGTTCGCCGAGGAGCCCGAGTTTACCATCACCGCATATTTCGATCCGAACTGCTTGGCAAACTGAGTCTCAAAAGCGGCAACCTCGTCACCCATGGAAAACCTGTCAGACGCGATGACACGGTTCAAGGCGTCGTACTCCGTCTGATCCCAGGATGATGTTGCAAGAGGATATTTTGCGGTCATTGGAGAACATGTTCCTGATAGTGGCGGTAGGTTTTTTGCAAGCCGTCCCGAAGGCTGGTGGGTGCGCTCCAGCCCCAGTTCGTTTGCCGTGCGGTTGAGCAGAGCTTCTGCTTCATGCCCACGGGTTTTGTCAGATCATGGGTGAAGCTGCCTTGCCAGCCGACGACATCCGCGACGGTTTCATAATAGTCGTTAATCGCGTGATCATGCCCGATCCCTGCATTCATCAGGTCAGGCACTGTGTCGATCCCGTTGATCGCTTTAAGGGCAATGTCAGCGAGGTCGCCGGCGTACATGAACTCCCGTCGGGCAGTGCCGTCGCCCCAAATCTCCACGGTGGCGTGGCCGTTGATTTTCGCCTCATGAACCTTTGCAATAATCGCCGGTACAAGATGTGAATTCTTGGGGTCAAACTTG
The DNA here is from genome assembly GCA_964352105.1 of uncultured Rhodobacterales bacterium. Lineage (GTDB taxonomy): Bacteria > Pseudomonadota > Alphaproteobacteria > Rhodobacterales > Rhodobacteraceae > Litoreibacter. Next base: position 4,465 of record CAYGQQ010000029.1, on the reverse strand, counting down.
TCGAAAGGCCCGTAAAGATTGCATGGAATCAGAGTTTTATACTGCGCGGTCGGGTCTTCCTTGCGGATATATTGGCATAAGCGCAGCGCCATGATCTTGGCAAGCGCGTAGCCTTCGTTGGTGGGTTCCAACTCTCCGGTGAGGATCATGTCCTCGCTCAATGGATTTGGCGCGTTGCGCGGGTAGACGCAGGTTGAGGCGAGGTTCAAGAAGTGTTTGATCCCGGCTTTGTGGGCTTCAAGAATGATGTTGCGCCCGATCATCATGTTTTGATCCAGAAACGCGATAGGGTTGGCGATATTGGCCTGTATGCCACCTACGCGCCCGGCGGCGTGAATAACCGCGTCTGGCTTTTTGTTGTCCAAGTAATGCGCGACAGCAACCGCATCCATCAGATCTAAATCCCGGCTGCTGGGAGATAAAATGTCCCACTTGTCGGCGTCCGGGTGGTGGAGGATATTTTGCCCCACCATGCCGCCCGCCCCGGTCAGAAGAAGAGTTTTTCTGGCGGTCATTGCCTATTCACCACGGGTCATCTGACCGTCATAGCCTGCATCGACCAAAAGGCGCGCTTTTCGGGCAGCTTTCAGGTCTTCGCGGACCATTTCGATACACATGTCTTGCGCCGTGATCTCCGCTTTCCAACCCAAAGCTTTTTCTGCTTTCGTGGCATCCCCCAAAAGCGTTTCAACCTCGGCGGGTCGGAAATAACGTGGGTCGATACGCATCACGATGTCACCGGCGCTAAGCGCGGGCGCGTCGTTTCCGGTGATTTGATCGACAACAGCGACCTCGTCCACGCCACCGCCTTCAAACCGCAAGGTGATGCCAAGCACAGTTGCGGACCATTGCAGGAATTCGCGCACGGTATGCTGAACACCGGTGGCAATGACGAAGTCATCGGGCGCATCCTGCTGCAGCATCATCCATTGCATTTTGACATAGTCTTTTGCATGGCCCCAATCGCGCAGGGAGTCGATATTACCCATGTAAAGACAAGGCTCCAAACCTTGCGCGATATTGGCCATCCCGCGGGTGATCTTGCGGGTTACAAAGGTCTCGCCGCGCCGGGGGCTTTCGTGGTTAAACAGGATACCGTTGCAGGCATACATCCCGTATGCCTCGCGGTAATTCACCGTGATCCAATAGGCGTAAAGCTTGGCCACGGCGTAGGGGGAGCGCGGATGAAACGGTGTTTTCTCGGTTTGCGGAGTTTCCTGCACCAGCCCGTAAAGCTCAGACGTGGAGGCTTGATAATACCGCGTCTTCTTCTCAAAGCCTAAAAACCGGATCGCCTCCAGCAGGCGTAGCGTGCCGATTGCATCGACATCGGCGGTGTATTCCGGGGCTTCGAAACTTACCGCGACATGAGATTGCGCGCCCAGATTATAGACTTCATCGGGTTCGATCTCGCGCAGGATCCGGGTCAGGTTCGATGTATCGCTAAGGTCACCGTAATGCAGCTTCAGCTGCGGGTTGTTGTTGTGTGGGTCTTGGAAAATATGGTCGATCCGCTGGGTGTTGAAGGACGAGGCACGGCGCTTGATGCCATGCACCTCGTAGCCCTTTTCCAACAGCAGCTCTGCCAAGTAAGAGCCGTCCTGACCCGTAATCCCGGTAATCAATGCGCGTTTCACTGGCTTCCTTTCGCACCTTTTGCGCGCAGGTGATGGGTTCTCTGCCACCGGCACGTTTTTCAGGCACATTACGGAACATCGCTGGCAGGGCCAAGGGTGTTAATTAGCCGTCGTAGGGATGTGCGCGTGCCACCGCTTGCGCGGCACGGGTATGCAGATCGATATAGGGGACGGCTTTGGTCTGGTTCGCCGCCAGAATGGTAGCGCGGTCCTGATAATCGGCCCGCGACGTCTTTGCCAAAGCGTCCTGCAACTCCGACAAGGTTTCACAAATGACCATGCCGTCCGCGTCGAAATAGCTCCCGATATCTGGCGCGCCCCAGTAAATTGGGACGGTTTTACACAGGAACGCGTCGATCAGTTTTTCAGTGAAATACCCCGGTTCGCGCACGTTCTCGATAATCACCGAATAACGATAGGGGGCCAGACCGTCGGATTTCTTCTCGAAGGGCTCGAACGCGCGCCCCAAAAGCCGGACGTTCGGCGCATGATCCTTTGCCCACTCCGCCAGAGTGTGGCGCAATTTGTGACCCTCCAAATCGCGTTTATTCGAGGCGATCAGCGATATGTCCTCAGATTTCTGAAGCGTCAGCGTTTGCCATTCGGGAACCCAGCTGGTTCCGAAAGGAAGGGAGATCGCATTTGGGACGGCCTCCAGCAACGCCGGGCTACAAGTTAAAATGCTGGCGAAGCGACGGTGAAATAAACGGGCCAATCGCATATGCCTGCGGTGGATCGCGGCAGGCTCCACAATCATCAGCGAAACCTGCGCTTTGAGCGTTTTGAAGCGTTTCAGCCACATGCTGCTTGAAGGGTAGAACACCAGGTGATCTTGTCGGCTCAGATCTAGCACGGTCGCTCCAACCAGCCGGTGGGGCATGCCTAACGGCCAGTCCAGATCAGTCAGATCCCGCTGCGAAAACTCTGCGTCCGGGCGCATCCCGTAGGGCACAATCGCGAAGGCGGGGTCTGCGTCTTTCAATGTCTTTGCCCAGATTGCAATGAAACTTGCTATGGATGTTATCATCCGTAGGATACATATGTCCCCCAGAGCCGTGTCCCTACAAGAGGAAAGCGACGTTGCGATCCAAGCTGCAAAAATTTCTGACCAAACGCTGGCGGATTCTGACCGATGCGTCGTACCGCGATTTCCGTGCTGAGGTTAAACGCTTCTTCAAGGAACGCGGGAGGGGAACACCCAGCCAATATGAAGGTCTGACACCGGACTCTGTGGTGTTTGATTTGGGCGGGTACAAGGGCGAATGGGCGGCCACTATGCGCGCCGCCTACGACTGCACCGTACATGTGTTCGAGCCGCATCCCAGTTTCGCGGCAGAGATCGAAGCGCGGTTTGCAGACGATCCAAAAGTGCAGGCCCATGCCTGCGCCTTGGGGTCTGCTGATGGCAGTTTGATGTTGTCTGATGCCGCAGACGGCTCGTCGGCATTTTCACAAGGGGCGTCAAATGTCGAAGGCCGCGTGGTGGAGGCTGTGCAGTTTATCACTGAGTTGGGATGCAAAGAGATTGCCGCGACCAAAATCAATATTGAAGGCGGTGAGTTTGACATACTGCCGCATTTGATCAAGACCGGAGCGATCACGAAGTTCCGTACTATCACTGTTCAATTTCATGGCTTTGCACCAAACGCGGTCGCGGAACGCCGGGCCATTCGCGACAGCTTGTCCAAAACCCATACCTGCACTTGGAATTACGATTTTGTCTGGGAAGAATGGGAGCGCAGCTAGGTGTTAACTGTCAGTTCTGATCCGGTGCCAGTTATCTGGCAAAATGTCGGGATTGTGTAATTTGTCATTGCCAAACCAGGTTGCTGGCCCCGCCACAATCTTGTGCGGGTTGGTATTGAGCCACGCCCCCCACCAGGAAAAGGACGAGTTTGCGATGACATTGTGCTGGCACAGGCTCATCAAGCGCAGGTCTTCGTAATCTGTTGTTGGTCCGTTGAAATCGACGACGGTTTTGTCAAATGGCAAGGGAAGATTCTCGCGCGCCCAGTTGGGCTCATCCGAGAACACGAAGACATGTGGTGTGGCGTCCATTTGCTCCGCGATTTTGTGGAGCGCTGCGGTATAGTAAGCCTCCGTACAGACATTGTGTGCGGCCAAGGCCAGATAATCCCCGCGCCGAACATGAAGCGAGACTGCGTTATGCGCTGCGATTTTGGCAGCCATGCCGGCATTTTCCGGACTGGGCGGGGTGATGATTTTCAGATCTTCCCGAATTTGGGACGAGATTTGTTCAAAATACTGCTCACTCTGCCAATAGCCGTGCAGATAAGTATTGTCTGGCAAATTTTCGAAACTCGGATCATAGCCCAACCCGTTTTCCCGCCGTAGTTTCGGATTTTTCCCTAGCAGCCGCCAGGCTCCGTATCTCAGCAAACCGTCTGATTTGATCGGCGGCAGCGCATCGGCTGGTTGCACTTGCCAATTGAAATGCGATTTGCAGGGGCGGAAGCCTATTTCGGGAAGCGTGCGCTCATCAATCGCCAGATCAGTACCAAGCCGTGCAGCCAAAGCTCGGCCGGCGGAATACTGAAACAGTTGGTTTCCCAGCCCACCGTGAAGTCGTGTGTAGATCATGTCGCGGCCGCTTTCTTGGACAATTGGGCAACCCTGCGGCGGTAGGTGAAACGCCGCCAGCTGCGCAACAGTTTCTCGCCGAGTGGTTTTGTGCTCGATATTGTGCTGCCCGGTGCGGCGTCGACAAGGCCGGATGGCGCGATTGCGCCGACCTGGATGCCGGTGTGCCAATGCATCTGCAGGAAGGTGTCAACCGGCCGGTCAAAAGGTTGGCTCAGTGCCAACAG
>CAYGQQ010000028.1:32154-33867 GCA_964352105.1 uncultured Rhodobacterales bacterium | reverse complement strand
CCCGATTGCTCCTCGCCCAGAACATTGCCTGCGCCCCGGATATCAAGGTCTTGGCTGGCGATGTTGAACCCTGCGCCGAGGCTGTCGATGCTGCCCAGAACCCGCAAACGCTTCTCTGCCGTGGCGGTCAGCTTGGTCCGTGGTTTCGTCGTCAGATAGGCATAGGCGCGGGTCTTGGAGCGCCCGACACGGCCGCGAATTTGGTACAGCTGGCTCAGGCCGAACATATCGGCGCGGTGAATGATCATCGTATTGGCCGTTGGGATATCAATGCCCGATTCCACGATCGTCGTGGCCAGAAGCACGTCATATTTGCCGTCGTAAAACGCGTTCATTCGGTCGTCCAACTCGCCCGGTGCCATCTGTCCATGGGCCACGACATAGCTGACCTCCGGCACTTGGGTTTTCAGGAACTCCTCAATATCCGGCAGGTCGCTGACGCGCGGCACGACGTAGAAGCTTTGCCCACCGCGATAGTGTTCGCGCAGCAGCGCTTCGCGGATCGTGACCGCGTCAAACTCGCTGACATAGGTTCGGATCGCCAGACGGTCGATGGGCGGCGTGCCGATGATTGACAATTCACGCACACCCGACAGGCTCAGTTGCAGCGTCCGAGGAATGGGCGTTGCCGACAGCGTCAACACATGAATGTCCGAGCGCATCTGCTTGAGGCGTTCCTTATGCTGAACGCCGAAATGCTGCTCCTCATCGATAATCAAAAGCCCGAGGTTCTTGAAATTCACCTGCTTTGCCAACAACGCGTGCGTGCCAATCGCAATATCGACGGAGCCGTTCGCAATCCCGTCCCGCGTGGCCGTCGCCTCCTTGGCGGGAACAAAGCGCGACAATTGCCGCACGTTCAGCGGGAAGCCCCGGAACCGGTCGTTGAAGCTGTTGGTGTGCTGCCTTGAAAGCAGTGTTGTGGGGGCCACGATGGCCACTTGCAAACCAGACGCCGCCGCGACAAAGGCCGCGCGCATGGCCACTTCGGTTTTGCCAAAGCCCACATCGCCGCAGATCAGGCGGTCCATCGGACGCCCCATTGCCAGATCATCGAGAACTGCCTCGATGCTGGTCAGCTGATCTTCGGTTTCCTCATAAGGGAAGCGCGCGCAGAACGCCTCCCACATGTCGTCGGGGGCTTGCAGAATGGGCGCTTTGCGCAGTTCCCGTTCAGCAGCCACCCGGATCAAACGGTCCGCCATATCGCGGATGCGCTGCTTGAGCCGCGCTTTCTTGGCCTGCCACGCGGCACCGCCCAGCTTGTCCAGCAGACCTTCGTCATGGCCGTACCGGCTGAGCAATTCGACGTTTTCCACCGGCAGAAACAGACGGTCGCCCCCGGCATATTCCAGCAGGATGCATTCATGCGGCGCGCCCGCAGCCGTGACGGTCTCAAGCCCGGAAAACCGCCCAATCCCATGATCGACATGCACGATCAGATCACCGGGGCTGAGGCTTTGCGTCTCCGTCAGGAAATTCTCCGCCCGACGTTTCTTGCGTGCACCGCGGATCAATCTATCGCCCAATACATCCTGTTCCGAGATCACGGACAAGCCCGGCGCTGTAAACCCTTGCTCCAACCCCCAGACCGTCAGGTCGACACGGCCGGTCCCCTTTGAGATCGCGCGCGCATCATCGATCAACCCTGCGTCGTGCAGGTCATGATCTTCCAGCAAACCTTTCAAACGCTCCCGCGCACCTTCGGAGAAG
>CAYGQQ010000028.1:24001-32144 GCA_964352105.1 uncultured Rhodobacterales bacterium | reverse complement strand
ATTTTCGCGAAGTTTGCCGATATGTGCGCTGAGGGACCCGAAAAGATCCAGCTGTTCGGACTGACGTTCCGGCGTGAAATTCCGGCCATCGCGCCCGCCCGCATCCAACACGCCCGGCCCTGTGGCTTGCGGCAATGTGCGCAGCTGGATCACCCGGTGACCCGAAACAGCGTGCTGAAATTGCGGCTCGTCCAGATAGAGATCACCGGGCGGGATCGGCTTGTAGACCGTATCCAGCCGCGCCTTGGCATTCATCGCCTCGCGGCGGTTGTCATATTGATCGGCGATGCTGTCCCAGCGCGACACCAATGCCGGCACAACCTGATCATCCAGCATGACGGACGCGTCGGGCAGATAGTCAAACAGCGTCTCAAGCCTGTCGTGGAAATAGGGCAGCCAATGTTCCATCCCCTGATGTTTGCGGCCCGCGCTGACGGCCTCATACAAAGGATCATCAGTACCAGCCGCCCCAAACTCGATTCGGTAATTCTGGCGGAACCGCGTGATTGCAGCCTCATCGAGGATAATTTCCGACACCGGCGGCAGGTCGATCTCGCTCAGTTTTTCGGTCGTGCGCTGGGTGGCCGGATCAAACCGGCGCGCCCCGTCCAAAACATCGCCGAAAAGATCGAGCCGCACGGGACCAAGCCCACCGGGCGGAAAGATGTCGATGATGCCGCCACGAATGGCATAGTCGCCGGGCTCCATCACCGTGGGGCTGTTGGTAAAGCCCATCCGCACCAGAAAGTCCTTCATCGCCTTCTCGTCGATCTGCTGGCCGACCTGCGCCGTAAAACTGGCCCCTTTCAAGACGCCCCGCGCAGGGATGCGTTGGCTGGCCGCTGACAAGGTCGTCAGCACGACAAACGGCCCTTTTAGCCCATGCACCAGCCCCGCCAACACAGACAGCCGTTGCGCAGAGATGTCGGAGATCGGCGACACCCGCTCATACGGCAGGCAATCCCAGGACGCCAAAGACAACACAGTTGTCGCAGGCGCAAAGAATTCCAGCGCCGCTTGCATCGCTGCCATCCGCTTGTCATCGCGCGCCACATGGATAACGCTGCCCTGCGCGAGCTCATTGAGAACAAGCTGGGCGTCATAGCCTTCAGGCGCGCCGCTGAGCGTGATATGTTGCGGAGTTTTTCCCATCAGGCTGACCTACGCCACCGGACGGTCGTGTCAAGTGATCCAAGCCAGGAAAGCGGGCTAAAGCACCCCTGCAGTCAGGTTGAAATGCATCCCCCACATCGAGGTAACGAAGATGGAGATCATACCGACGATCTGAATACTGACCCGATGCCGCTTGAGGTGACGATGCAACTCGGGTCCTTCAACGCCGGAGATCAGGTGCGCCCGGCGTAAAGACAGCGCAAAAACCAGCGCCATCGGCGTAAACAGCAAGAACAGAGCCTGACTGATTTCCATCCCGTATTGGAAACCCATGATAAAGAGGCCCGTCAGAATGAAGAAGCCAAAGCCCACCAGCCAGATGCCAGCCAACTGCCCGATATAAATCAGACGGTTCGATTGAATGCGGGCCAAATCGTTAAGGTCGGTGCTGGCCTGACTGTCCTCATCAGGGTTTTTGGAAATCCGGGTCACCATGTCAAATGGCACGCCGAGCACAAAATGGCTGGCCGTTGACCAGAAAACGGCCAGCATTATCCAAAACCAAAGATTGGAAAACGACCTGAAATCAATCAGTTCGAAGACAAGCCCATACCAGTCCAAAACATACCTCGTCACATTTTAGCGCACCCTACTCGGCCCGATCTGCGAAGGCCAGACTTGAGAAGCGCAAAAAGACGTGCCACGAAGGGGATAACGACGAATATCCGTTCCCAAGAGTGTATTTAGATGGCCCAGATCCCCTCGCCCCTTGTTGCGCCAACCCCTATGACGCGGTTGCGCCGTTTGCGCAGGACCCAAGCTTTGCGGGATCTCGCACAAGAAAACACGCTCACCACACAGGATCTGATCTGGCCGGTTTTTGTGACTGAGGGCAAGAACGAGCGGACCCCAGTGCCCTCCATGCCCGGTGTTGAGCGGCTCACCATTGATCTGGTCGTGGAGACCGCGAAACGCGCGCGGACGCTGTCGATCCCCGCGATTTGCATCTTTCCCTACACCGATCCTGCGCTGAAAACCGAACTTTGCGAGGAAGCCTGGAACCCGGACAATCTGTCCAACCGGGCCGTCAAAGCGATCAAGAATGCGGTGCCCGAGATTGCGGTGATGACAGATGTGGCGCTTGATCCCTACAACGCCAATGGCCATGACGGGATCGTGCGCGACGGCATCATCGTCAATGACGAAACTGTCGAGGCATTAACCAAGATGGCGCTGGCGCAAGCTGCTGCGGGTGCCGACATTCTTGGACCATCGGACATGATGGACGGACGGATCAAGTCCATGCGGGTGGCGCTGGAGCAAGAAGGCTTCCAAGACACCGCAATCCTGAGTTACGCGGCCAAATACGCGTCCGCCTTTTATGGCCCGTTTCGAGATGCGGTCGGCGCGTCTGGTGCGCTGAAAGGCGACAAGAAAACCTACCAGATGAACCCAGCCAATTCCGATGAAGCGTTGCGGCTGGTGGCCCGCGATCTGTCTGAAGGCGCAGATATGGTGATGGTCAAACCCGGCCTGCCCTACCTGGATATCTGCCGCCGCGTGAAGGACCAGTTTGGCGCGCCCACCTACGCTTACCAAGTGTCTGGCGAATACGCGATGATCATGGCCGCCAGCGATAATGGCTGGCTCGATGGCGAGGCCGCGATGCTGGAAAGCCTGATGGCCTTCAAACGCGCAGGCTGCGATGGGGTCCTGACCTATTTCGCCCCGCGCGTTGCCGAACACTTGAACGGCTGAGCAAACCCAGCACAAAGATTGTCGCATTTGGCGTGACAATCCGCGCAAACTCGCGTATTTTATCCACAAGCCCTCGACACAGCGGGCAGCAAAGAAATGCAGTATCTTATCAGGCGGAGACCCATGACAGATTTTTCTCGACGCAAACTTCTTGCGGGCGCTGGTGCGCTTGCACTCACAGCCGGGTGCGCAAACGGCGTCGGCAGCGACGGTGCCGCAAAGCTTGACGCACGGGCCGACAGTGCGCTGGACTTTCTCTACACGAACTACCCAGACAGCAGAACGCTGGCCGACAAAGCCGCCGGTATTTTGATTGTTCCCCTCGTGACCGAGGCGGGCTTTGGCTTTGGCGGTTCCTACGGGCGCGGCGCGCTGCGGGTCAATGATGTGACCGTCGACTACTATTCGACAACGGCTGCAACCTTCGGGTTGCAAATCGGCGCGCAGCAATTTGCCCATGTATTGTTCTTCATGACAGAAGATGCGCTGGGTGAATTCAGACGCTCCCCGGGTTGGACGCTTGGCGCGGACGCGCGGTTTGCTGTCTCCAACGACGGTGCAAGTCTGGGTGTTGACACGACAACAGCGCTCAGCCCGGTCATTGCCGTGGTCTTCGGGCAAGCTGGCCTGATCGCTGGCGCAACGATCGAAGGCAACAAATACTCACGGATCATTCCGTAAAGATAATTCCATTGGACAGTGGATCGCCTGTCAAAGGCGCTGGAAAGGCCGGTTTTTTGACCGGCCTTTTTGCTTGGCTTTACTGAGACTTAGCTGTCCATCGCACGCAGCCGTTTGATCAGACTGGACGTGTCCCACCGGGCACCGCCCAGTTTCTGCACATCCTTGTAGAACTGATCGACCAGCGCGGTTACAGGCAAGGACGCGCCGTTTTCATCGGCAGTGTCCAAGCAAATCCCCAGATCCTTGCGCATCCAGTCCACCGCAAACCCGTGGTCAAACTCATCATCCAGCATCGTCTCGTAGCGGTTGGACATCTGCCAGGACCCCGCCGCTCCTTGAGAGATCACCTCAATCACGGCCTTGCCATCGAGACCAGCCTTCTCGGCGAAATGCAGACCCTCTGACAAGCCTTGCACCAGCCCCGCGATGCAGATCTGGTTCACCATCTTGGTCAGCTGCCCCGCCCCACTTTCGCCCAAGCGTTTGCAGGCTTTGGCATAGGCATCAATGATCGGCTCCGCGCGCGCGTAAGCGCCGTCATCACCGCCGCACATAACACCGAGCTGGCCGTTTTCCGCGCCCGCCTGCCCGCCTGAGACCGGCGCATCGACAAAGCTGATCTGGGAGGCATTGGCGCTAGCATAAAGCTCGCGCGTTACCTTCGCCGACACGGTCGTGTGGTCGACGAAAACACTGCCTGCGCGCATGCCCGCTAGCGCGCCTTCCTCGCCTAAACACACGCCACGCAAATCGTCGTCATTGCCAACGCACGCCATTACGAACTCACTGCCGATAGCGGCCTCACGCGGGGATGCGCCAAGTTTGCCGCCAAATTCAGCAACCCATTTTTCGGCCTTGGCCAAGGTACGGTTATAGACAGTAACCTCGTGGCCGGCCTTGCTCAGATGACCAGCCATCGGGTATCCCATAACCCCTAGACCCAGAAAACTAACCTTTGCCATCTTTTCTTCCTTCACTGTGAATTGCGTGTCTCTCAATAGAGATGTATCGAGCCAGTCTAACCCGTCAACAACAGGATCGAAATGAGCTTTCTCTTCAAATGGACCTTACGGCTGTTTCTGGTGATCGCGGGTATTGCTGCGCTGGCGGTCATCGGGGTCTATTACCTGGCCTCCCGCTCAATCCCGGATTACGACGCGGCCTATAGCGACAGCGCATTGAACGCGCCCGTCGAGATCATCCGCTCCAACGCGAACCTGCCCCATGTCTTTGGCGAAACTGATGAGGCGGTGTTCTTTGGCCTGGGCTTTGCGCATGCGCAGGACCGGCTCTGGCAGATGACGATGCTGCGACGCACTGCGCAAGGAAAGCTGAGCGAGCTATTCGGCGAGCGGACTGTGAAGATCGACGAACTTTTACGGCGGCTCGACCTTTACGGCATCGCTGCCCGCTCCGTCACGGCGCAAGATCCGGAGGCGCAAGCCGCTTTGCGGGCCTATGCAAACGGCGTAAACGCTTGGCTCAAAACGGTTAACTCAGAAGCTTTGGGTCGTGGTGCGCCGGAGTTCTTTCTGTTCAGCCCCGAGATTGCGCCGTGGCAGCCTGCCGACAGTCTGGCGATCCTGAAACTGCTTGCCTTGCAGCTGTCCAACCATATGCAGCAGGAGGTTTTGCGCGCACGCCTGTCGCTGCAACTTGATCCTGAGCGTGTGATTGATCTGCTGCCGGATGCGCCAGGCAGTGGCATTGCAGGGCTGAATTACGCAGCGCTGTTTCCGGAGCAGGACCTGCCGCGTTATGCCCAGAACACCTCCCCCGCGTATGACATCCTGTCGCCGTCCGCTCCTCTGGAGCTGGCAGGCGCCTCCAACGCCTTCGCTGCCAGTCCGGAGCGCGCGGTCGCAGGCGGCACCTTGATGGCCAACGACCCGCATCTGGGCCTAACCGCACCATCGGCCTTCTATCTTGCACGCCTTGAGCTGAGTACCGGTGGCGTGATCGGGGCGACGATGCCGGGTCTGCCGTTGGTCTTGTCCGGACGGTCGGAGAAAACCGGCTGGGGGCTGACCTCCGCCTATGCCGATGATCAGGACGTGTTTATCGAGAAGCTGAACCCGGACAACCCCAACGAATATCTGACGCCCACAGGCTATAAACCCTTCCGCACGGCGCAATCGATCTTGCGGATCAAAGATGCGGCCCCGCGCACGTTGAATCTGCAATGGACTGAAAACGGACCAGTATTGCCGGGCGATCACTTCAATCTTGGCACGATCACACCGCGGGGCCATGTGACCTCGCTGGCGTGGACCGCGCTGGCCGAAAGTGACATTTCCTTCCAAGGCAGCCTTGCGGTGATGACAGCGCAAAATGCCGATGAAATTCTCGCGGCGCCAGCGCGCCACACGGCCCCCATTCAGAACCTGACCTTTGCCGACACGGATGGGATTGGCCTGAAAACCGTGGGCGCGCTGCCCCGGCGCAACACTCGCCATCAATCGCAAGGTCGCATCCCCTCGCCCGGTTGGCTGGAGCAGAACCGCTGGAACGGCGTGTTGCCCTATGCGTCTAACCCCGTTGTCATGCGCCCCAGCGGTGGCATTGTCGGCAACACCAACAATAAGGTTATCGACCGCCCATTCCCCAACCATGTCAGCTTTTCCTATAGCGACACCCAGAGGGTGCAGCGCTGGCGGCGCTTGATGTTGAACCGGCAGGTTCACACCCGTGACAGCTTCATCGAAGCGCAGCTGGACACCGTCAGTTTCACCGCGCGGTCCCTTTTGCCGTTGATTGCTGCGGATCTGTGGTTCACCGGGGAGGCCGCACCGGAAGGCACGCCTGAACGCCAACGCCAGAAATCGCTGGAGCTGATGGCCGCCTGGAACGGCGACATGTCCGAGCATCTGCCAGAGCCGTTGATCTATGCGATGTGGCTGCGCCGTCTGCAAACCCGGCTGATCATCGACGACATTGGCCCGTTGGAACAAGAGATCACCCATGTGCAACCGCTCTTTATTGAGCGCGTGTTCCGCGACAAGGACGGTGCCGCCACCTGGTGCGATATCCGTCAATCCGCGGCCAAGGAGAGCTGTCTGGATGTCTCCCGAATTGCGCTGGATGAGGCGATCATCCAACTGACCGAGACCTACGGACCCAATATTGAAAGCTGGCGCTGGGGCGACGCCCATGAGGCGACCCATGACCACCCCGTACTGGGACAGATTCCGGTGCTCAGCTGGTTTGTGAATATCCGGCAGTCGACCTCCGGCGGGGACAATACTTTGATGCGCGGGCGTACCAAGGGCAGCGGGCCAAATCCGTTCCTGAACGTGCATGCCGCCGCCTATCGCGGGGTCTATGATTTCGCCGATCCCGACAGTTCGGTTTTTGTGATCTCCACCGGGCAATCGGGGCATCCACTGTCGCAGTTTTACGATGATATCGGTGTGCTATGGCGGCGCGGTGAGTATCTGCCGATGTCGCTTGATCCGGACCTTGCCCGTGCTGGCGCGATTGGTGTCACCACCATAACGCCGCAGAACTAAGTTCAGGTAAAAGCGCGCGCAGCCGTCACCCCGATCGTCGCCGAAACCCCGGTCAAGACCGTGCCCCAGACCAGATCAACCACGACCATTTGCACGGTCCAGTCCTTCAGCGTCGCGAAGTTCGAAAACTCATAAGTGCCATAGGCCAAGGCCCCCAGAAACGACGCAGTCAAGAACACCCAAAGCAGCGATCTGTCGCCTGCAATTGCCGGGCCTGAGACGAACCAAACAACCCCGAATACAAAAAAAGCGTAGAAGGCCAAGGCTGGCAGAATACGAAAATCATCCAACAGCCACGCGCCGATAGATTTGTCGAAAATTGGCCTGACAAGATAACTGAGCCCAAAATAATCCAGCGCCAAAAAGGTAACAAGCGTAACAACATAGGCGATAATCAGGCTCATGTATTCCTCCTGCGGTGTGGCCGCGCCTTAGAATTTCTCGTAGCGGGCTTTCTGGATTGCGGTCCAGTACACAGTCAACTCAAACCCGTGTTCGGATTGGTCCTCGGCCTCCACGACCTCTTGCTCAAAAAGCCACGCGCGCAGCTTGCCTGCACTGTAGGGCAGCGTCAGTTTCTCGCGGGTTTTGGCGTCTTGTATTTTGGCTGAAACGGCCGCCAGAAGGGCGTCCATACCCTGCCCAGTCAGCGCAGATGTCGTGAATATCGCCTCTTCCCGCGCCTCGATATTGCGCAAGGTCTCAGTGGCCTCTTCAGCTACCAGATCAAGCTTGTTCCAGACCTCTAGCGTTGGGATTTCATCGGCGACACCAAGATCGCTGAGGATCGTTTGCACATCGCGCGCCTGGTTCTCCGTTTCGGGGTGAGAGATGTCGCGCACATGCAAGATCAGATCAGCGCTGAGCACTTCTTCCAAGGTCGCGCGGAAGGCGGCCACTAGCTGCGTTGGCAGCTCCGAGATGAACCCGACCGTATCCGATAAGATGATATCGATGCCATCGGGCAAAGTCACGGACCGCATCGTCGGGTCGAGCGTCGCAAAAAGCATATCTTTCGCCATCACGTTGGCCCCTGTCAGGCGGTTGAACAGGGTCGATTTTCCGGCGTTTGTATAGCC
>CAYGQQ010000028.1:2564-23991 GCA_964352105.1 uncultured Rhodobacterales bacterium | reverse complement strand
GGTATAGCCCACCAGAGCCACAACCGGGAACGGCACTTTTGCTCGTGCGGCGCGGTGCAGCTCCCGGGTTTTGACGACTTTCGACAATTGCCGCTTGATCCGGTTGATCGCGTCATCAATGGCACGCCTGTCGGCTTCGATCTGGGTCTCACCCGGACCGCCGACAAAGCCTAGACCACCGCGCTGACGTTCCAAATGGGTCCACGCGCGCACCAGTCGAGTGCGTTGATAGGACAAGGCTGCAAGCTCCACCTGCAACACGCCCTCGCGGGTCGCGGCCCGGTCCGAGAAAATCTCCAGGATCAATCCGGTCCGGTCGAGGATCTTGACGCCCCATTCCTTTTCCAGATTGCGCTGCTGCACCGGGGTAACAGGGCCGTCGATCAAGACAAGCTCCACCTCGGCGGCATGCAGGGCCGCTTTCAGTTCCGCCATTTTGCCAGTGCCAAAAAGCGTCGCCGGTCTGATTTTGGGCAGCGGCACAATACCTGCACCCACGACCTCAAGGCCCGGCAAGGCATGTGCCAGCGAGACCGCTTCTTGCAGTCCGAACTCAGGCGCGCGGGGGTGATTCACGTGGCGCGGGTTTGTTTTAATGTCTGGATGCAGGACCCAAGAGCGGGTCAGCGAGACGTCTTGCGTTTCAAGAATTACTCTTCACCGTCATAAAGACTGATCGGCTGGCTTGGCATGATCGTCGAAATCGCATGTTTGTAGACAAGCTGGGATTGGCCATCACGACGCAAAAGCACACAGAAATTGTCAAACCACGTTATGACACCCTGCAATTTAACACCATTGATCAGAAAAATTGTCACCGGAATTTTGGTCTTCCGGACATGATTCAAAAATGCGTCTTGTAGATTTTGCTTATCACCGGCCATTTTTTCTTGCCTTTATTGTGCCGAACGTCTTTTGCAGACGCCCACATCCCTCACCTGTGGGTAATATGAAGGCGCTTTTCGAAAGATTCCAGAGCCGATTTCAGCAATTTAGCGCTAACTGTCGGATTTATGTGACGCCTTTCACTCCGGGTTCTGCCGTCGAAGACAACCTGTGAGTGTCAGCAACCACTAGACCCGCCAGAAATCCGGATTGAAAAGCGCAATGATCGCCAGGGTTTCCAAGCGCCCAAGGATCATGGCGGCACACAGAACAATCTTCGGGCCAGTATCGAGGTTGCTATAGGATAGCGAGCCGTCCAAGGCCACTTGCGCCAGGGGTCCCGTCGTCGACAGGCTAGAGATCGCGAAGACCAGCGTTTCGTTGAAGCTGAGTCCGAAAAACGCCAGAAGGCTCATCACCGCGGCCACGGTGATTGCAAACAGCATGAAGAAAATCCACGCCACAAACGCGCCTTCGCGGCGCACTTCCCGGCCCAGTTTTCCAGCCGATCCAATGGAATTTGGATGCATCAGACGGCCCATTTCCCGCACCCCGTGTTTGTAAAGCGCATAGACCCGCAACAGCTTCACGCCGCCCGCCGTTGTGGCGACCCCGCCGCCGATGATCGCAAGCCCCGCAAGGATCAGACCCGGTGTGGGCAGGCCCGACCAATCGCGCGCTGCACTCCAGTCGGTTGAGACAAATCCGGTCGTAGTCAGGAAGGACAAAACGGTGAAGAACCCACCCCAAAGCGCCTTGAGTCCCACGTAGATATTGGCTTCCTCGCTGACCTCAAAAGCGCCGATCCAATGGCGGAAGAACAGAGCCAAAGGCAAAAGGACGACGAAAAAGGACATCAACCGCATTTCGCGATCATCGATCAGACGTGGCAGGAACGCGCGGTTGAAATCGTTTTGCAGCGTCTGTCGTGACACGGCGATAAGCATGAAAACAAAGAGACATATTTCCACGGAAATGCCGACATCGACCCCGCTGAGCGTGCTGCCGGGCAGGATGCCACTGGTCGACAACGTGGCCAGCGCCAGCATCAACGCCACGAAAGGTTGCGCGCCGCTGGTCATCAGCAGCACCCAAAGCAAGACCGTTGCAAACAGATAAACCGGGAAGATCTCTGCGGAGATACGCAACACGCGCTCTTTAGGGTCCATCTGACGACGGAAATGATCGCCGCCGGGGGAAATCGTGGTGGTGCGCATGGGACGCAGGACCTCGAAACCGCCAAGGTCCATCGGGGCCAGGATCGCGGCCGCCGAGACAAGGATAAGGAACCCGCCAAACCATGCCGTCATTCCGCGCCACAGGTGCAGCGGCCCAACAAGCCGTCCGGGCGTGTCAAATACGGACGCACCGGTGGTGGTCAGACTTGAGACCATCTCAAAATAGACATTGAGGAAACTGGCATCCCGAACCGCTTCCAGAAACGGAATTGCCAGCATGGCCGGCAGCAGCAGGAAGGTCGCAAACAAGGTCAAAAGCTGATCGCGGGCCGGTCGGGTGGATTTGCTGTCCAGCGTCGCCAGCCCAAGAAGCGCGGTCAGAACGCCGCACAGGATCGCCCCGTAAAAGAACGGCTGCGACACACGGTGCATATTCAGCGCGACAGCATGGGCCGCAGGCAGGAGCATCGCGACCGAGACAACCCCGAGAAGCGTCACAAAAAGCGGAACCCGAAGCAGCAACCGCGTCATAACGCCCGCCTAAAAGAAATCAATGGAGACCTGTAGCAGGCGCTCCACTTCCGGGACATCTTCCGAGATTGCGAAGATGACAATCACGTCGCCCTCCTCAATTCGGGTGGAGCCGGTGGGGCGCACAACCTTGCCGTTCTTGCGTAAAGCACCAATCAGCACACCTTCGGGAAACCCGATATCGCGGATCGCACTGCCCGCGATGGGAGAGGTAGACAACACCTGCGCTTCGATCACTTCGGCTTCGGCATCCCCGATGGCGTAGATCTGGCGCACGCGGCCATGGCGGATATGGCGCAGAATGGAGGACACGGTGGTCGAGCGCGGGTTGATATAGGCGTCGATATTCAATGGACCCATCAACGGAACAAGCGTCGGGTCATTGACCAGCGCGATGGTCATCGGACAGCCCGCCGCCTTGGCCCGCACCGCGGCCAGCAAATTGGTCTTGTCATCATCAGTGACCGCCAGCACGGCGTCGGCGCGGGTGATATTGGCCTCCGCCAACAATTCCGCGCTGAGGCCATCGCCATGCAGCACAATCGTACGTTCCAGCGCGTTTGCGGCGGTCTCTGCGATACTGCGGTTCTTTTCTATCATTTTGGCACGGACGCGCGCAGTCTGGTTTTCCAACGTTTGCGCGACTGCCAATCCAACATTGCCGCCGCCGATAATGACGATGCGATCTTGCTTGGCTTGCTGCTTACCAAAGATTTCCATGGTGCGCGCCACATCATCGCGATGGGTGCAGACGTATATCTGATCGCCTTCAAACAGCTGATCACCGGCGTTGGGCGCAATCAACTTGTCCTTGCGCCGGATCCCCACGACAATCGCCCGCAGGGTGGAAAACAAGTCCGTCAGCTGGCGCAGCGGCGTATTGAGCACAGGGCAATCCGCTCTGAGCGAAATCCCCAACAGCTGCACTTCGCTGTCCAAGAAGCTTTCCGTGTCAAAAGCCGCAGGCGCTGCCAGTCGTTGCAAGGCGGCATGGGCCACCTCTTTTTCCGGGCTGATCACCACGTCAATCGGCATGTGGTCGCGGCGGTAAAGGTCCGAATAAATCGCGGTCAGATAGGACTGACTACGAAGCCGTGCGATTTTGCGCGGAATGGCAAAGACGGAATGCGCCACCTGACAGGTCACCATGTTGACTTCGTCCGAGAAGGTCGCCGCGATTATCATATCCGCGTCCCGCGCGCCTGCCCGGTCCAGAATATCAGGATAACTGGCAAAGCCGGTGATACCCTGAACATCCAGCGTGTCCGTGGCGCGCCGGACCAGCTCTGGGTTGTTGTCCACGACGGTAACGTCATTGTTTTCGCCAGCCAGATGGCGGGCGATTTGCCAGCCGACCTGCCCCGCACCGCAGATGATTACTTTCATAAAGCTGCCTTATCCCTGACGGTTCCCAAGGGTGTCCCGTGTCTCAGCAATTGTCCCAGACCCTTGCATGACACGACGACCGCGCCCGGTCAAACGGGCAAATTACTGCCCGTCCACAAGGTCCAACTCGTCTGATTGCACTTCCGCGACCCGCGCGCCTGCCTTGTTGGAGGTCACAACGCCAAGCGATTTCAGCTTACGGTGCAGCGCCGAGCGCTCCATCCCCACAAAAGACGCCGTGCGGGAGATATTCCCACCAAATCGGTTGATCTGGGTCATCAGATATTCTCGCTCAAACAACTCGCGCGCCTCGCGCAATGGCAGCGTCGCAATGGTTCCGCTCATCGATAGTGCGGCACCTTCTTCGGCGGCGGGTTCCGATTGTGGCAGTTCCTTCGCAGTGATCTGGCCCTCCGCAGGGCCCAGGATCAAAACCCGCTCAATCACATTCTTGAGCTGGCGAATATTGCCCGGCCATTGCATTGTTTGCAGCATCGCATTCGCCTCGGAAGACAGACTGCGCAAAGGCAGGCCTTGAGTTTTGTTGAGCGTTTCAATGAAATGCTCCGCCAGTGTTGGAATGTCTTCGCGACGATCCTCTAGAGACGGTACAGTGATCGGCACCACGTTGAGCCTGTGGAAAAGCTCCTCCCGGAACCGGCCCAGCTTAATTTCCGCCTGCAAGTCCCTGTTTGTGCTGGAAATAACCCGCAGATCGACCCGCACTTTATCGGTGCCACCAACCCGCTGGAATTGTTGCTCCACCAGAACCCGCAGGATCTTCGATTGTGTTCCAAGCGGCATATCGGCTACCTCATCAAAGAAAATGATGCCGTTATGGGCCTGCTCCAGCAGCCCTTCCTCGATGCCGCGCTCTTTGCTTTCGCGACCGAACAGAACCTCCTCCATTCGGTCCGGTTCAACGGTGGCACAATTCACAGTGACAAACGGCGCCTTCGCCCGGTTCGAGTTCGCGTGGATATAATGCGCCGCGACGTCCTTTCCCGAACCCGCAGGGCCAGACAGCATGATCCGCCCGTTGGACGAGGTCACTTTGTCGAGCTGGTTTTCCAGGACCCGGAAGGCCGCGCTTTCGCCGATCATCTCCGCGACAGCGCTTTCGCCACGCTTGAGCGCATGGTTTTCACGGCGCAGGCGCGAGGCCTCCATGGCGCGTGTGATCACAACCATCAACTGGTCGATGTTGAAGGGCTTTTCAATGAAGTCGTAAGCGCCTTGTTTGATGGCCGCCACCGCGATCTCGATATTGCCATGGCCCGAAATGATCACAACCGGCACGTCGGGATTGTCCCGCTTGACGGTCTTGAGAATGTCAATTCCATCCATCTGGCTGTCTTTCAACCAGATATCGAGGATCATCAGCGCCGGCGGTTCCTTGTTTATCTCCGCCATGCAAGCATCGGAATTTCCGGCCAAACGTGTGGTAAAGCCTTCATCTTTCAGAATATCCGAGATCAACTCCCGGATGTCCCGCTCGTCATCTACAATCAATATATCGCCCATAGTCTTTTCTCCCGTCTTTTGCGGTGATTTACGCGACATCACGTGATGCCGACATTTCGGTTTTGAGCAAAGGCAATGTGATCACAGCCTCCGCCCCTTGGTGTGCGGACCCCAAAAACGGCTCTGCGTCACGCAGCTCCAACTTCCCGCCATGCTCATCGATAATTTTCTTCACAATCGGTAATCCCAGCCCTGTGCCCTTCGCCCGGGTGGTCACATAAGGCTCAAACAGCCGCGCCCGATCTTCGGGCAGGCCGATGCCATTATCTGCAATTCGGATCGTCAGATCTGTGTCGTCGGCCGTAAGCTTCACCCGGATCTCTGGCTTGAACCCCTTTGGCCGGTCCTCCAAGCCCTCAATCGCCTCGCCCGCGTTCTTGATCAGATTGGTCATGCACTGCCCGATCATCCGCTGATCGACATCAGCATCAAGGGGACCGGCATCGGCGTCAAACGTGATTTCCACATCTGGTTGACCCGCCCGTTGTAGCGTCACAGCATCGCGGACCAAGGTCCAAATGTCTGTTCTGCGCCGCTCCGGCTCCGGCATCCTCGCAAAGCGGGAAAACTCATCAACGATGTCGCGCAAGTCATTGGTTTGACGAATAATAACGTCCGTGTATTGCTCCAACGCCTCAAGATCATCACCGGCAACTGGCGCAAATTTCCGCCTCAAGCGTTCCGCTGACAGCTGGATTGGCGTTAACGGGTTCTTGATCTCATGCGCGATCCGCCGCGCCACGTCGCCCCAAGCGGCCATCTTCTGGGCAGAGACCAGTTGCGTCACATCATCAAAGGCCACCACATAACCCTCTACCACACCCTCCGCACTCTCCCGAACAGCGATGCGCACCAGCAGGCTTTCCATCTTGCCAGCGCGGGTCAGTTTGATCTCTTCCTGCAGCGATCCACTGGCACTGTCGGACATACCCGCGAACAAATCGTCAAATTCCGGCACAAGTTCTGGCAGGTGAACCCCTGTGTAATCAGGCTCCGTCAACGCAAGCAAACGGTGGGCGGAGCGGTTCAGGAATGTCACTTTCCCGTCGATATCGAGCCCGATCACCCCAGCGGTAATGGAGGACAACACGGAGTCGAACAGCCGCCGGCGACGCTCAATCTGGGCTGTATTTGCCAGAAGCGTATCGCGTTGGCCTTTCAATTCCCGAGTCATCTGATTGAAGATTGTGCCCAGCGTTGCGATCTCATCATCGCCTTCTGATTCAATAACTTGCACGTCGAAGTTTCCTTCTCCGACGCTTTGTGCAGCACTGGCCAGCCGCCCGACTGGACGCGCAAGACGTTCCGCAAACCAAAGCCCAAGCCAAATCGCCGCCAAGATCAGGATCGAGGCAAATCCGAGATACAGCAGTCCAAACTCAAAAAGCAGGCGCCCCCGGTCATTTTCGAGCTGCTGGTAAAGCCGCACAGTCTCTTGCGTTTCATCAAGCAACCTCAGGATGTCGCCATCCACAAGGCGCGACACGTAAAGGAACCGGTCCGCAAATGTGGTCAGCGCAATCACGGCCCGAAACTCATTGTTGTCCCAGTCCTCAATAACAGTGGCTTCCTGAGCCGACACCTCTGCCAGCAACTCCGGCGCGGGTTGTTCAAAATCAAACAGATAACTGCGCTCCCCGCGCGACGTGATCTCGCCGGAGCCATCAATGATGAACGCTTCCTTCAGCCCGCGTTGCACTTGCGCCTGCGCTTGGCTGAGGATTTGGCGCAGGTCGGAATCTGATGCTAAAACAGTGGTTTGTCCTGCGGCATTAACATAGCCTGCAAGGCGCAACGTGTCCTCGCTCAGGTTATCATGTTGTTCTTGCTTATAGGCCTGCGCGGCGGATAGGGAGTTTCCGACCACGTTGCGCACCCGGTCCGAGAACCAGCCTTCAAGCCCGAAATTCACCGTAACAACCGCAAAAACCGCAACCAACACTGTCGGCACCAATGCGACGATGGCAAAGACCCCTGTCAGGCGCAGATGCAACTGCGAACCCGCGGAGTTTGCCCGCCGCGCCGAGATCATGCGCACGACCTTGCTTAGCACCAATGTCGCGATCACGAGGATGTAGACGAAGTCGGCCAGAATGATCAGCCGAATTCCGCTTGAACTGGGGTCCAATTCGGCCGGACCCAGACCCAAATAGGTCACCACGGCCAGGATCGGACCAAGCAAAACAATCGCGAGCGTTGCAAAATTTTGCACGCGCCGAAGCTTTCTTAGTTGATTAAGCCTGTCCCAGGACGCTGCCCGCGAATGGGTTTTCATCTTTATTTTTACCGCCTTGCCACGTTCTTTTAATGTGATCTCGGAGGCGATGCTCCCCTTTTGCCACGGTGACTGTTGCGATATTACATCAACTTACGGCGGCGTGTCACGCGAATATCGAGGTCTGTTACTTTTTTCCGCAACGTATTGCGGTTGATCCCGAGCAAATCGGCGCATTTCGCCTGATTTCCACCGGTCGCCTCCAACGCGATTTCCAGCAAAGGCATCTCCACTTCGCGCAGGATACGCTGATAAAGACCGGGCGGTGGCAGCACGCCCCCATGCAGATCAAAATAACGCCGCAGATGCTTGCCCACAGAGGCTGAAAGCTTTTCAGTATCGCCCCCACCCATCAGCGGCTCAATCTCGGGTTGAGAGCCCAGGACCATCTCCACATCGGTGCGGGTGATCTCTTCCTCCGGGCTGGTCACGATCAACCGGCGGACGGTGTTTTCCAGCTGACGCACATTGCCGGGCCAGCTATAGGCGCGCACCATGTCCAAAGCATCGTTAGAGAAGCGCCGCGCTGGCGCACCATCGCGCTCTGAACGGGCCAAAAAGTGTTCGGTCAATAGCGGGATGTCATCGACCCGCTCACGTAAGGACGGCACATCGATTGTGACACCACCCAACCGGTAGAACAGGTCTTGCCGAAACAGTCCCGCCTCCATCTTCGCCATCAGGTCTTGCTGGCTGGTGGCCATAATCCGCGGCGCATCATCGGTCAGGCTGTCGAGCATCCGAACAATCCGCGCCTGCGCTTCATCGCTCAGATCAGACACCTCGTCAAAGAGGATGGAGCCGCCCTTGGCGCGGCTCAGGATCGTGGCAGGCCCATCGATAAGCGCCAGATCGTTTGGCGTCGCAGTCACAAAGGGCAAATTGCGCCGGTCGGAAAAATCATGGATCGCACGCGCGATCAGGCTTTTGCCCGTACCGCTTTCGCCGGTGATCATTACAGACAGGTCCGTGTTCATCACCCGTGCCACCAGACGGTAAAGTGCCTGCATGGACGAGGTCCGCCCGACCAGTGGCAGATCATTGCCCGGCTCTTCGCCTTCACGTTTCGGAGCCGCCACAAGGCGCTTTTTATCCAGCGCACGCGCGGCACGCTTCATCAGGTCCGGCAGATCAAACGGTTTCGGCAGGTAATCATACGCATCGGCCTCGGTCGCCTGAATGGCCGTCATGATCGTATTCTGCGCCGAGATGATGATCACAGGAAGTGCAGGACGTTTGCCGGTGATCACAGGCAAGGCATCCAGCCCATTGCCATCGGGCATCACCACGTCCGAGATCACCAGATCCCCTTTGCCTTCATCAACCCACCGCATCAGCGTGGTCATCGACGAGGTCGCATGAACTTTACACCCCGCCCGGGTCAGGGCTTGTGTAAGCACCGTGCGGATTGTGCGATCATCATCTGCGACCAGAACTGTACCATCCATCTGCGAAACTCCTCGTGGCTATGCGCTATTGCTCTTTCGGAGCAAGCGGCAGCGAAATTCTAAATTCAGTTTTTCCGGGCACCGAGTCGACGGCGATCCAGCCATCATGCTCGGCAATGATTTTGGAGACCAAGGCCAATCCCAGCCCGGTACCGTTTTCACGGCCGGAGACGAAAGGTTCAAAGATATCGCGCGCCAGATCGGGCGGCAGTCCGGGCCCGTCATCGGTAATCACGACCTGCAAAGGCACCGCCGCGCGCGACCCATCTGGCCGCTCCACCCGCAGCGACATCTCGTAGAAGGTGCGGATGGTGATCGTGCCGCCTGCCCCACCTGCGGCCTCGGCGGCGTTCTTCAAGAGGTTCAAAAACACCTGCAACAGCTGATCACCATCGGCAAATGTCGGCGGCAAGGACGGGTCATAATCCTCGCGCATCTTCATATGCGCGGCAAACCCTACAGAGGCTGATTTCTGCGCGCGGTCCAACAAATCATGCAGGTTCACGGGCTTTTTGATGGGCGGACGAAGATTGCCAAATTGTTCGACCTGCTCCAGCAGCTTCACGACGCGTCGGGTTTCCTCGACGATCAGATCAGTCAGCTCGATATCATCGCCAGACAGGTTCATCGACAAAAGCTGTGCCGCGCCAGTGATGCCCGCCAGCGGGTTCTTGATCTCATGGGCCAGCATCTCCGCCATGCCAATCGCGGATTTGGCCGCGGATTTGGTCTGCATCGCGCGGCCCATCTTGTTGGCGATCTCGCGCGGCTCCAGCAGGATCAGGATATAGCCGGGCCGGTCAACCAGCGTGGTCATCTGCACATTGCACAGCATCGGGGGCTTCTCGCCGGTGCCAACATCGACTGTATTTACAAACAGCGAGGCATCATTGCGTCGCACCCGCGTTACGGCCTCATCCAGCGGCGCGTTGACATGCAGCTTGTCCCAAACCGGCGCTCCGCGCAGCGATTTGGCAGACGCATTGAGGAAGGTCTCGCCTGCGATATTGACCTCAGCAATCGAATTGTCGCTGTCGATCACCAAAGCAGGAATCGGCAAGGACGTCCAAAGGGTTTCAAAGAAAGGCGCGGTCATGCGGCGTGACCTTTCAGCAGCGCATCCGGCAGACGTGCGATGACCTCTGCGGGTGTTTTGGCGGTCAGAATGTCCCGCCGGACCCGAGCGATTGCTACATCTGTTCCGATGTACCAGCCCAGATGCTTGCGTGCGACCCGCAGGCCAAGGTCCGTGCCGTAAAAACTGAGCATATCGTCGTAATGTTCCAAAACCAGATCGATCAGCGCCTGGCCGTTTGGCGCTTGCGGGACTTGCGCTCCGGTCAACTCAGCCGCGATCTGGGACAAGAGCCACGGACGCCCCTGCGCGCCGCGCCCGATCATCACTCCGTCGGCTTTGGACTGCTGCAAAGCGTCACGCGCGGTCGCGAAATCTATGATATCGCCATTGGCAATCACCGGGATTTCCACGGCCTGTTTGACGCGAGAGATGGCACGCCAATCCGCACGCCCTTTGTAAAACTGACAGCGGGTCCGGCCATGAATGGTGATCATCGCGATGCCAGCGGCTTCCGCCCGGCGCGCCAGATCGGGCGCATTCATCAGATCATCATCCCAGCCCAGCCGGGTTTTCAGCGTCACAGGCACATCGACCGCGCCCACCACCGCCTCAATCAGACCAAGCGCGTGGTCGAGGTCCTTCAAAAGCGCAGAACCAGAGTAGCCATTAGTCACCTTTTTGGCCGGACACCCCATATTTATGTCGATGATCCTGGCCCCATTGGCCGCCACCATCTTTGCTGCTTCTGCCATCCAGTAGGCCTCGCGCCCAGCAAGCTGAACGGAGGTATTGGCGAACTCCATCCCTAGCTCAGCGCGCTCACGCGTTCCGGGGCGGGCTTGTACCATTTCCTGACTGGCTACCATCTCGCTCACCACCAGACCGGCTCCGAAACGGGACACAATCTTGCGGAACGGCACGTCGGTTATTCCCGCCAGCGGTGCGAGGAAAACAGGCGGGGTCAGATCCCTATTTGCCAGATGAATAGTCAGATGCTTAATCCTTGTGCAGTTATCTTTGAGCTAGAGCGGTCGCTGCAGAAAAGCAATGATTTACAGGGGATTATTTCACCTGGTTCTCAAGATGCACAATTTTTGACCACC
This sequence comes from uncultured Rhodobacterales bacterium, assembly GCA_964352105.1. GTDB lineage: Bacteria > Pseudomonadota > Alphaproteobacteria > Rhodobacterales > Rhodobacteraceae > Litoreibacter. The sequence goes on along the minus strand of CAYGQQ010000028.1, from coordinate 12,583 downwards.
TTAAATTCCATCATTGTCTCTTAGATGCTCAGGAATTAGATAAAATTGATGGAACACTGCGAACCTCCCAAAGTTGCTGCCGTGATCGTCGCGGCCGGGCGTGGCCTGCGCGCCGGGGGTGATATTCCCAAACAGTGGCGGCAGGTCGCCGGACGGCCCATCGTCGACTGGGCGCTCCGTGCGTTTTCCGAGCACGCCGAGGTTGATGATATCGTCTTGGTGGTCCACCCAGAGGACCGAACCGCCCCTTATTTTTTCGCTCTATCCGACACCATCCGCATCGTGGATGGCGGCGACACGCGAGATGCTTCGGTGCGCGCGGGCTTGCATGCGGTTCCATCGGCGTGCGATTTAGTGCTGATCCATGACGCCGCGCGGCCTTGTGTGGATGCGGGCGTGATCACCCGGGTGATTGACGCTCTGCAGGACTGCCCCGCCGCCGCCCCTGCCGTGGCCGTCACGGACGCGCTTTGGCAAGGTGGCGACGCACGCGTCATAGGCACCCAAGACCGGACCGGGCTTTACCGCGCCCAGACCCCGCAAGGCTTCGCGCGGGACGCGATTGTCCAAGCCCATGCTGCACATCCCGGCGGGGCGGCAGATGACGTGGAAGTGGCGCGCGATTTCGGCCTTGAAGTCGCGATCGTGCAAGGCAGTGAGGCCAATTTCAAAGTCACGACACCCGATGATTTCGCCCGCGCCGAAACAGCCCTTGGAGGCCCCATGAACACCCCCGATATCCGCGTCGGCAACGGCTATGACGTCCATCGATTTGGACCCGGCACACAAGTTACCCTCTGCGGCATCGAGATTGCGCACCCCCGAGGATTGCAAGGCCATTCCGACGCGGATGTCGGGCTGCACACGATCACCGACGCGATCTACGGAGCGCTTGCACAAGGCGACATTGGCCAGCACTTCCCGCCCTCGGACCCGCAATGGAAAGGCGCTGCCAGCCACATCTTTCTGGAGCACGCCCGCGACCTCGCCGCCAAGATGGGCTATACCATCACACATGTCGATTGCACCTTGATCTGCGAAGAGCCCAAGATCGGACCGCATTGCGCAAAGATGCGGGACAAACTTACGGAATTATTGAATATTTCGCGCGACCGCATCAGCGTCAAAGCCACCACGACCGAGCGCCTGGGCTTCACCGGGCGCGGCGAAGGTATCGCCTGTCAAGCCACTGCAACGCTGGTAAAATCATGAGCAAGCTGATCGCGACATTTCTTTATGTGGGCTATTTGCGCCCGGCCCCCGGCACTTGGGGATCACTGGCGGCATTGCCTGCGGCCTGGGTGATCTACGCGCTCGGCGGGTGGGTCCTTTTGGCCATCGCGATCCCGGTGGGTTTTGCGAAAGGTTTGTGGGCCACGGCGCGAATGACGGAAGGTCAAACCGATCACGACCCCTCCGAGATCGTCGTGGATGAGGTGATTGGCCAGTGGATCGCACTTTTGCCTGTCGCGATCGGAGCCAGCCATTCCGGCGCGTCAATTCTGGCACTTTGGCCCGGTATTCTGACGGCCTTCCTAGCCTTCCGCCTGTTTGACATCTGGAAGCCCGGTCCAGTCGGCTGGGCGGATCGAAAAGGCGATGCGATGGGCGTGATGCTCGATGATGTGATCGCCGGAATTTTTGCGGCAATTGTCGTGGTGATCGGTGCATGGGTCGCCCATGGCATCTGACGCGGCAGAGGTCTTGCAGGCCGCGCGGGAGGCCGGCGTGATGATCGCCACCGCCGAAAGCTGCACGGGTGGTCTGATCGCCGGAGCCCTGACCGGGATCGCCGGTAGCTCTGACGTCGTGGATCGTGGTTTTGTCACCTATTCCAACGCTGCGAAAATCGATATGCTCGGCGTCAACCCAGCGACCTTGGAGGCATTCGGCGCAGTCTCAGAAGAGGTCGCGCAGGAAATGGCCATGGGCGCACTGGCACGTTCAAACGCACAGCTTGCGGTTTCCGTCACAGGCATCGCAGGACCTGGCGGATCAGAGCATAAACCCGAAGGCATGGTCTGTTTCGGCATCGCGAAAACGGGAATAGCGCCATACACCGAAACTGTTCTTTTTGGCGCTCTTGGCCGCGACAATGTTCGGGAAAACACCGTCCTGCATGCGCTCAAGCTCCTCAAAGCCGCCTTGTAGATTTGTCTAAAAACCGCCCCATTATCTGCCATTAACTCCATTTTAAGCCTATTTTTTAGGCAAACCCTGTATTGCCTGTTTTATGTGCTGTTTAGGTAGTCGGCGCCCCTTTTCAATGCAACTCTGACGGTGTTTTTCCGCCTGTAAAGAAAAACCACAGGAGGGGACAATGAACGGAGCGGATACCGCCTGGATCATCGTGGCGACAGCACTTGTACTATTTATGACACTTCCGGGGCTTGCCCTGTTTTATGGCGGCCTGGTCCGCGCCCGAAACGTGCTCAGCGTTTTCATGCAATGCTACGCGGTGGCTTGCTTGATGAGCGTGCTGTGGCTCGTCTTTGGCTATTCCATCGCCTTTGGCAGCGGCACATCCGGTCTTTGGGGCGGCTTGGACAAGATGTTTCTGTTCGGCGTCACCGCTGACAGCCTGTCGGGTACCCTGCCCGAGGTCTTGTTCTTTGCCTTCCAGATGACATTCGCGATCATCACGCCTGCGCTGATCATCGGCTGTTATGTAGAACGCATCGGGTTTGGCTTTGCGCTTTTGTTCTCCGGCCTCTGGATGCTTTTGTGCTACGCGCCCGTTGTTCACTGGATCTGGGGTGGTGGCATCATGGCTGATGGCGGCATTTTCGGCGAAACCGGTGTGCGCGATTTCGCCGGAGGCATCGTCGTGCATGAAACAGCCGGTCTGGCCGCCCTGATGCTCGCGATTGTCTTGGGCCCGCGCAAGGACAGGTCTAAACCGCCACATAACCCCGGCATGGTGATGATCGGCGCGGCGATGCTTTGGGTCGGTTGGTTCGGCTTCAATGGCGGCTCGCAACTGGCCGCGGATGGTGGGGCCGCGATGGCCCTGACCGTCACCCACATCTCCGCCGCGACAGCATCACTGAGCTGGGCACTTTGGGAGAAGTTCAAATACGGCAAAGCCTCTCTTGTTGGTCTGGTCACAGGTACGATCGCTGGTTTGGCATCAATTACACCGGCGTCGGGCTTTGTGGGCCCGGTTGAAGCGCTGATCATCGGCGGCGTCGCGGGCATCCTGTGTCAGGAGGCCGTGAACCTGGTGCGCAACACGTTCTCCATTGATGACACGCTCGATGTCTTCGCGGTGCACGGTGTTGGCGGCATCTTCGGCACGATTATGATTGCGGTCTTTGGACAAGGTGCATGGGCGGCCCAGCTTGGCGGATTGGCGATTGTCGGCGTCTTCACTCTCGTGGTGACCTTCGTTCTGATCAAAATCGTTGGCCTGATCACGCCCATTCGGGTCGATGCAGAGACAGAAACCAACGGCCTTGACCTCTCCGTCCATGGCGAACGGGCCTATGATATAACGTCCTGAACGTCCAAAAAACTGCCTCAAAAGCCCTTCGAGCACCCGCTTGGAGGGCTTTTTTCGTTGTAAAATCTGAAAGATATACGATTTTTCCGATTTTCCGCCCAATCCCCTTGAAGATTAATCTCAGTACGCCCAAATATGTTAATGTGAATAACATTTACTTTAACGCAAACCCGAGGAGACATTGATGACCACCATAGCAACATTTCCAGGCCGCGCCGAAAGCTGGTTAGACCAGCGGGGCAAAGGCGCTTGGGTCGCCGCAATGGTCCTGAGCTTTATTTTCTTTTGGCCGGTTGGCCTGGCACTTTTGGCATATATGATATGGGGAAAAGGCATGTTTAGAGGAAACTGCAACAGCGTCGCCCGCAAGGCAAACTTCGCGGCAAAAGGCTTCCAATCATCGGGCAACAGCGCCTTTGACAGCTACAAAGCTGACATGCTGCGCCGCCTCGAAGACGAACAAGCCGCGTTTGAAAGCTTCCTGGAGCGTCTGCGCGAGGCCAAGGACAAGTCGGAGTTTGACGCGTTCATGGAAGACCGCGCAAAAGCGGCCCGCAGTGACGATGGCGCAGAAAGCGCGTAAAAGCACAAAACGCCTAAGTTAACGAAGATACGCGACCGCTGGACATTTGGCGGTCGCTGACCCACATCACATTTGACCTAAGGAAAGACCTGCGACTATGTCTGACACAAGCTCTGGGGCCATGACCTCCGCCCTGCCCGACCCACAAACGCAAGCTGCGTTTTACAGTGGTGTCGCACCGAAACGGCTGATGGCGTGGATCTTTGATGTCATCGTGATCTCGGTGATCACTGCAATCATTGCGACGCTGCCCTTTTTTATCGGTTGGTTCTTCCTGCCGGTGATCTACATCACGGTCAGCTTCTTTTACCGCTGGATTGGGCTGGCAAATGCGTCGGCCACGTTGGGCCAGCGCCTCTTTAACGTCCAGTTTCGTAACAATGACGGCGCGCATCTGACCTCCGGCGAGGCCTTACTGCACACATTGGGCTATCTGGTCTCTACCGGTTTTTTCCTGCCGCAGGCGATCTCGGTCGTGTTGATCCTGATGAGTGGCCGCGGGCAGGCCTTGCATGACCTTTTGGCTGGTGTTGCACTGATCAATCGACCAAGCAGATATTAACGGCACATGCTACTTTTGCTGGCAATGTTAACCTGTCGTTAACTGAAATAAAAAATGGTTTGTGGCGCGGACGGAGCGTTGGTAGGCTCCGGTCCAAGAAGGTAAATCTACGCTATGCGCCACACACTTCCTATCGCTCCGCAGTTCTATGTGACTGCACCACAGCCCTGTCCATATCTGGACGGTCGGCGGGAGCGTAAGCTGTTCACAGCACTGCAAGGTGACCACGCCACAACCCTGAACAACACCCTTTCCAAACAAGGCTTTAGACGGTCGCAAAACGTACTTTACCGGCCATCTTGTGCGGACTGTTCTGCCTGTTTGTCGGCACGTATTCGGGTGCCTGATTTTGAGCTGTCAAAAAGCCAGAAGCGGACATTGAAACGCAACAGGCATCTGACCCGCGAAGCCACCAGCCCCTGGGCCACCGAAGAACAGTATGAGTTGTTCCGCCGCTATCTCGATTCCCGCCACGCCAATGGTGGCATGGCGGATATGGATATATTCGAATTTGCCGCGATGATCGAAGAAACCCCGGTCAAAAGCCGGGTGATCGAATATTGGGACCGCTCGGACGCAAATGACCCCAAACTGGTTGCGACCTGCCTGACCGATGTGCTCGATGACGGGTTGTCGATGGTCTATTCCTTCTATGATCCGGATATGAGCCGCAATTCGCTGGGCACGCATATCATTCTCGACCACGTGAAAATCGCCCAAGAAGCGGGCCTGCCTTACGTTTATCTGGGCTACTGGGTACCGGGGTCCAGCAAGATGGGCTACAAGGCCTCCTTCTCCGCGTTGGAGATCTTCCGCGAAGCCGAATGGCGCGACCTGCAGGTGGGCGATGACTATGCGTCCTCCACCCATCCGCTGTCGGTTGATCCAATCGCCGAACAAGTTGCGCGCATCAGTCTGCCGGACACACGACCCACCACAGAAAACTCGTCCGAGTAATGGCCCATATCAGCGCGGTCGCACTTGTTGTGCCCGACTATGACGCAGCTATTTCGTTCTATGTCTCGCAGGCCGGATTTACCCTGATCGAGGACACGCGTCTGTCAGCGGATAAACGATGGGTTCTGATCGCGCCGGACGCTCACTCCCAAACCCGATTGCTGCTGGCAAAAGCGGACGGCCGCAAGCAAGAAAACACCATCGGCAACCAAACCGGCGGGCGCGTAGGCTTCTTTCTGCACAGCGATGATTTTGACGCGGACTTCGCGCGGATGACAGCGAATGGCGTCGACTTTGAAGAAGACCCCCGCACGGAACCTTATGGCAAGGTTGCGGTCTGGCGTGACCCGTGGGGCAACCGCTGGGACCTGCTGCACCTCACACAAGACTGAAACAGTAGGGTAAATGCAGTGCGGGCCCCGCAGGGCCCGCACCGTCTTACAAAACTGGTGTCCGCTTACCCGCCGAGCAGGTTCGGAATGATCGTCACAACGCCCGGGAACAAGGCCAGAAGGCCCAGGCCCAACACTTGGATCAGCACGAACGGGACAATGCCGCGGTAGATATGGCCTGTTGTGACCTCTTTCGGGGCGACCCCGCGCAAATAGAACAGTGCAAATCCAAAGGGCGGCGTCAGGAACGAGGTTTGCAGGTTCACCGCGATCATGATCGTCACCCATTTCGGGTCCATCGTGCCGCCATAGATCACTGGTCCCACGATGGGGATCACGATGTAGATGATCTCCAGGAAGTCCAGCACGAAGCCCAGAACGAACAAGACCAGCATAACGATGATGAAGACTTTGAACTCGTTGTCGAAGCTTTTCAGGAACTGCTGGATGTAGTGCTCGCCCCCGAAGGAGATCACCACAAGGTTCAACAGCTGCGAGCCGATCAGGATGGTAAACACCATCGAGGTCACTTTCGCTGTTTCGCGCACCACCGGACTGAGCACGCCATTGGAGAACAAGACCCAACAGCCAAACAAAAGACCGAACATCGCGAAAAGATACGCAGATTGTGCGACGAAGAATGCAACCCAGTTTTCGAAGCTGACATCATCCGTGTTCACCCGCAGATCGAAGTTAACGCCGACCAGGATCATCACGATCACAGCGAATGTGGACATGATGATAATCTTGCCGGACCGGTTTTTGTCCTTCAGCTTGCGGTAGGAGGCCAGCATGATCGCACCCCCTGCCCCAAGCGCCGCTGCCGGCGTCGGGTTGGTGATGCCCCCAAGGATGGAGCCCAGAACCGCCACGATCAGAACCAGTGGCGGGAAGACCACGCGCAACAGCTCGTTCTTGGCCAGAATGCCGATACCGAACTTGGCCCCGTAGCCGATCATGGCCAGAGGGATCAGCAAGATGATGAACGTCGTCCCCGGTGTCGTCAGCGGCGAGATCATCACTATATCCAGCAGAATTGCCAGACCGACCCCCGCCGCGCCCACAATCAGCGGGAACGGATTGGCCGAGGGTGATACACCCCGCGCCGTGGTCAGGATAAGGCCAATCATCAACACGCCAATGGCGATACCGGTCCCGATGGGGGCCGCAGCCGCGACCTTGGCGCTCAGCGCCTCGACCATCTCTTCCTCGGACAGTTTCACGGATTTTTCCAAGCCGCCTGAGCCATCAATCTCAGCTTGCTCGCTCAGTGCTTGGTCCCAGGCTTCCTGACCGTGCAATTCGATCATCGCCGCGGCGCAATCGTCGCCCACATTCGTGCGCAGGCTTGCGGCTTCCCCCGCATCCGAGAAGCTGTCAATCACCGTGCTTTGGGAGCCAATAACATTGACCTGCATCAACAAGATCAGACCGACAATCAGACCGATTGGCGCAAACAGGAACCATGTCAGCGCTTCAGAGCGGGTGACATGCTCACCCGAGCCGCCGCTTATGGTCACGGCAGGTGCTTTGCTTGGATTGAACAACGCATAGCCAAAGGCATAGGAGGCATAGAGCACCGCCAGCAGAATACCCGGCAGAAGTGCCGCCTGAAACAACGTGCCCACGGAAACCACAGCAGGTTCGCCCAGATAGGTCAGCGCATCGGTACAGCCCGCGGTTTGGGCCCGTGCTTCCTGCGCAGCGGAATACAAATCCCCCGCCAGCGTGCCCAAAAGTACGATCACAATGGAGGGCGGAATGATCTGCCCCAACGTGCCCGACGCGGCAATAACGCCAGTGGCAAGCTCAGGCGAATAGTTGTTGCGCAACATGGTCGGCAAGGACAGCAGGCCCATTGTCACAACCGTTGCTCCCACGATCCCGGTGGACGCGGCAAGAAACGCACCCACAACGACAACAGACACGGCCAGACCACCCGGCAGCGGTCCGAAGACTCGCGCCATCGTGGTCAGCAGATCATTGGCGATCTTGGAGCGTTCCAGCGTGATGCCCATCAAAACAAACATCAAGACCGCCAGAAGTGTCTCGATGGATTGCCCCGCCAGAACCCGCTCGTTCATGCGGTTCACGATGAATGAGACGTTGCGGTCAAGCGCGGTTTCCCAACCCGATGGGAACACAGGCTCGCCGATCCTCGGCAAATCGGGGTATCGGAAGACAGAAACGACCTCTTGTTTCACCCCTTCCGCCAAAATGGCGGCATATTCCGCACTTCCGGTGTCGATCGCTTGGTGGATCAGCAGTCCCGCGCTATCAAGCGCTGCGATAATCCCGAAGGAAATCACGGCCGCCCCACCAATTGCAAAAGCCACAGGGAAGCCCGACAGGATCCCGCCAAACAGGCAGAGAAACACAATGATCAGGCCGATCTCGACGCCATCAAGTCCAAAAATCATCTGCTCAATCCTTAATGAATTTCTGCGACCAGCTCGGCGTCACTATCGCCCAGCCTGTCTTTGTCGAGATATTTGCCGTCTGCCTCGGGCCCTTCCTTCCACTCCAGGTAGGAGCGGTAGAAGAACGCGATCGCTTGCAGGAACACCATCGCCGTAAAGGCGCAAAGCAATATCTTGAACAGGAAGTAACCGTTGAAGCCGTTGGGCGAGAAACCGATGGTCTCCACGTTCCATTTGAAGGCGCGGGATTTACCCTCGACCATGCGCTGCAGTGTATCGGAGGCAGACACTTTCGGCGTCACCAGATGGCGCCACATGAAATACCAGCCATACATCCATGTCAGCACCGCGGCAGGCATCATGAACAGCAGGCTGCCCAGCATGTCGATGACTTTCTTCGTCCGGTAGCCAACCGCCGAATAAACCAGATCAACCCGTACATGGCCGCCCTGCACAAACGTGTAGGCTGCACACAGACAAACCACCAAAGCGTTGTACAGCTTGAGCTCTTCCGCCCACCACGAGATATCGAAAGACAGCGGAACACCAAACCCGATGGAAATCTCGGCCTTGGCGAAAATACGTTGGATAAAGACGATGATGATCTGTTGCAGCACCATCAACAGGCCCGCCCAAGCGGCCAGACGCCCGACTGTGTTTGCAAAGCCTTCAAGGCCGCGCACGACCCCCCACATGATCGAATTGCGCCACAGACCGACAGCGGTCAGGACAAGGAAGGCTGTGAAAACGACAAAGAAAAACTCGACCGAACCACCGTAATAGATGAACCGCATCACCGCTTGGCCATCGGACCAGTTCAACCACAGATTTGGATGCGTGACCGCGTAGCCGAAATTGTAAAACGCCATCGCGATGTTTTGGAAAAACCAGACAATCGTATCCAAAATATGCCCCCCTTAGCGTGAGATGCGTGGTCCCTGCGCCCCGCATTCCCTCCCTTTGGCAAAGGCCCCCAAAACTCAGGGGCCTTTGCAGTTTCTTAATAGGCTAGATCAGCCGTTTGCCAGAACGCGGTTGCGCTGTGCAACGTAGAAGCCGTCAGACTTCTGGATCCAGTCGGAGGTAGAGGCCAGGGAAGCTTCAAAGCTTGCACGCGTTCTCGCGAACAGCTCGTCACCCATGTTCTCATCCATCACCTCTTTGGAGGCGGCACCGAACGCATCCCAGACATCGTCGGAGAATTGCAGCGTTTTCACGCCTTGCGCTTGCAGACGTGCCAGAGCGGCACCGTTGTTTGCCAGCGTTTGTGCGAGCTGCCAATGTGTTGTGGCTTTCGCCGCATTGTCGATGATCGCCTTGTGCTTGTCCGACAGGCTTTCCCACACATCAAGGTTCATACCAGAGGCAAGACCGGAGCCCGGCTCGTGGAAACCAGCAGTGTAGTAAATTTTTGCGACTTCCTGGAAACCTGCACGCTCATCTGCGAATGGGCCAACCCACTCAAGACCGTCCAGAGCACCCGAAGACAGCGCTTGATACAGCTCGCCGCCTGGGATGTTTTGAACAGATGCGCCCAGCTTACCAAGCACTTTGCCGCCAAGACCTGGCATACGGAAACGCAGGCCGTTCAGATCAGCCGCTG
>CAYGQQ010000028.1:0-2554 GCA_964352105.1 uncultured Rhodobacterales bacterium | reverse complement strand
TTGCGGAACCAGCCACCGGACTGCGAACCGGAGTTACCTGCCTGGAACGATTTCAGACCAAAGATCTGGCCAAGCTCGTCATGCAGTTCCTGACCACCACCATGGTAGTACCAGTTTGTCAGCTCTTGCGCTGTCGCGCCGAACGGAACAGCCGTGTAGTAGGCATAGGCCGGGTGCTGACCGATGAAGTAATAGTCAGCGGAGTGGTACAGGTCAGCCTGACCAGACGACACCGCATCAAACACTTCGAATGCGCCAACAAGCTCGCCCGGAGCTTTTTTGTCGATGGCCAACTCGCCATCCGCCATCGCGTTTACAGCTTCGTTGAAATACGTCGCGGCGTCATCAAGAACCGCAAATCCGCGGGGCCAAGATGTAACCATTGTCAGTGTCCGCTTGCCTTGCGCATATGCTGGTGCGGCCAGAGTAGATGCAGCTGCGGCTGTCCCGCCGAGTGCTGAAGTTCTTAGAAAAGAACGACGATCCATAAGGTTTCCTCCCAAAAGTATCCTACCCACGCACGGTTTTGCGCGCGAGATAGATCGATAAGTAGGCGGACCATAGAAGTCGTCCACCCCAAAAGAAATACCCAGTGCCGGGTAGATTGCGTCAATTTCTGCAAAAAACCGACATTTTTGGCTCAACTCCAGCGGCCAGCACGCTGTAACGGGTCATTCCATTGGTTGACGCCTTCGGGATGCTGACACATTCTAGCGCGCAAAGCGCTGCGCTGAATTTGGGGATACGCAGCGGCTCCGGGAGGATACTGCAATCGGCGAAACCTCGCAAAAGCTACGCGATTGGCTTCAGCTTAGCTACGGTCAAAAAGTCTTTCTTTTGACCACGTTACCGCTCATTCTTGCGGTAGCGGCGATTGCGTTTGCCGTGAACAACCAATCCCGACTTCTGGCCGAGACAGAAATAGAAACGCTTGAGACCCAGCTGATCGAGGCCAAGAAGGCCGAGCTGCGCAATTACGTCACCCAAGCGCGCAACGGGTTCTATTTTATCTACGGCAACGCCTCTCCCGACGATGAGGACGCAAAATTGCGTGTCACGCAAATCTTGTCGGCAATGATCTATGGATCGGACGGGTTTTTCTTTGTGTTCGACTATGACGGCAACAATCTGGTGCATCCGCGTCAAACCGAATTCATCGGCAAGAACTGGACAGGCCTGACCGACAGCATTGGCACGCCCGTCGTCGATCAGCTGATTGAAACCGCCCGTTCAGGCGCTGGTTATCACACCTATCTCTGGCCCAAACCCTCCACCGGGGAAGAGGCCCTGATGGTCACTTACGTTGCTGGATTTCAAAGCTGGCAATGGGCCGTGGGCACCGGTGTGTTCATCGACGACGTTCTGTCAACTGTGGCCGCCGCGCGCGCCCAAACCGAAGAGCGTATTCAAAACACCTTCTTCCAGATCGTCCTAATCACGATCGCAGCTTTGTTTGCGGTTTTCGTCACCGGCTTGCTTCTTAACCTTCGGGAACGTCGCCTTGCCGACACCAAGCTGAAAGCCCTGACGGAGCGGATATTCATCACGCAGGAAGAAGAGCGCGGGCGGGTGGCGCGCGAGCTGCATGACAGTATCAGCCAAATTCTGATCGGGGTGCGCTATGCGCTGGAGCTTGCGCGCAAACGGGTCTCCACCGGGGATAATCGCGCCAATGACAGCCTCGACAAGGGGATGGATGGGCTCAATGAGGCCATTCACGAGGTGCGCCGGATCTCGGCGGCGTTGCGTCCCGGTGTTTTGGACGATCTGGGGCTGGGGGCTGCGCTGAAATCGCTGACCGATGAGTTTTCCAGCCGCACCGGGATGGAAACCTCGTTGGAAACCGTTGTGTTCCGCAATCGGCTGGACAAAGACGCCAAGATCGCGCTTTACCGCATCGCACAGGAAGCGCTGACCAATATCGAAAAGCACGCCAATGCGACCCGTCTGAAGATAGAATTGTTCGGACACCGCAAGGGGGCCACCTTGCGTATTCAGGACAATGGCAAAGGCATGGTTGCCTCAAAACGCAGTCAGAACTCAGGTCTGGGTCTGCGCAACATGCAGGAACGTATCGACCAGTTGGGGGGCGTTCTGCGCGTTCTTTCAAGCGAGGACGGCACCGCGATTGAGGCCTCTGTACCGCTGACGCATCTTTTGCCTCCAGATCAGAGATCGGGGCAGAAATCGGACAAAACCCTGCCGGAGACAAAAAGGAATACCGCATGAGCAACGCCACTATTCGCGTGCTGATTGTTGATGATCACCCCATGGTGGCCGACGGGATCGAGGCCATTTTGGAGACCTATGACGGGGTCGAGGTCATCGGCAAACTGTCCAATGGCAATGAGGTGATAGACCAGATTGACCATTTGCAGCCAGACGTCGTCCTGATGGATCTGAACATGCCGGAAATGGGCGGCCTGTCTGCCACGGAGATTTTGCTGGAACGCCACCCGGCCATCCGGATCCTGATCCTGTCGATGCATGACACGCCGGAATATGTCTCCACGGCGATGCGTCACGGCGCGCGAGGCTATATCCTGAAAGATGT
>CAYGQQ010000027.1:8016-34713 GCA_964352105.1 uncultured Rhodobacterales bacterium | reverse complement strand
CCTTCGACGATGGCAACTTTGAAGCCTTTTTCTGCCAGGTGAAGCCCGGTGGACAGACCCGAATAGCCGGCCCCGACAATACAAATGTCAAAGTTCTGGTCGCCGGTCAGCTCGGGCCTGAGCGTGCGCGTATTTGCCGACGCTGCGTAGTAGCTGGTGGTGTGCGCCCCGTTACCTGCGTAATGTTTCATGCGATGTCCCTAAAGTCTGTCTCTCAGCGCATACCAAAGCATCGCAAGCGCGAGCAAGGGCTGACGCAGCCGCGGTCCTCCCGGAAATTTCGGGGTTGGTACACTGGCCATGATATCAAACCGTTCTGCCTGTCCGGCGATAGTGTCTGCCGCGATTTGACCAGCCAATGTCCCCATCGCGACCCCATGCCCGGAATAGCCCGAAAAGCTGAGGATGTTTCCGCCATATCGGGCGAAATGGGGCATCCTGTTCATTGTGATCGCAAGCGTGCCACCCCAGGCATAGTCCAGTTTCACATTGGCCAGATGTGGGAAAATTCCCGTTAGCGGCTTGCGCACGTTGGAGGCAATGTCTGCCGGAAACTTGTAGCCGTAGCTTTCAGTCCCACCAAAAAGCAGACGATTATCGTCCGAGAACCGAAAGTAATTCACGACAAACTTGCTGTCCGCGACGGCAATATTTCCTTTAATAGTGTCTTCTATGAGTGGTTGGGGCAGTGGTTCGGTAGCGGCAATGTAGTTGTTGATCGGCATGACCCGCCGTCCAATATCCTTGTGAAGGTTCCCAATATACCCATTGCACGCCAAGACAACGTGATCTGCACAAACCCTTGCTTGATTTGTGATCACACGTGCTTTCGCGCCCTCTTGGATTTCCAAGACTTGTGAGCCCTCAAAAATCTTCGCCCCCGCATTGATCGCGAGCCGGGCAAGGCCCAATGCGAATTCAAACGGGTCGATATGACCCGCGCGCATGTCCAAAAGACCGCCGTGATAGGCAGGAGAGTTCACGTGCTCGCGCAGCGCGTCCTTGTCCAGAAAAACCATGTCGGTGTAGCCGTATTCAGTGGCCATCTTGTCGGCATAGGCTCTGCTCTCACCCACAAATTTGGGTTTGTGATCTGCATGCAGAACACCGGGGTGAAACGTGGTGTGAACGTGCTCAGATTGCGCGAGGTCCCGGACCAGCTCCAACGCCTGCTGCCCGATCGTCCACAGCGATCTGGCGTGGTCTTTACCAACCATCGTTTCCAATGTGACTTGGTCTACCCGCTGGCCTTGTCCGACCTGACCACCATTTCGACCAGAGGCCCCGAAGCCCAAGCGTTGCGCTTCCAGCACGCAGGTTTTGTAACCCCGTTTTGCCAGGTGGTAAGCTGCTGAAAGTCCGGTAAAGCCCGCGCCGACAATGCAGACATCGAACGAGTGATCCCCCTTGGCATAGGGAAATCTGGGCAATGTTTTCGCACGGCTGGCATAGAATGATGGTGGATATTCCCCGGCGCGATCATTGGCCGTCAGCAGATCCATCAGACATTCAATAGCAGGTGCTGGCGCTCCCAAGGCGAGATCTCGCGCTGGTATTCCTCGTTCTCCGCCTGTTTTATATCGTAATAGAGACTGCAGAACTCCTCACCGAGAACACCATGTAGCTCTTTCGCATCCTCAAACAGTTCCAACGCTTCGTTCAGGCTTTCTGGAAGTGGATCAACCACTTCCCAGACCTCATTTTTAGCAGGCTTCCGAGGGGCGACTTTGTTGACGATTCCCAAATATCCAGCCGCCAACGAGGCCGCAATTGCCAAATACGGATTACAATCCATCCCGATCACCCGATTCTCTATCCGGCGCGCTTCTGGTGATGAATGCGGCACCCGCAGACCTGTGGTTCTGTTATCCGTAGCCCATTCCAAGTTTGATGGTGCGCTTTGCCCTTCGACAGTGATCCGGCGGTAGGAATTCACATAAGGGGCCAATAGCGGCACGGTTTGCATCAGGTATTTCTGCGACCCACCAATGAAGTGCTTGAACGCATCAGATGGGCTGCCATCCGCCTTGGAAAAGATGTTCTTGCCCGATTTCAGATCAGTGACGGATTGGTGCAGATGCATGGCGCTGCCGGGTTCATCCCGGATCGGCTTGGCCATGAACGTGGCGAACACCCCGTTCTTCAACGCAGCCTCGCGAATGGTCCGTTTGAAGAAAAATACCTGATCAGCCAACACCAGCGGATTGCCATGTTGTAGGTTGATCTCGATCTGACCGGCCCCGCCTTCCTGAATAACGGTCTCGATTTTGAGACCCTGCGCTTCCGCAAAATCGTAGATTGTATCGATCACCGGTCCGTACTCATCAACCGCAGACATGGAATAGACCTGACGGCTGACACCCCGTCGCCCGGTACGGCCAATAGGAGGCTCAATCGCCTCGTTAGGGTCTACATTTGGCTTTGTCAGATAGAACTCAAGCTCTGGTGCGACAACTGGTGCGAGTCCAAGTTCCTCGTACATTTCCAAAACACGGCGAAGCACATTTCGCGGTGCAATCTGAAGTGGAGTACCGTTGCGCCGGTTCATGTCGCAGATAACCTGCAATGTTGCATCATCGGCCCAGGGAACGGCCGTTGCGGTGGACATGTCCGGGATCAGGACGATGTCCTCTTCGACCCATTGGTTCTTGATCTCCATATCGACATACTCGCCCGAGATCGTCTGGTAAAAGATCGACACTGGAAGATAGATCGGCTCGGACGGATCGAATTTGTAGGACGGCATTGCCTTACCGCGGGAGGTCCCGACCAGATCGGGAATGACGCATTCCACCTCTTCAAGAGGCCGATCTGCAAGATAGGCCGCAAAAGCGTCCGGCAAATCTGCCATCCAATCCTGTTTCTGTTTAATTTTCCGGCTTTTGGCCATTTGCTACCTCTTTCCTGACCTCCGTGGCGGAAGCCCGTCAATTCTTGCGCCCAACTTAGAAACCTTCTTGCTATTGTCAATTTGCTGGAGAAAATGCTCTTTGGACCTAAGGGACATACCAACGGGAGATTGGAATATGAAAAAGACAGCTATCGCCGCTATCATTGGTGGTTTGCTTGCGGCAAGTGGGGCCTTTGCCGAAGAAGTGCGTGTTTATAACTGGTCGGATTACATCGACGAGGAGCTGCTGACAAAGTTCGAGGAAGAGACCGGGATCAAGCTGATCTACGACGTCTTTGACAGTAACGAAGTGCTGGAAACGAAGATGCTTGCCGGTAGCTCCGGCTATGACGTGGTGGTTCCAACGGGGACCTTCCTGCAGCGCCAGATCCAGGCCGGTGCGTTTCAGAAGCTGGACGCGTCCAAATTGTCTAACAAAGGCAATATCTGGGATGTGATCGAAGCCCGGACAGAGCAATACGACCCCGATAATGCGTATTCTGTGAATTACATGTGGGGCACAACAGGCCTTGGCGTCAATGTCGCTAAAGTCACCGAAATTCTGGGCGCAGACGCGCCGATCAACTCGCTTGATCTGGTGATGAAACCGGAGAACATGGAAAAACTCGCGGATTGCGGTGTCTATTTCCTGGATGCACCAGCGGAGATTATTCCCGCAGCATTGAAATACCTGGGTGAGAATCCGGATTCTCATGATCCGGACGTTCTGAAGATGGCAGAGCCGGTGCTTGAGGCCGTCCGCCCCTATGTTCGGAAATTCCACAGCTCCGAATATATCAATGCGCTGGCCAATGGCGATATCTGCGTGGCGTTTGGCTGGTCGGGCGACATTCTGCAAGCCCGCGACCGCGCCGACGAGGCCGGCAACGGTGTAGAGATCGCATATAACGCCCCAACCGAAGGGGCGCTGATGTGGTTTGACCAATTGGCAATCCCAGCGGACGCTCCGAACCCGGAAGGCGCGCATAAGTTCCTCAACTTCATTCTGGACGCACAGAATATGGCGGCGGCATCGAACTATGTGTATTACGCCAACGGCAACAAGGCGTCTCAGGAGTTTCTGATCGAAGATGTGATCGGCGACTCAGCGATCTATCCTGATGAGGCGACTTTGGAGAACCTTTACACGACCTCACCTTATCCGCCGAAGGTGCAGCGCGTCGTGACGCGGATGTGGACCAAGATCAAATCCGGCACTTAAAGACCCTAAACAGCACCCGGTCTGATTGGACCGGGTGCTTTTCCATCGGGATTGATCCATGACCAAGCCTTCGCAACCTGCCGTCTTTGCCCCTTGGGATGACCCAAACGCGCAACCGTTGATCAGCTTTGAGAAGGTCAGCAAACGGTTTGGCGCGCTGACGGTGATCGATGAGATTGATTTGGCGATTTACCCGCGAGAGTTCTTTGCCCTTCTGGGCCCATCCGGCTGCGGCAAGACGACCCTGATGCGGATGCTGGCAGGGTTTGAGGACGCGTCTGAGGGAACGATCAAGATCGACGGTCAGGATATGGCGGGCATCCCGGCCAACAAGCGGGCTGTGAACATGATGTTCCAGTCTTACGCGCTGTTTCCGCATCTGTCTGTTGCAGGAAATTTGGCGTTTGGACTGAAACGCTCCGACATGCCGAAATCAGAAATTCAGGGCCGTGTGGACGAGATGTTGCGCCTTGTGCAACTGGGCAAATTTGCCGACCGAAAACCGCATCAGCTGTCGGGTGGGCAGCGCCAACGGGTCGCTCTGG
Source organism: uncultured Rhodobacterales bacterium (assembly GCA_964352105.1). Taxonomy (GTDB): domain Bacteria; phylum Pseudomonadota; class Alphaproteobacteria; order Rhodobacterales; family Rhodobacteraceae; genus Litoreibacter. The sequence goes on along the minus strand of CAYGQQ010000027.1, from coordinate 30,056 downwards.
CCCGCGCCTTGGCGAAAGCGCCGAAACTGCTGCTGCTGGATGAGCCGCTTGGTGCGCTCGATAAGAAGCTGCGGCATGAAACCCAGTTCGAGCTTATGGACATTCAGGAAAAGACCGGCACGACCTTTGTCATCGTCACCCATGATCAGGAAGAAGCGATGACCGTCGCCAGCCGCATCGCGGTAATGAATGAAGGAAGATTTGCGCAAGTGGACACGCCTGCCCGGATCTACGAAGCGCCGAATTCAGTCTATGTGGCCGATTTCATCGGGGACGTGAACATTGTCGAAGGGACTGTCGAAAGCCTCGCAGGTGATCAAGCAAAGCTAAGCTGGGCGGAGGGCGCATCCGCCCTTGAAGCGATGGCAGGCGTAGGGCTTGCCAAAGGTGCCAAAGCGGCGATGGTGATCCGGCCTGAGAAGGTCGCGATCTCGGTGGACGAACCCACCGACCGCAACAACCGCATGAAGGGCAGTGTTGAGGACATCGCGTATCTCGGCAACCGCTCCACCTATTTTGTTCGGCTCCCCAACGGCAGTTTGATCAAATCACAAGTCGCCAATGACCGCCGCATCCAGAAACGTCAGATCACCTGGGAAGATAAGGTCTGGCTGTCCTGGACCGACACCGCCGGCACTATTCTGGCGCATTAGAGCACGGGGGCGCGATATGAACATTTCCAAACGCCTCCTGATCGCGGTGCCTTACCTGTGGCTCTTCGTTCTGTTCCTGATCCCGTTCCTGATCGTTCTGAAAATCTCGCTGTCCGACTATGCGGTTTCCATCCCGCCCTATGTGCCGACCTTGGATCTGTCGAAGGGCTGGGCTGCAATCTCCGATTTGCTGTCCGGTTTGGACATGGAAAACTACTGGTTTCTGACCGAGGATGACCTCTACTGGAAAGCCTATCTGTCCAGCCTCCAGATCGCGGTAATCTCCACCTTTTTGACCCTGCTTGTGGGCTTCCCGATGGCTTATGCGATGGCCAACGCACCTGATGAGTGGCGCCCCGGTTTGATGATGCTGGTCATCCTGCCGTTCTGGACCAGCTTCCTGATCCGGGTCTATGCGTGGATGGGTATCCTGTCCAATGAGGGGCTGCTCAACCAGTTCCTGATCTGGGTTGGCCTCATTTCCGACCCTCTGGTGATCCTGAACACAAATACCGCCGTCTATATCGGCATCGTCTACACCTATCTGCCATTCATGATCCTGCCGATCTACGCCACGCTGGAAAAGCTGGATCATTCGCTATTGGAAGCGGCACAGGATTTGGGCTGCACGCGAACCTCCGCCTTCTGGTTGGTCACCTTGCCGCTGGCAAAACCGGGCGTCATCGCGGGCTGCTTTCTGGTCTTCATCCCGACACTTGGGGAGTTCGTGATCCCGTCGCTTCTGGGCGGCTCCAAGACCCTGATGATCGGCAAAGTCCTTTGGGAGGAGTTCTTCTCAAACCGGGACTGGACCGTTGCCTCCGCTGTCGCAATCATCCTGCTGCTTATCCTGATCATCCCGATCGTTTTGTTCCAGAGAAACGAGCAAAAACAGCGGGAGGCGGGCCAATGAGGAAGTTCACCTGGTTCAATGCCGTGTCGCTGACCTTCGGTTTTGTGTTCCTCTATATCCCGATGCTGATCCTTGTGATCTACAGCTTCAATTCCTCCAAACTGGTGACAGTCTGGGCCGGGTTTTCCACCAAATGGTACGGAGAGTTGCTGAGCAACCAAGCGTTTCTGGACGCGGCCTGGGTGACCGTAAAGGTCGGCTTCCTGTCCTCGACCATCGCGACAGTTCTGGGCACCATGGCCGCCTTTGTCCTTGTCCGCTCCGGCAGGTTCTTCGGCCGCACGTTATTCTCAGGTATGATCTACGCCCCGCTGGTCATGCCAGAGGTGATCACCGGCCTGTCGCTGTTATTGCTATTCATCGCCATTGGTCTGGACCGGGGCGTCATCACCATCGTTCTGGCCCACGCAACATTTTCTATGTGCTACGTGTCGGTCGTCGTCTCTTCCCGCATGGCAACGTTTGACGAGTCTCTTGAAGACGCGGCTTACGATCTTGGATGCACAGGCTGGGACGCGTTCAAGTCGGTCACCCTGCCCATCATCATGCCTGCCGTCATTGCCGGTTGGCTGCTGGCCTTCACGCTGTCGCTGGACGATCTGGTGATCGCGTCCTTTACTGCGGGCCCGGCCTCCACCACCTTGCCGATCAAGATATTCTCCTCCGTCCGGCTTGGCGTCAGTCCGGAGATCAACGCCCTGTCCACGATCATGATCGCGATTGTCACCTTTGGGGTGCTGACCGTATCGATCTTCTCCAAACGCGCTATTGAGCGCCAGAAGCGAGAAGAGCAATTGGCCAATCAGTGATCCCAATCACTGGCTTTCGATCAATCTATCGCTTGACCTGCGCCTGTGAGGTCGGTTTGTAGAGGCAAACCAAAAAAGGCAGAGCAGTCAGCGTGGCTAAGAAAACCACAAAAACAATCCGGAAAAAGGCAGCGCCGAAACCGCCTAAACGCACGTTCTTTTGGTGGATCGGCGTGGGGCCGTTCATTTTCGTGCGCTGGGCTTTGCGCGCGGTGATGTTGGTCGTTGTGCTGCTGCTTTTGGCCGTTGGCTTCTACACATTCCTGAACCCGCCAACGACGGCTTATATTGTCATGGAGAGCCTGCGCCATGATGGGGTCCGCCGCGAGTGGCGCGATTTTGAGGAGATTTCGCCCGAGATGCCCCGCGCAATCGTTGCGGCAGAGGACGCCAATTTCTGCACACACTGGGGGTTCGATATGGCCGCGATTCGTGATGCGTTGGAAGATGGCACCGGGCGAGGCGCCTCCACAATTTCTCAGCAAACCGTCAAGAACGTGTTCCTCTGGCAAGGTCGCAACTGGGTGCGCAAAGCTCTCGAAGCGCTGCTGACGCCGCTGGTCGAAACCATTTGGACCAAAAAGCGGATTCTGGAGGTCTATATGAACGTGGCGGAGTTCGACAAAGGCGTGTTCGGGGTCGCGGCCGCGTCGCAATGGTATTTCGGCGTCGATGCAAAGGACTTGACCGCAACGCAAGCGGCCCGACTGGCCGTTGTCCTTCCCAACCCCAAGGCGCGATCAGCCAAAAACCCGACGACGTTCCTACGTGGCAGGGCAAGTGCGGTTGTCGACGGGGCGGCAACCATTCGCGCGGATGGGCGTAGTGCATGTTTCGAAGGTTGAAAAACCGTGCCAAGATTGCGAAGACAGGACAGTAAGTTTTGATCGGACACGTTTCATGAACCGCCTATATCACGCCCCGCTGTCTCCGTTTTGCAGAAAAGTACGGCTTGTTCTGGCGGAAAAGAAGGTTGAGGTCGAACTGATAGAGGAGCGTTATTGGGAAGCCTCAGCTGAATTCATGCGTCGCAATCCTGCCGGCAAGGTTCCGATCCTGCGCATCGACAGCCATACGTTTAGCGAGAGTCAGGCGATCTGCGAATACCTCGAGGAGACAATTCGCGAACCTGCGTTGATGCCAACTGCCCCCGAAGAGCGTGCCGAAGTGCGGCGCCTGGTGTTCTGGTTTGACGACAAGTTCCACAATGAAGTGACGTCCAAACTGCTTTATGAACGCGTGAACAAGAAGATCATGGGGCAAGGCTACCCCGAAAGCCGAAACGTCAAGCTTGGGGCTCAGAAGATCAAATATCACATCGACTATATGGGTTGGCTGCTGGATCAGCGCAGGTGGCTGGCTGGTGACAGCATGACGCTTGCCGACTTCACCGCCGCGGCCCATTTCAGTTGTTTAGACTATATTCGCGACGTTGATTGGAACCGAAATGCCAATGTCAAAGACTGGTATGCGAAGATAAAATCCCGGCCCGCGTTCCGGTCTATCCTAGCCGATCAGGTCCCCGGTTTCCCGCAGCCGTCGCATTATGCGGATCTCGACTTTTGAGCCTGAAGGCTCGGTTGAAATCTCAGGCACAGACAGAAGGCTTTGCGGCGTTCGGGGTCTGTAAACCCTCCGATACTCCAATGGTAGCAGCGCGATTGGACAAATTCGTCTCTGAGGGTCGTCATGGGCAAATGAGCTGGATGGCGGACCGGATGAACTGGCGCGGCAATCCGCAAGCGCTCTGGCCCGAGGCCAATTCTGTGATCATGTTGGCGGAACCCTATACGCCCGACCATGACCCGCTGCAGCCGCTGCAACACAGGGAGTGCGGCACGATCTCTGTCTATGCGCAGAATCGCGACTATCATGACGTGGTTAAAAAGCGGCTGAAACGGTTGGGGCGGTGGCTGATAGAACAAGAGCCCGGCGCGCAGATCAAGGTGTTCGTCGACACTGCGCCCGTTATGGAAAAACCGCTGGCGCAAGCGGCCGGGCTTGGCTGGCAAGGCAAGCACACCAACCTTCTGTCGCGCGATCTGGGCAATTGGTTCTTCCTCGGCGCGATTTTTACAACGGTCGAATTAGACCCTGATACACCGGAAATTGACCATTGTGGTAGTTGCACAAGCTGCCTGGACATCTGTCCCACGAACGCGTTTCCGGCACCTTACCAGCTTGATGCGCGACGCTGCATTTCCTACCTCACGATTGAGCATTCCGGGCCAGTAGACCCTGAATTACGCGCAAAAATGGGCAACCATATCTACGGCTGCGATGACTGCTTGGCCGCCTGCCCCTGGAACAAATTTGCCGCCACCGCGACGGAGATGAAATATGCCGCGCGGGACGATCTGAAATCCCCGAAACTGGCCGAGCTCGCGAGGTTGGATGACCCGTCCTTTCGCACGATGTTCAGCGGTTCACCGATCAAGCGCATTGGGCGGAACAGGTTTGTCCGCAATGTGCTTTATGCGATCGGAAATTCTGGGAAGGCAGAATTGAAGACTGTAGCGCTTCAGCTAACTCAAGACGAAGATGCAACGATCCGGGACGCAGCCAACTGGGCGGCAGAGCGATTGAGTGAGGTATCCTGATGCCAACATTATTCAGTTTCGGTCACGGGTATTCTGCGCGGGCATTGTCACCGCTCCTGAAGAAGGAGGGCTGGACGATCTTTGGGACCACAAGATCTGAGGAAAAGGCTCTAGCCCTGCAAAAAGAAGGCATCGCGCCGCTCGTTTGGCCGGGGTCTGACATCGCACAACCTTTGTCTGAGGCGACGCATCTATTGATTTCGGCTGGACCGGGTGCCGATGGTGATCCGGTTTTGGCGTCGCTGGCCACACAAATTTCCAAGATCGCGCCGCGTCTGGAATGGGCGGGCTATCTGTCCACCACTGGGGTCTACGGCGATCATCAAGGCGGTTGGGTCGACGAGACGACGCCGCTGACCCCAAGCACCAAGCGTGGCAAATTGCGGGTTGAGGCGGAGGCGGCTTGGCAAGGGCTCGCAAAGGATCACGGCCTACCCCTGCACATCTTTCGTTTGGCAGGAATCTACGGTCCCGGCCGCGGCCCGTTTGCGAAGGTCAGGGACGGCAGCGCCAGACGTATTATCAAAGAAAATCAGGTTTTTAGCAGAATTCACGTGGACGATATTGCGCAAGTTCTGCACGCATCGATCAACCGTCCAAACCCCGGTGCGATCTATAATCTTTGCGATGATGATGCGGCACCCCCGCAGGACGTAATCGGCTACGCAGCAGAGCTTCTGGGCCTGCCACTTCCCGAAGCGGTGGACTATGAAACCGCTGACATGACTCCGATGGCCCGCAGTTTCTACGCAGAGTCAAAACGTGTTCGCAACGACCGCATCAAGGACGAGCTGGGCGTAATCTTGAAATATCCAAACTATAAGGTTGGATTGCAGTCGCTTCTTGCGCGCGAAACCTGATCACATTTCCTAAAACTGATGATTTTTAAGAGTTTCTTTCGACGAAACTCTGTAGTGTGCCAAAAAATAAAAACGGTTTCGAGCCATGAGAGCAGTATTCGTCAAAGCGTTGATCCTGGTTGGGCTATGTTTGCTCGCCTCGTGCACAACGAAGTTTCCAGAATATAAAGGTCCGGAAATCACAAAGATCGAAGTGTTCAAGGAACGCCGTCTGTTGCGCGTCCTACACAACAATACCGTCGTGAAAAATTACCCGATGGAACTTGGGTTTGGGGCAACAGGTCACAAGCAGTTTGAAGGCGACGGGAAAACCCCGGAAGGGCGGTACTATATTGACCGGCGCAACCCGAACAGCTCGTTCTATCTGTCGCTCGGCATTTCTTACCCGAACGCCCGCGATGTCGCATATGCCAGGTCGCAAGGGAAAGCGCCGGGCGGTGATATCTTTATCCACGGCCAGCCGAACATCCTCGCGCCGCGCGGGCCGGATTGGACCGCAGGATGTATTGCGGTCACAGATAAACAGATGCGAGAGCTTTATTCGATGATCAAGCTTGGCACGATCATCGATATCTTTCCGTAAAGTCGACTAGCTGCCGGTGACCATCGTCCACCAGATTTTGCCATTGGGCTCCTGAAACCAGGAAAATCCAAGCTTCCGTGCGCCCGGGGCGAGAATCACATTGCGTGTCGCGGGCTCTTGCATCCACGCGGCCAGCGTTTCGCTTTCATTCTCATAGGTCTCCGAGATGTTTTCGCCAATCAGGATGCCAGCGTATCCGGCGCGTTGCACCCGGTCCAAAGGCGACGACCCGTCAGAGCCGAAATGCCAAGGCCGATTCTGCAAGGCCATGTCACGCGAATGGGTGGCTGCGGCCGCGTTTAGCTGTGCATCCAACTCCAGTTGAGGCACGCCCGCAGCCGCGCGTAGGGCGTTGATCGAATCCAGTGAGCGGAATTGAATTTTCGCCGTATCGGAGTTCTTGATTCGGTAGACAGTACTGCTTCCCGAGCCACCGCTACCAGGAAGCGGGGCCGTACAAGCCGCCACGGAGAACATAAGTGCGATGATAACAATGACGCGACGCATGGTGTTTTTCCCTTGTTTCGTATTCCTTAGCCTGATCTGTGGATTGCATCAAACACACAGCGGGGAAATCAGCCGATCACTGAAATGTTTGCTTGAGAAGTGCGGCATTCGCGCAATAAAATTGAACGGCAACATCATCTGGAGGATGATATGGACAAGAATTCAAAATCAGCGCTGACACGTCGGACATTCGTGTTGAGCGCAAGTGCGACGGCATTGGCCGCGCCTGCGATCGCCCAATCTACTCGAACCACGGATTTCGAAGGGGAGCTTGAAACCGCGCGCCGCAATATTTCCAGCTTCCGGTCGCTACAGTGGCAGCCATACTTCAGCAATCTCAGAAACGGAGCGATTCTGGTCGATATTGACAGCCGAGCTTTGCATTTCTGGAACGAAGCCGGGGAATATAAGCTTTATCCCTCCAGTGTTCCGCTGTCTGAAGATCTGACCCGTCGCGGCCGCACACAGGTCATCCGCAAGGTCGAAGGCCCAAGCTGGCGCCCAACTCCTGCCATGCTGAAGCGGAACCCGGAATGGCCAGCCTTTATCGGACCTGGCCCTGATAACCCACTGGGAACACACGCGCTTTATCTTAGCTGGACCTATTACCGAATCCACGGAACGCAAGACACGCGGAAAATCGGCAGACGGTCGTCAAATGGCTGTATTGGGCTCTATAATGAGCATATTGCAGAGGTTTTCGCCGCATCCAAAGTGGGCACGCAGGTGTTGCTAATTTGACCACAGTCTGGTCAGTTTAGGGCAACCTCGGACGTCGTGGCATTGAATGAGCACCGAAATGCTGATTAAACGATTCCACAAGGTACATCTTGGGTGCCTATAACAGGCTTGGATAGTCCAAGTCACAAAGGCGTATCTTTAAAGGATATAGAGACATGAAAAAAATCGTTCTTGCCACAGCTTTCACGCTGGCAGCATCTACAGCTTTCGCTGGTGGTCTTTCTGAGCCAGTGATCGAAGCACCAATCATCGAAGAAGCAACTTCTTCCTCGAATGGCGGCATTCTGATCCCTCTTCTGTTCATCGTACTGGTTGCAGCAGCTGCTTCCTAAGTTCGAAGAACTTTCGAATGTAAAAAGGCGGTGGAGCAATTCACCGCCTTTTTCATGTCTTGAGCCTGAAAGGTCGGATTAAAGACCGGCTTCTGATTCGATCTGCTTGCGGGACTTTCGCGCGCGCTCTGTTGCGGATTTCAACTGACCGCAGGCCGCCATGATGTCCTCCCCACGTGGTTTGCGCACGGGTGATGCGTAGCCTGCATCATAGACAATATCCGCAAATGCCTTGATCCGGTTATTGCTGGAGCGTTCATACGGCGCGCCGGGCCATTCATTGAACGGGATCAGATTGATCTTTGCCGGAATGCCCTTGATGAGCTGCACCAATCTATGGGCGTCTTCGTCGCTGTCATTCACACCCTTCAACATCACATATTCAAAGGTGATCCGTTCTGAATTGCTGGCCTTTGGGTAATCGCGCAACGCGCTGAGCAATTCTTCGATATTCCAGCGCTTGTTGATCGGAACCAACCGGTCGCGCACCTCATCCGTCGTCGCGTGGAAGGAAACCGCAAGCAAACAGCCAATTTCTTCGGCGGTCCGTGCAATTTCAGGCACAACACCGGATGTCGACAGGGTGATCCGGCGACGGCTCAGGCAAATCCCTTCCGGGTCCATCGCGATCTTCATCGCGTCGCGTACGTTCTCAAAATTGTAAAGCGGCTCTCCCATGCCCATCAGAACGATGTTTGACAAAAGTCGCGCTTCGGGCGGGTTCGGGCGACCGGGTTCCGGCCATTCCCCCAGATCATCGCGGGCCAACATCACCTGGCCAATGATCTCTGCGGCAGTCAGGTTGCGCACCAGTTTCTGCGTCCCGGTATGACAGAACGAACAGGTCAATGTGCAGCCGACCTGGCTGGAAATACACAGCGTGCCGCGACCCTCTTCGGGGATGTAGACAACCTCCACCTCATGGCCGCCAGCGATTTTCACCAAATATTTGCGGGTGCCATCTTCGCTTACCTGCTGGGTGACAACCTCTGGCAGCTCAATGACGAAGTGTTCCGCCAGCAAAGCACGGTAGTCTTTGGCGAGGTTCGTCATCGCGTCGAACTCACGCACACCTTTTTGGTATAGCCACTGCCAGATTTGACCGACCCGCATCTTGGCTTGCTTCTCGGAAGTGCCAACCGCGACCAAAGCATCGCGCAACTGCTCCCGGGTCAGGCCGACCAAATTGGTCTTGCCACCTTCCGGCAATTTGCGCGGAAGTGTCAGAAGGTCTTGGGTAATCGGTGTTGCATGCGCCATGGCGGGGACTCGTTCACTGAGAAGAGGCCGGGATATACGAAAAATCCTCTTATGAAAACAGGCCGCGTTTACCGCAGCCCGAAATCAAATTAGCTACAGCGCTTTTCAGCGTCCTCGATGGCTGCGGTAAACCCGCGCAGGGAAAATGTGTCCTTGGTGTTGGTTCCACGTGAAGACCGACCCGAAATGACCGCGTTCACGCCACGCTTCATCGCCGTGATGATCTTGTTGTCATCTGCCGCAGACGCCGCCCACGCGGATTCGTCTGCCGTAAACATCTCAAAACTGCTGTCGCCGATTGTCAGATTGACGGTGCTGCCTTCAGCAAATGGATAGCCGCCTGCGAAAGAGACCTCACCAAGCTTGTTCGAGCCGGGCCAAAAGCTGACAAACATCAAGACATCGCCGCGGTTCACAGCAACAACACGACCACCTTTGGTATTTTCGGTCCCTGTCGGACTGCTGACGATCCAGCATTGCGTCGGATTGTCTTCCACGAAGACGCTCCAATCCGTCGCGACATTGACGCGGTTGGTTGAAGTTTCCTGCGCAAAAGCAGGTCCCACGGACATAGCGAACACGGCGCAAATCGCCACATGCTTCAGTCGTGATATCATGTCACTCAAAGCTCCTGAATTTCTTGCCTCTGGCTCCACCTGTGCGGCACCTTTTGGGCTCGTCTTATATGGCAAAGCAATTTTTGATCTCGATTGCAAAATATTATCTTAGAATGCATGCCTTGTGAACGGGTCTTTGGCGAAAAATCGCTGCGAAAGGAAACACAAATGGTTCATCCAGTGCCGATGATCGAAATCTGGCGGGGAGATTTTGCAGAATCGAGCCATATGGGCCACGCTGTCGTCTGTGATCAGAACGGCGACGTAGTGGAGGCATGGGGCAGCCCGGAGCAGATAATCCTACCGCGGTCGTCCTGCAAAATGCTTCAGGCTTTGCCGTTGATCGAAAGCGGTGCCGCCGATGCGTTCGGTTTGACACCGGAGCATCTGGCCCTGGCCTGTGCATCCCATGAAGGGGCGGCAATCCATACCGACCGGGTGCAGACATGGTTGAAGGACCTCCAATTGAGCGATGGTGATTTCAGATGTGGTCCACAGTTTCCCCGTGACCTTGATGCCGGAAAGGACCTGATCAAAACCGATGCGACAGCGTGCCAGATGCACAACAATTGCTCAGGCAAGCATTGCGGGTTTTTGACCTTGGGCAAGCATATGGGGTCAGGCCCGGAATATGTGGAGATCAACCACCCCACGCAGATCGCAATTCGAGAGGCGTTTGAGGATATGACGCAGATGACCTCGCCGGGTTACGGGATCGACGGCTGTTCGGCCCCCAATTTTGCAACCAGCGTTCACGGGCTCGCCCGCGCAGCAGCGTCGATGGCCAACGCAAAGGAAACGAGCGTTCGTGGCCGCGCATCGCGGCGGTTGGTCGATGCAATGCGCACGCATCCTGATCTTGTTGCCGGCGAGGGCCGGGCCTGTACGGAGCTTATGCGCGCTTGTGGCGGAAAAGCAGCAGTTAAAACCGGAGCGGAGGCAGTTTTCCTGGCGATATTGCCGGAGGCCGGTCTTGGGATCGCCGTGAAAATCTCGGACGGCGGAACCCGCGCAGCTGAAGCCGCAATCGCGGGGCTGTTGGTGCGTCACGGTGCGCTTGAGGCCGATCATCCAACCGCGCAGAAATGGATGCACGGGCCGATCAGGAACCGTCGGAAGCTTGTCACCGGCCAGATGAAATTTGCTTCAGGCTTCCTTTGAAATCGGGTCTTCGACCCTGCCGTGGAGCTTCAACTTTATCGTACCGATCAACCCGGTCAGGGCCTGCCGGGACAGGGGTTTCGTGAGGTAATAGTCCAGCCCGTGATCTGAGATACGTTCCTTGTCACCATCCATCGCATGGGCGGTCATCGCGCAGATTGGCACCGGCTTTCTGCCGCTTTTGCGTTCAAGTTCCCGGATTTTTGCGGTGGCTTCCATCCCGTCCATCTCTGGCATGGAAATATCCATGAAGATCATATGCGGATTGACTTTCTCATAGGCCTCAACCGCCTCCCGCCCGTTTTCCACGAGCGTCAAATCCATCTCCACATTCTTGAGCATTTTCTTGAACACAAGCTGGTTGGTCTTGTTGTCTTCCGCCGCCAACACCCGGAAATCCGATGGATCTTCAGAAACATCGCGACGTTGCCGGTTCGGCGCGACAGACCGCGTCTTCGGTGCAGCACAATCGAGCAACCTGTCAAATAGCGCGCTGCGGATCACAGGTTTGGTCAGCAACAGCGTTGGCGCAGAAAGTTTTGACGCCTCGGTGGGAGAAACCAAAGCAATAACGGGTCTGCCATTGGCAGCTTCTGTGACTTGGGCAACGACGGATGGCAGGTCTTCGAACCCCTGCCCCTGAAAGACGATCACGGCGTCAGGCTTGGTTTTGTTAAGCGCTTCCGTTAATCCCTGAAGGCTTTCACATGTTTCCGCCGTGCACCCAAGCAAGTTGATCTGCCGCCGCAGGACGCTTTGGTTAACGCTGACTGGCCCAACAAGAAGCACCTTCTTCATGTTATCTGGCAGCTTGGAGATCGTGGCATCGTGATATTTCGAGACCGGCAGCGGGATCGTAAATCCGAAAGATGACCCTTCACCTTTGACGCTGTCGATCCAAACCTCGCCGCCCATCCGCTCTATCAAGCGGCGGGTGATGGCAAGACCCAGGCCCGTGCCTTCATATTTGCGATTTGCCTCATCTTCGATCTGATTGAACTCTCCAAACACATGTTCGACCTTGTCGGCGTCAATTCCGATGCCTGTATCCTCAACAGTAATATGAAGCTGAATGCTTTCGCCGTTCAAAGGCAACCCGACAACGCGGATCAGCACATGGCCTTCATCCGTGAACTTGACGGCATTCCCAACCAGGTTGACCAGGATTTGCCGGACCCGACCCCGGTCGCCAATAAATTCTGTCGGCAGGAACTGGTCGTAATCGACATCCAGGCGAATGCGCTTTTGCTGAACGGTTGGCTCAACAGTGAGCGCAACCTCCTGAACGATACGTTCCAGATCGAACGGGTCTTCTTTCAGACCTATTCGGTCAGCTTCAATCTTGGAGAAATCCAACACGTCATTGATGATGTCCAACAAAGCATCGCCTGAGCTTTTGATCGTCGATGCGTAGAGTTTGCTTTCCTCGTCGAGATTGTTTTCGATCAGGAGGTCTGCCATGCCGACAACACCGTTCATTGGCGTGCGTAACTCGTGGCTCATCTTCGCGAGAAAGGCAGATTTCGCCCTGTCAGCTGCCTGTGCTTTGTCCCGCGCGTCGCGAAGTTCTTCTTCCCGCTGGATCGAATCCGTGATGTTCAAGGCAAGCGAAACGACACCGCCATCATTGGTGCGCCGATCCACCAGTTTGACATACATCCCGTTCCAGAATCGCAATGTCACCGGTTCGATCACCTTTTCATCCCATCGATCCAGCATGAAATCGTACCAGTCATCCTCCGAGCGGTCGCCCAGATCGACGAGGCCTTCGTCCAGACAAACGTCCAGAATACTGTCGAAGTTCACGCCGGGACCGATATGTTCTGCGCCTTCCAGCACCGAAATATAGGGGCTGTTCGCGGCGATCAGGTTCAGGTCTTTGTCAAACAGGGCAAAGCCATCCTGAATGGATTCGATCGCGTTCCATAAAAGGCGTTCAACTTCGACAACCTTCACATTCGCGTCGGCCAGATCCTGTTGAACCTGAGAGTTTTCGCCCTCCAGCTCCTGCATCAGGCGACGTTGATCAACGATCTGATCCGACAAGGACAACGCGTGTTCATTAAGCTTGCGGTTCGCTGTTTTCAGCTCTGCCTGCTTTTGGTCCAACAGCCGTTCAGCGGCGAGCCGCGCGCGCCGTTCGTCGGCAAGTTCGGTTTCAAAATTGGACGAATCCATTCGGTCGGGCCTGCTCAGAATCACTAAAACTCAGCAGATCATCCGGCGTTATGATGAAGCGCGCATTAACGCTAATGGAGTTTTAGGATCAAAGGCGCTCAATCGCGAGGGCGATGCCCTGCCCGCCTCCGATACACATGGTGATCAGCGCGCGCTTTGACTGGGTCCGTTCCAGCTCATAAAGGGCTTTAATCGTTATGATCGCCCCTGTGGCACCGACGGGATGTCCCAGCGCAATCGCGCCGCCATTTGGGTTGACCTTCGCGGGATCAAGGCCAAGCCCTTTGTTGACGGCCAGCGCTTGTGCTGCGAAGGCTTCGTTCGACTCGACTACATCAAAATCTTCTGCCGACAGACCGGTCCGCTGCATCAGCGCCTCAACCGCCGGGATCGGACCGATGCCCATCACGTCCGGTCTGACACCTGCATGTGCATAGCCAAGAACACGGGCCTTTGGGGTCAGGCCTGCCCGCTCTGCAGCATCCGCGTTGGCCAGTACAAGCGCTGCGGCCCCATCATTGATCCCTGAGGCATTGCCAGCGGTTACGGTGCCGTCCTTTTGAAACACGGCCCGCAGCCCACTGAGCGCGTCCGCCGTGGTGGCTTTGGGGTGCTCATCAGTATCAAATGGAACCATGTCGAGCTTCAAGCGCACATCAATTGGCGCAATTTGCGATTTGAAATATCCGGCCTCGATCGCGGCGGCGGCACGCATTTGGCTGGTCAGAGCAAAATCGTCCTGCGCTGCGCGGCTGATCTCATGCTCTGAGGCGACGTTTTCAGCTGTGACACCCATATGACCGGTCCCGAACGGGCAATTGAGGGCACCCAACATCATATCTTGCGTGTTGATATCGCCCATTTTCTGACCCCAACGGGATTGGGCAGAGATATAAGGCGCGCGGCTCATCGATTCCGCACCACCGGCGAGGCCGAATTCAGCGTCCCCCAGCATCAATGATTGGATGACGGACACAATCGCCTGCGCACCAGAGCCACAAAGCCGGTTCACATTCATCGCTGGTGTGGTGTCAGGGATGCCTGCATCCATTGACGCAACGCGGGACAGATACATGTCACGCGGTTCCGTATTGATGACATGACCAAAGGCGACATGGCCGATCTGGGACCCCCCGACGCCTGAGCGGGCAAGCGCGTGGGTTGCGACATGCGCACCAAGCGCGATCGGCGTGGTGGCGGCCAAGGAGCCGCCAAAGGTTCCAATAGCGGTGCGTGCGCCATCCAGAATAACAATATCGGTCATGTGTTCCTCCCTAAGGTTGGACCATCTTAGCGCATGGTTTGCGCGATTGGAGATGTGACGTTACGTTTGCGTCCGGAGGCAGACATGAGCAATTACGGACCCACCCGCGGGGAGCTTTGGTTTCGCTTGGTCTTCAGCGTTGTCGGCTTGGCGCTGATGATTTTTGCAGTTGCCTACCGGGGGTTCAACGGAATTGCCTCGGTTGAAATCATCGGTATCGCAGGCGCGTTTTTCGGAGGAACACTATCTGGAGCGTTGTAAAGTTACTGCGCACCAGATAGCGGACGGTCCGCCGGAGATTTTCGCCTCCGGCGTAGGTATTTTTGCCAAAAAGAAGCGCTAGGCAGCGTCGAATTGCAGGGCTTTGACCTGCTGGAACATGCCGGTGCTTTCGAGCTCCTTCAGAATTTTTGCAGGCACGGGTTCGTCGACATAGAGAAGCGCGATAGCTTCCTGACCGGCGGCTTCCCGGCCCAGCGTAAAGTTCGCGATATTGACGCCGTTTTCGCCCATGGTTTTGCCCAGGGTCCCGATGATACCGGGGACATCATTGTTGGTTGTGTAGACCATATGCGCGCCAATCTCAGCATCGATATTGATGCCTTTGATCTGGATAAAGCGCGGTTTTCCATCGGAAAATACCGTGCCTGCGATGGATCTCTCACGCTTGTCAGTCACGACATTCATTTTGATATAGCCATCAAATACGCCGGATTTGTCTTGCGTTGTGGTGGAGATTTTCACGCCGCGCTCTTTTGCGATCACGGGGGCCGAGACCATATTCACATCTGGGTTCGTGGCTTTCATGATCCCCGCGATCCCTGCGCAGTTTAGGGCTTCAAGGTTCATCGCCGAGACCGAGCCGTTATAGGTGATCTGAATTTCCTTGATCACATCATCGGTCATTTGTCCGATAAAGGCACCAAGATGTTCGGCCAGTTTGACCCATGGGCCCATTACGGCGGCTTCCTCCGCTGTCACCGACGGCATGTTGAGCGCGTTTGAGACAGCCCCGGTCAACAGGTAGTCCGACATCTGTTCGGCTACTTGAAGGGCGACATTTTCCTGTGCCTCGGTTGTCGCGGCCCCAAGATGAGGGGTGACGACAACATTGGGCAGGTTGAAAAGCGGGCTGTTGGTGGCTGGTTCAACTTCAAAGACGTCAAAGGCAGCGCCAGCGACGTGACCGGACTTGAGGGCGTCAGCCAGGGCGGCTTCATCGACAAGACCGCCGCGGGCGCAGTTTACGATCCGCACGCCTCTTTTCATTTTCGCGATGTTTTCTGCCGAGATCATGCCGCGGGTTTTGTCTGTGGCGGGAACGTGCAGGGTGATGAAATCGGAGCGCTCGAACAGCTCGTCCAGGTCCACCTTGGTCACGCCCAGTTTGGCGGCGCGTTCTTCGGACAGGAACGGATCATAGGCGATCACTTTCATTTTCAGGCCGACGCCACGCTCGCACACGATGCCGCCGATATTGCCCGCACCGATCACACCAAGCGTTTTGCTGGTCAGCTCAACCCCCATGAATTTCGATTTCTCCCATTTTCCGGCGTGGGTGGAGGCGCTGGCTTCAGGGATTTGCCGCGCGACGGCGAACATCATCGCGATGGCATGCTCGGCGGTGGTGATCATATTGCCGAAAGGGGTGTTCATCACGATAATCCCCTTCTTGGAGGCCGCCGGAATGTCGACATTGTCGACACCGATGCCTGCCCGGCCGATGACTTTCAGATTGTCGGCGGCAGCGATCAGTTTCTCGGTGGCTTTGGTGGCCGAGCGGATTGCCAGACCATCATATTGTCCGATCAATTCGAGCAGTTTGTCTTTGTCCTTGCCGAGGTCAGGCATGAAATCAACATCGATGCCACGGTCACGGAAAATCTGAACGGCGGTTTCAGAGAGCTTGTCTGAGACGAGTACTTTGGGGGCCATATCGGGCTCCTTTTTTTGTGTATGAATTGCGTATGACTTGCGTCGGACTTCTGTCGGACCCCAAAGCGCGGGCGGTTCAGGGTCCTTTAAGGATCAGGCGGCTTGCGACTGCGAGGCAATCTCGGCTTCAAAAGCCCATGCCAGCCATGGAAGAAGCGCTTCTACATCGGCGGTTTCAACCGTGGCTCCACACCAGATGCGCAGACCCGGAGGCGCGTCGCGATATGCGCCGATGTCATAGGCAACCCCCTCGCCTTCCAGCCGCTTGGCGACGGCTTTGGCAAAG
Organism: uncultured Rhodobacterales bacterium; assembly: GCA_964352105.1. Classification (GTDB taxonomy): domain Bacteria; phylum Pseudomonadota; class Alphaproteobacteria; order Rhodobacterales; family Rhodobacteraceae; genus Litoreibacter. The sequence goes on along the minus strand of CAYGQQ010000027.1, from coordinate 13,357 downwards.
CTTGCGCCATCGAGAATGCGCGCGTCGGTGAACTTCAAGCAGACGGAGGTGTTGGACCGCGTCGCCGGGTCAGTTGCCAGAAACGCGATCCAGTCATGATTGGCCACAAAGCTGGAAATCGCTGCGGTATTGGCATCCGCGCGGGCGATGAGGCCTTGGAGGCCGCCGACTGATTTGGCCCAATTGAGCGCGAACAAATAATCCTCAACACAGAGCATCGAGGGCGTGTTGATCGTGGCACCAGTGAAGATGCCGTCGATCAGCTTGCCAGCTTTAGTGAGGCGGAAAATTTTCGGCAGCGGCCACGCGGGTGTGTAGCTTTCGAGGCGCTCGACGGCGCGCGGGGACAGGATCAAAACCCCATGCGCGGCTTCTCCGCCCAAAACCTTCTGCCAGCTGAATGTGGTGACGTCCAAACGGTCCCATGGCAGGTCCATCGCGAAGGCAGCGGAGGTTGCGTCGCACAGTGTTAGACCGGCGCGTTCCGCTGGAATAGAGTCTTTTGAAGGGATGCGCACGCCAGAGGTTGTGCCGTTCCAGGTGAAGCAGACATCCTTGTCGAAATCGACCGTGGCAAGGTCAACGATTTCACCGTAATCGGCGGTTTTGACGATTGCGTCCAGCTTCAATTGTTTGACCACGTCGGTGACCCATCCGGCACCGAAACTTTCCCAGGCAAGCATCTCGACCGGGCGTTCGCCAAGCAGGTTCCACATCGCCATCTCAAACGCGCCTGTATCAGAAGCGGGCACAATGCCGATCTTGTAGTCGCTGGGCACGCCCAGAATGTCTCGGGTTGTTTCAATCGCCTGTTTCAGCTTGTCCTTGCCAACAGCGGCACGGTGGGATCGTCCCAAAGGCGCATCCGCAAGCTGTTCAAGTGAAAATGTCGGGGGTTTGGCACAAGGGCCGGACGAAAAACGTGGATTCGCGGGCCGAATGGCCGGAATGGTCGTGGTCATTATGTGTATCCTCACAGATAAATGCCTCTCGTTGGGGAGAGGTGTCCCACTGACCGCAATAATCGCGCCTTCGGACTTTCGCAACCCGGAAACTGAGGCTATAGCGCCGGTTCAACGACTTTTTACGACACCTTTGTTCACAATCGGAAACGCCGCATGTTCACTGCCATCCTGCTTTGCAATCCTGAAACCCCGAATGTTCAACGTCCCTTGGTGAGCGCTTTGCGGGATGCCTGGGGCGGCGGGGAGGTCAAGTGGCTCAACCCCGGGATCGCGGCAGAATTCGAGATGCCAGCCCTGCCCGACAATCAAGACGGGGTCTGGAAGGACCTGCAATCTACTGGTGTCGATCTGGCGGTTCTTCCAAGCGCGGAGCGTCGCAAGAAGATGCTGCTGGCGGATATGGACAGCACAATGATCCAGCAGGAATGCATCGACGAATTGGCCGCCGTTGCGGGCGTTGGCGATCAAGTGGCCGATATCACCGCCCGCGCGATGAATGGTGAGTTGGATTTTGAAGCTGCTTTGCGGGAACGGGTTGGGCTGTTGAAGGGGGCAAATTCAGCGATAATAGACACTGTTCTGGACAATAATATCTCGTTGATGCCGGGCGGGTCTACGCTTTTGGCGACGATGAAAAACAACGGGGCTTATGCGGCTTTGGTATCAGGGGGATTTACCGCCTTTACGTCCCAAATTGCCACGCTATTGGGTTTCGATGAGAACCGCGCAAACGATCTTGTGATCACAAATGGAAAAATCACCGGAGAGGTCACGGATCCGATCCTTGGGCGGGAAGCGAAAGTTGAGGCGCTTGAGCAGATAACCACGCGTCTTGGTATTGGTGAGGTCGATGTGATCGCCGTTGGAGACGGTGCGAATGACCTGGGCATGCTGACCCGTGCCGGGCTGGGTGTCGCGCTTCATGCGAAGCCGGTTGTTCAGGAACAAGCCGCGTTCAAGATCAACCACGGTGACCTTACGGCGCTTTTGTACCTACAAGGCTATTCCGTTTCGGAATTTGTGCGGGCTTAGCGCCCCTTCCACACAGGATCGCGTTTTTCGGCAAAGGCTTTTGCCCCTTCTAGCTGGTCTTCGCTGGAATAGAGCCTGTCGACTGTTTCAAGTTTTCGGCCCGTGATCAGGTTCATCGCGTCCTGAAAATTTTTGTCTTCGGCTTCGCGAACGACCTCCTTGATCGCGGCGTAGACCAGCGGTGGGCCAGAGGCGAGCAGAGTCGCAAGCTCCCAGGCGCGCTCCATCAGGTCCGCCGCAGGGACGATTTCGTTAACGATGCCCCAGCGATGCGCCTCATCGACATCGAACCATCGTCCGGTAAGCAGCAATTCCATCGCTATATGGTACGGGATCCGCTTCGGCAGCTTGACGGAGGCCGCATCCGCCACAGTCCCGGACCGAATTTCCGGCAAGGCAAAGGTTGCGTGATCTGCGGCAAGGATTATGTCAGCGCTCAGCGCAAGTTCCAAGCCGCCACCACAGGCGATCCCGTTTACAGCCGCAATAACCGGTTTGTTCAGGTTTGGCAGCTCCTGCAGCCCGCCAAAACCGCCTGCCCCATAGTCACCGTCAACGGCGTCCCCATCAGCGGCAGCTTTGAGATCCCAGCCGGGACAAAAGAACTTCTCCCCCCCACCGGTCAGAATGGCGACGCGCAATTCGGGATCGTCGCGAAACACCTCGAATACCTGGCCCATCATCCGGCTTGTGGCCAGATCAATCGCGTTCGCTTTCGGCCGGTCCAGCGTGACCTGCAGGATCGGGCCGCGCCTGTGCAGTTTTATCGGATCGGTGTTCATATCGTTCCCTTTCGGATCAACGCGTCCACGGCAATCGCGCCTGTTGGCGTGCAAATAAGCGGGTTAATTTCGACTTCCGCAATCTCGTCTCGATGGTCAACGACATAGTCTTGAATTGCCAATACAGTATCAATGATTGCGTCAAGATCAGCGGCATCTGACCCACGGTATCCCGAAAGAAGTTTTGTCACTTTGAGGTGTAATAGACACTGTTTCACCGCGTTTCGATCCACTGGAAGAAGCATTGACACACTGTCTTCGAGAAGCTCGGTCAGGACCCCCCCGGCGCCTATTGTCAGCAAGAGACCGTGTGGAGGATCGTTGACGATACCGACCAACAGCTCCACCCCATTATTGGCCATTTCTTCGATTAGGAACGGACCGTCGTGAGGCATCTGACCGGTCGCTTTGACGATGCCTTCAGGGGTTTCGCAGTTCAGAACGACACCGCCAGCTTCCGTTTTATGTGCCAGCCCGATGGCCTTCACAGCAACCGGAAAAGCAAGCTCACCCAGCAGGTTTGCCGCGTCACCTGTATTGGCAATTTCAACGTTTCGGGGCACAGAGACGCCAAATTGCGCGAGCTCTGCCTTAGCTTCACGTTCCGTCAGGGTCTCAAGAGATGAGAAAAGGTTTGCAGCAAGGAGAGGTTCCTGATCCGGAATGACGGGCCGGGAAAGCGCCTCAATCGCACCAAGCGTTTCGTTCAGTCCATGCATCGGGATAACGCCCTGCGCGCTGAGCTTTGCACTAACAGCCTCGGGCAGCAGTTCCGGCAATGTCGCGACGACGGCGAAAGGTTTGTCGGTCAGTTTTCGCGCGTTGGCGGCGGCCTCCACGGCGCAGTCCCAATCCGTAGGGTCGCAAATATCACCCCGTGGAAAGTCGACAATGGACAGCGTAAGCGACGTATCCGCGCCAGACATCGCGGCCCAACATTTCCCCATCGCACCTGCATCGCGCCAGATAAACGTATGATAATCCAAAGGGTTAGAGAGCGCGACCCTTGGGCCAAGAACGTCGCGCAGCGCTTTATGCTGTTTGCCGGAAAGCGCGGGAAATTCCAGATCGAAACGCAAGGCCTGATCTGCAATGAGCGACGCCTCTCCACCGGAACAACTGATCGAGGCGATCTTGTTGCTATCAAGACGCCCGACATGATGCGCCAGTTTAAGCGTCTCCAAAAATGTCGGCAGATCGTCGACACGCGCGATACCGCACCGCTCCAGAAGGGCCTGCGCCCCGGCATCTGCCCCGGCAAGCGACGCGGTATGAGAGATCGTTGCCGCCTTGGCCTGATCGGATTTCCCAACCTTCAGACCCACGAGCGGTATCCCCAGCTGCATCGCGGTTTCCGACAATTCTTGCCACGCAGAGATGTCTTGAAAGCCTTCAATGTGAAGCCCAATGGCTGTGACGCGCGGGTCATCCAGCAAAGCTGTGGCAATCTCTGCATGGCTGAGCTGCGCTTGATTTCCGCAGGCGATCATATACGCAATCGGCAAGCCGCGCTGTTGCATCGTCAGATTAATCGCAATGTTCGACGACTGGGTCAGAATCGCGACACCGCGATCTACCGGTTGGCAGCCATGTTGATCTGGCCAGATAACCTTTCGGTCCAGCGCGTTGATAAACCCGTAGCAATTTGGTCCCAGCACCGGCATATCGCCCGCGGCTTTCAACAGCCGCGCCTGCGCATCTTGCCCGCTGCTGTCTTCTTTCTGCATTTCTGAAAAGCCGGACGCGAAACAAACGGCACCCCCAGCTTTCAGTTTTCGCAACCGTTCCACCACGCCGACGGTCGCCTCCCGATTGATCCCGACAAAGGTGGCGTCCGGCGGCTCTGGAAGATGTTTTACGCTGGGATAGGCTCTGAGTCCCTCGATCTCAGGTAAGCTTGGATGCACCGGATAGAGCGTGATGTCAGGATTGAACTTCGCGGCTTGCTTCACGACATCGCGGCACCATGCGCCCCCACCAACGATGGCAATCGAGCTTGGGTTCAGCAAACGTGATAAATCTCTCATCAGCGGTTACGCCCCAAGTGCGCGAAGCAGGTCACGACTGATGATGTGGCGCTGAATTTCCGACGTTCCGTCCCAAATCCGTTCGACCCGTGCATCGCGCCAGAACCGCTCCAGCGGATAGTCGTCCATCAGGCCCATGCCGCCATGGATCTGGATCGCCGCATCCGTCACCCGTGAGAGCATTTCCGACGCATAAAGCTTGGCGGACGCAATCTGGCGGTTTGAGGACTGGCCCGTGTCCAGCAGATCAGCAGCGGCGAGCGTAAGAAGGTCAGCTGCATCAATCTCAGTAATCATATCGGCAAGCTGGAAGCTGACACCCTGGAATTTGCCGATCTTCTGCCCGAACTGTTCACGTTCGGCGGCATAATCCAGCGCATAGTCAAACACGCGCCGCGCGCGGCCAACTGACATGGCGGCAACGGTGATACGTGTGGCATAGAGCCAAGTGTTCATCACCTCAAACCCGCCATCGACCACACCCAGAACCTGGGCGTCTGGCAGGCGGCAGTCATCGAACTCCAGGATCATGTTC
>CAYGQQ010000027.1:0-8006 GCA_964352105.1 uncultured Rhodobacterales bacterium | reverse complement strand
CATGTTCTTGTAGCCGCGATGGCTGACCGATTTGTAGCCGTCGCGCACCGTGAAACCGGGGGTTCCACGATCGACAAGGAACGCTGTGATGCGCTTTTTGGGCCCTTTGGGGGTAGCATCTTCGCCGGTGGCGATGAATACGATGAAGAAATCCGCGTGCTCCGCGCCAGAGATGAAATGCTTTGTTCCGTTGACGACCCAATCGCCGCCGTCGCGTGTGGCCGCACATTTCATGCCGCGAATATCAGACCCCGCACCGGGTTCGGTCATCGCAAGCGCGTCCATCTTCTCCCCTCGAACAGCTGGCATCAGATAGCGGTCCACCTGATCACCTTCACAAGCCATCAAGATGTTCTGAGGTCGCCCAAAGAAATGAGTCAGCGCCATTGAACCGCGGCCCAACTCCCGCTCAACAAGGGCGAAATCAACGTGGCCCAAACCAGCGCACCCGACGCGTTCAGGGAAGTTACAGGCGTAAAACCCCAAATCTAGGGTCTTTTTCTTGATGTCATCAGCAACTTCTTTTGGAACTTCTCCGGTCCGTTCCACAAGGTCTTCGTGGGGGTAAATCTCCTTTTCCACAAAGCTCCGCACGGTGGAGACGATCATCTCCTGCTCTTCATTCAAACCATATTGCATGTCAGGATTTCATCTTCTGATTAGGCTCTAAACTGGCCATATTACCCCGCATAATCTGAGCCTTCTTCGTCCAGAAGCGCCTTCAGCTCTGCCAGGTGGCGAATATCCTGCTCAGGGTAGTCTTCGATCTCCTGGGCGGTTTTGGCGGCAATTTCATCCGGCAAAATGCGCAACGGCTGGCCGGTTTGAAGCGCGTTGATATACACCTCGCAGGCACGTTCAAAGAAATACATCCGATTGAAGGTCTCGGCTACCGTGTCGCCGATTACCATGATCCCGTGATTGCCCATGATCATGACCTTCTTCTTGGGGTCATCGAACAGTTTCGCACAGCGTTCGCCTTCCTCTTCAAAGGCCAAGCCGCCATAATTGTCGTCCACGATCTGCCGGTCATAAAACATCGCCGCATTCTGATCGAGCGGCGGCAGTATGCTGTCCTGAAGACACGCCAAAACCGTGGCGTGCACAGAATGTACGTGCATCGCGCAGCGGGCGTGTGGGCAGTGTCTGTGCAACCCGCCATGCAGACCCCATGCGGTTATGTCAGGCGCATTTGGACCTTCGAGAGTGGAGGGGTCATTGGCATCGATCACCAGCATATCGGAGGCTTTGACCCGGCTGAAGTGAACCTGGTTCGGGTTCATCAAAAACCGGGTTCCATCGTCGTTTATCGCCAGCGAAAAGTGGTTCGAAACGCCTTCATGCATGTTCAAACGTGCCGTCCAGCGAAACGCCGCTGCAAGGTCGACCCGTTCCTCCCAGTTTTCGATGTTGGTTCGTGTGCCGTCCATTTCACCCTCCCGCCATTTGGAGGCAGTAACGCACGCCATTTGCGACGATGCTACCAAAATTGCGACTTGCGCTCTTAACAAAAGCTATGTCAATTGGGACATGGAACACCCCAATCTGAAAACTTGGCCCGAAAGTGCAGCGCGACTGATCGCTGTGGCTGCTGGGCGTGCGCCTGCTGACCTCGTTATTCGCGGCGGCACTTGGGTTAACGTGCATACCCGTGAATGCCTTGAGAACTCAGATCTGGCGATTGCGGATGGCCGGTTTGCTTATTGCGGCGCGGATGCCTCCCATTGCATCGGTCCTCAGACCGAGGTGATCGAGGCCGAAGGGCGCTATATGATCCCCGGCCTCTGCGATGGGCATATGCATATTGAAAGTGGCATGCTGACCCCGGCTGAATTTGCTGCAGCCGTCATTCCCCATGGCACGACAACCATGTTCACAGACCCACATGAGATCGCCAACGTGCTGGGCCTTGCAGGCGTGAAATTGATGCATGACGAGGCTCTAATTCAGCCCATTTCCATCTATACACAGATGCCCAGCTGCGCACCGTCCGCGCCGGGTCTGGAAACAACGGGTTTTGAGATCACGGCTGACGACGTGGCAGAGGCAATGTCCTGGCCCGGCATTATTGGCCTTGGCGAGATGATGAATTTCACCGGTGTCATGAACGCGGACCCGAAGATGCTGGCAGAGATCGCCGCGACGCAGAACGCCGGAAAAACCGTTGGGGGGCACTATGCTTCTCCTGACTTGGCCGGATTCCAAGTTTACGCGGCGGGCGGTCCTGCGGATGACCATGAGGGTACGTGCGAGGCGGACGCCATGGCCCGGGTCCGGCAAGGAATGCGGTCGATGATGCGGCTTGGATCGGCGTGGTATGACGTCGAAAGCCAGATCACCGCGGTGACGGAGCAGGGGCTGGACCCGCGTAACTTCATCCTGTGCACTGACGATTGCCATTCTGGCACTTTGGTCAATGACGGGCATATGAACCGTGTTGTCCGCCACGCGATTGCGTGCGGCTGTGATCCGCTGATTGCGTTGCAAATGGCAACGATCAACACCGCAACCCATTTCGGATTGGAGCGTGAGCTGGGATCGATCGCGCCGGGCAGGCGGGCAGATGTGATCCTGACCTCCAGCCTGACCGATCTGCCAATTGACCATGTGATTGCGCGCGGCAAAACCGTTGCAATGGACGGCAAGATTACCGTGACCTGCCCGCATCTGGATTGGCCACAAACCGCGCGTGAGACGGTTCATCTGGGCAAGACACTGGCCGAGAGCGATTTTGTGATCACAGCACCAGAAGAGCTCAACCAAGCCACGGCCAATGTGATCGGAGTTGTCGAAAATCAAGCGCCTACGAAAGCGCTACGACGCGAAATTCCGGTAAAAGATGGCGTGTTAGAGCCTATTGGAGCGACGTGCCAGATCGCTCTGGTGGAACGTCACCGGGCGACAGGCACCGTCGTCAATGGTCTTGTCGAAGGCTTTGGTTATACGGGGGAGATGGCGATAGCCTCCACCGTAGCCCATGACAGCCACCATATGATTGTCGTGGGGACAAGCCGCGAAAACATGGCGCTTGCTGCCAATCGTCTAGGCGAGGTTGGCGGGGGCGTAACAGTCTGGAAAGACGGCGAGGAACTGTCGCTGGTGGAGCTTCCAATCGCAGGCTTGATGTCCGACAGACCGGCAATTGAGGTTGCAGCGAAAGCCGACCAAATGGTCGATGCGATGCAGCAATGCGGCTGCACGTTAAATAACGCTTACATGCAGCATTCACTTCTGGCCCTGGTCGTGATCCCGGAGATTCGCATCTCCGATCTTGGACTGGTCGATGTGACGAAATTCGAAATGATAGATTTGATTGAGGACCCGAAATGACAGGGCAAACACAAAAATTGGTGATCCAAACACCAAAGCAACACGAAGCGATCTACTACACAGACCCAAAGAAGGCTGTGGTCCAGCTTTGCATGTTGTATGATGAGGCCACCACGTTCCTTTGCGAGAAGTTTTCAAGCGTTCTAAGCGGCCCGATGCCAAATGAACGCTACCGTGCCTTCTACCCAGAGATTCGCATCACCACGACCAGCTTTGCCCAGATCGACAGCCGTCTGAGCTTTGGGCATGTCGCAGGTCCCGGCGTCTATTCTGCGACAATCACCCGCCCGGTTCTGTTTGAGCATTATTTGGAACAACAGATCGCCTTGCTGATCGAAAACCATGGGGTAGGGGTCTGGATCGGTATTTCCAGCACGCCGATGCCAGTTCACTTTGCCGTCGCCAATGATGCCAACATCACGATCCCCCAGGATGGGGCAACAGATTTCACGCTGCGCGATGTTTTCGACGTGCCAGATCTGGCCACCACCAATGATGACATCGTCAATGGTCGCGATGTGACGAACGATGATGGGTCTGGCCATCTGGCGGCCTTCACCGCGCAGCGCGTCGACTATTCGCTGGCCCGGTTGGCACATTACACCGCGACCGACCCGATGCATTTTCAGAACCATGTGTTGTTCACCAACTACCAGTTCTATGTTGAGGAGTTTGAGGCCTATGCCCGCAAGCAACTCGCGGATAAGAGCAGCGGCTATACTGGCTTCGTCAGCACTGGGGATCACGTTCTGACCGACCCGGATGGAGTGATTCCACCAACCGCGAAAACCCCGCAAATGCCGACCTACCACCTGACCCGCAAGGATGGCTCCGGGATCACTTTGGTCAATATCGGGGTTGGGCCTTCGAACGCGAAAACAGCGACGGATCACATTGCGGTTCTTCGCCCCCATGCCTGGTTAATGGTGGGGCACTGTGCAGGGCTCAGGAACTCTCAATCCTTGGGGGATTTTGTGCTGGCCCATGCCTATCTTCGCGAAGATCACGTGCTGGATGATGACCTGCCGGTCTGGGTGCCTGTGCCTGCTTTGGCCGAGGTTCAGATCGCCTTGGAAGAGGCCGTCGAAGAGATCACACAACTTGAAGGTTACGATCTGAAACGGATCATGCGGACAGGGACAGTGGCGACGATCGACAACCGCAATTGGGAGCTGCGCGACCAATCGGGGCCGGTACAGCGCCTCAGTCAAAGCCGCGCGGTTGCGCTTGATATGGAAAGTGCCACGATCGCGGCCAATGGCTTCCGGTTCCGGGTGCCTTACGGGACGCTTCTATGTGTCTCCGACAAGCCTCTGCATGGCGAATTGAAGCTGCCGGGAATGGCCTCTGACTTCTATAAAACCCAGGTGTCGCGGCATCTTTTGATCGGAATTGCGGCGATGGAGCGACTGGCAGAAATGCCATTGGAACGGCTGCATTCGCGGAAATTACGCAGTTTTTCCGAAACAGCCTTCCTTTGACGCAAGGAAAACGGCGAAAAACAGCATAAAAAAAGGGGTTTTTGCACACAAGGAGTTGTGCGTGGCCTCTATATACAGTTAGATTCACGCGATAACGCCCCAATTTAAGGGGACCATGAGGGAGATTGAGCACATGGCATCTAAACCTATGACAAAAACACAGCTGGTTGCCGCTTTGGCCGAAGCAGCTGACACAGACAAAAAATCCGCCGCTGCGGCTCTTGATGGTCTGATCGACATTATTACACGTGAAGTTTCAGGCGGTGGCGCAGTCACCTTGCCGGGTGTTGGCAAAATTTATTGCCGCGAACGTCCAGCACGTATGGTTCGCAACCCAGCCACTGGCGAGCAGATCCAGAAAGACGCGGATAAAGTTGTCAAAATGACAATCGCGAAAGCGCTGAAAGACAGCGTAAACGGGTAAACCAACCCGCAGAGTTTGAAAGAAGGGTCGCCACCACTGGCGGCCCTTTCTTTTTGGCTGTAGCCAAGGTTTTGGACGGTTGAGGGAAAAGGCATGGATTTTCGCGCGATATTTATGGGCTTTGCCTTCGCCTTCATGTGGTCGAGTGCGTTTACCTCGGCGCGCATCATCGTCGTCGACGCTCCGCCGCTAACCGCCTTGGCGTTGCGGTTTCTGTTGTCAGGCCTGATCAGCATAATCCTAGCCCGCGCGCTGGGCCAGAGCTGGCATCTCACCCGCAAGCAATGGATTGCAGTCGTGATCTTTGGCATCTGTCAAAACGCACTGTATCTGGGTCTGAATTTCATTGCGATGCAGTCGGTGGAAGCTTCGCTGGCGGCAATCATCGCCTCCACGATGCCGCTGCTTGTCGCGCTGGCTGGCTGGTTAATTTTCCGTGAACGGGTAGGGGCGTTGGGCATCCTTGGCCTTCTGGCAGGGATCGGCGGCGTTGGCCTGATCATGGGCACGCGGATCAGCATGGGCGTCGATGGGACGGGGCTTTTGCTGTGCGGGATTGGCGTATTGGCCCTGACCTTTGCGACCTTGGCCGTGCGGACCGTTGCGTCGGGCAACAACGTTCTTATGGTTGTCGGGTTGCAGATGCTGGTCGGGTTCGTTGCAGTTGGGGCCGTTGGCATCCCGACCGAAGAATTGACGGTGAACTGGTCCTGGAAATTGATCGCGGCTTTCGCCTACACAACGTTTATTCCGGGCATTCTGGCGACGGTGGTCTGGTTCCATCTTGTGGGTCGGATCGGGGCCGTACGCGCGTCCACCTTCCACTTCCTCAACCCGTTTCTTGGTGTGGCAGTAGCGGCAGTCTTGTTGGGTGAAAACCTAGGGCTGATGGACATCATCGGTGTTGCCGTGATCGCCGGCGGTATTCTCGCCGTGCAGCTGTCCAAACAGAAGAGCTAGCCGATCTTACCCTGATTCTGACCGATCTGGCCGCGATGCAAGAGCAGGTGATCGAGGATCACGCAGGCCATCATCGCCTCACCTACCGGAACCGCGCGGATACCGACACAAGGGTCGTGCCGACCTTTGGTGACGATCTCTGTTTCCTCGCCCGATTTGGTAATGGTCTTGCGCGGCGTCAGGATGGACGAGGTCGGTTTGACGGCGAACCGTACCACAAGATCCTGTCCAGTGGAAATGCCGCCAAGCACACCGCCAGAATGGTTGGAGCTATAGACAGGTCCTTCCGGTCCCATCGAAATCTCATCGGCATTGGCTTCACCGGTCAGCATTGCGGCTTCCATGCCTGCCCCAATCTCCACACCTTTGACGGCGTTGATGGACATCATCGCAGCGGCCAGATCAGTGTCTAACTTTCCATAAACCGGCGCGCCAAGACCCGCAGGCGCGCCAGTGGCTACGACTTCAATCATCGCACCGACGGAGCTGCCGGATTTGCGCAAACCGTCCAGATATTCCGCCCAAACCTCTGCCGCGTCGGCATCTGGAACCCAGAACGGATTTTGCTCGATCTGATCCAGATCACGAAGGTTGGTCTTATGCTCGCCCATTTGCACCATATAGCCGGTGATTTTCAGGCCCGGCACCAGCGCTTTGATGGCTTCGCGCGCAACACCACCGGCCGCGACCCGCGCGGCGGTTTCACGGGCCGAGGACCGACCGCCACCGCGATAGTCGCGAATCCCATACTTCTGCCAATAGGTGATGTCGGCGTGGCCGGGGCGAAACTTCTCGGCGATGTCGCCATAGTCTTTGGAGCGCTGATCGGTGTTTTCGATCATCAACTGAATGGGCGTGCCGGTTGTAACGCCTTCAAAGACGCCAGAGAGGATCCGAACCTCATCGGCCTCCCGACGCTGAGTTGTGTATTTATTCTGGCCGGGTTTACGCTTGTCGAGCCAGTGCTGAAGCATCGCGGCGTCCAAAGGCACACCGGGAGGGCACCCGTCTACCGTCGCCCCCAAAGCGGGTCCGTGGCTTTCGCCCCATGTGGTGACACGAAAGAGATGGCCAAAACTGTTGATCGACATGAAATACGCTCCGGGTTCTTGCGCTTTGGTCTAGCGCCAGTGCCTTCAAAAGAAAAGGCGCGCCCCGATGGGACGCGCCTGAAAGTCTTAAGATGTTGCGCGATCAGGTGCTTTTGCGCTTGATCGGTGCCCACAGACGTTTGTTGGTCAGATAGAGAAGCACAGTCAGGACCGACAGGAAGAACACGGCGATAAAGCCCATCGCCTTGCGCGATTCCAGTTTGGGTTCTGCGGTCCACATCAGGAAGGCGGAAACGTCTTCCGACAGGTGATGCAGGTCTGTGGCGTGGCCGTCGTCAAATTCGACATCATCGCCATAGAGCGGCGGCGCCATGGAAATCCACCCACCCGGGTAGGCAGTGTTTTCATAAAGAGTGACGCCAGCTTCTTCTTTCTCTTCGCCGGTGTAGCCAAGCAGGAGGGCGGTGATGTATTCCGGTCCGCCCATGCCTTTGAACAACTGGTTGATCCCCAGACCGTAAGGCCCGTGGAAACCGGCGCGCGCTTTCGCCATCAAGGACAGATCAGGTGCACCCTGCGACTCGTTGGCTGGGAAATGATCAGTTGGGACCAAGGCCCGCAGCACATCTTCCTCGGCATCATAGAGGTGACGGTTCGATGCCTCATCATTGACCGGGAATTGCGCGACATAGGCCTTCATCTGATCTTCTGGCAGGTGTGGCCCGCCTTCATCAGCCAAGGTCCGCATCGGGACGAATT
>CAYGQQ010000026.1:34816-35516 GCA_964352105.1 uncultured Rhodobacterales bacterium | reverse complement strand
GATCAACACCCGCGATGCCAATAATCTTGGCGTACGGGACGGCACACAGGTTTGGGTGGAAGGTCCGGAAGGGGCCAAGGTCAAGGTGATGGCCATGGTGACCGAAAGGGTCGGTGAGGGCGTAGCCTTCATGCCGTTCCACTTCGGGGGCCATCTGGAGGGCGAAGACCTGAGGGGCAAATACCCCGACGGCGCGGACCCCTATGTGTTGGGCGAAAGTACCAACACAGCCCAGACCTATGGCTATGATTCAGTAACCCAGATGCAAGAGACCAAAGCGACTCTTTGCAAAATCTGGACAGCATAAGGGAGTATGAGAGATGGCAAGAGCTAAGTTTCTCGTAGATGCTGAACGCTGCATCGAATGTAACGCCTGTGTCACCGCGTGTAAGAACGAACACGAGGTGCCTTGGGGGATCAACCGCCGGAAAGTCGTCACGATCAATGACGGCTCCCCGGGCGAGCGGTCGATTTCGGTTGCATGTATGCACTGCTCAGACGCACCCTGCATGGCCGTGTGCCCTGTAGATTGCTTCTACCAAAACGAAGAAGGGGTGGTGCTTCACTCCAAGGATCTCTGCATCGGGTGTGGATATTGCTTCTACGCGTGCCCCTTCGGCGCACCGCAATTCCCGCAAGCGGCCAACTTTGGCTCCCGCGGCAAGATGGACAAATGTACCTTCTGCGCCGGTGGCCCGGA
>CAYGQQ010000026.1:0-34806 GCA_964352105.1 uncultured Rhodobacterales bacterium | reverse complement strand
AACGCATTCCAACGCGGAATTCGCCAAATACGGACGCAACCGGATCGCGGAAGGCAAACTGCCGATCTGCGCCGAGATGTGTGCTACTAAAGCGCTTCTGGCAGGTGACGGCGACGTGGTCTCCGGCATCTACCGCGAGCGAGTGGTGGCTCGTGGCTTTGGGTCCGGCGCTTGGGGCTGGGGGTCGGCCTATGGTCGTCAGGACGGCTAAGGCCCGCTTCTGATCTGCAAGAACAGAGGAGGGCGGTCCGGCTGGGTCGCCCTTTTTCACCTTCGAATAATCGATAGGAAACAAGCCATGTTTCGTGCCTTGATCGCTTTGCTTCTGACCGTTGCATTCGTAACGACAGCAACCGCGCAGGAGACAGCCACGCCTGATCGCTCCACCACCGGTGGTGCGCAAACACTGGCCGACATTATGGCCCGCCAAAAGGGCGAAAAGGTTGATGATGCGTTCCGGCGCAACAAGATCGGTGACCCCGATGGTGCCGCTGCGATCTCCGGTCAATTGGGCACGCTGGGCGGCGCGTCTGATCCGGAACTGTGGCGCGCGTTACGGTATGGCTCGGCGAATATAACGGCCTCAAACAACGGCCCCGCCGCCGGTATTCTGATCCAGGATGGCGGCATGCGCTGGCTGACCTTCCGCGAAGGGCCGCTATTGGAATACGGTTCCGGACTATTGGGAATAACGCTTGTTTTACTGCTGGTTTTCCTGCTTCTGCGCGGCCGTATCCGCATCGATGGAGAGAAAACAGGCCGCAAGATCACCCGTTTCAAAGCCATAGAACGCTTTGGGCATTGGCTTCTCGCGGGGTCTTTCATCCTGCTGGGCATCACGGGGCTGATCACGCTCTTTGGTCGCAAAGTGCTGATCCCGGCCTTTGGCCATGAGGCGTTTGCAACTGTCGCGATGGCCTCCAAATGGGTGCATAACAACGTTTCCTGGGCGTTCATGCTGGGTCTGGTGATGATCTTCGTGATGTGGGTCATTCACAATCTGCCCGACCGCACCGATATCAATTGGCTGCTGAAAGGCGGCGGCATTTTCGGCAAGGGCCATCCGCCCGCCAAGAAATTCAACGCAGGTCAAAAGCTGATCTTCTGGTCGGTGATCATCCTTGGCGGGTCGATCTCCGCCTCTGGTCTGGCGCTGCTTTTCCCATTCGAGATCAACATGTTCGCAGCCACCTTTGAGAAGCTGAACGCGGCTGGCATACCGCAACTTCTGGGCCTTGCGGAGTTGCGCGAAACGCTCGCGCCCCATGAGGAGATGCAATACGCTCAGCTTTGGCACGCGATTGTCAGCTTCGTTCTGATCGCGATTATCTTTGCGCATATCTATATCGGTACGGTTGGTATGGAAGGCGCTTATGATGCGATGGGATCGGGCGAGGTCGAAGAGCAATGGGCCCGTGAGCACCACTCGATCTGGGTCGAGGACGAGATGGCCAAAACCCGCGCGGCCCCGAAAAGCGCGTCCCCCGCCGAATAAATGCGCCTCTGGCTGATCCCGGTTCTTATCGTGCTTGGCTTGCCCGCCGCTGCACAGGAATTCTTCACGTTGAAAGGCCATGGCGGGCCGATCATGGATATTGACGTGTCGCCCACGGGCCAGATCGCCACTGCCAGTTTTGACAATGCGGTCGGGCTCTGGGACGGGACATCTGCGCTTTGGCTTGACGGTCATGAAGCGGCTGTGAACGCGGTGCTGTTCGGGCAATCGGGATTGATATTTTCGGGCGGCGACGACAACTCCGTGCGCATCTGGAGGCCGGGCTCCGAGCTTGTAACTCTGCTGGAAGGCCACACCGCCAAGGTCATGGCCGTTGCCCAATCCCCCGATGGGGAGACGCTCTTGTCGGCCAGTTGGGACAGCCGCATCGGGATCTGGCACAGCAATGACAACCTGTTTGCCGAAGGCCACCGTGCTGGCGTCAATGACGTGGTGTTTGTCCCGGATGGCAGGACGTTCCTTTCGGCATCTGCGGACGGCACGATCCGGGAATGGGACCGGTTCACTGGGGAAGAAAAACGCGTCCTTGTTAGTCACGGCTTTGGTGTGAATCGTTTGGTCGTGCACCCCTCGCTTGGCTGGCTGGCTTACGGGGCCGTGGACGGGGCCACCCGTGTCCTTGATCTGGAAACAGGCGATCAGATCGCGGATCTAACGCTGGACCGGCGCCCGATCCTGGCGATGGCCTTTGACCCGGTTGGCCAGCAATTGGCGGTCGGCGACGGGGAGGGTTACATCATGGTCATTGATACAGCCGCCTGGAAGATCACACGTGATTTCCGCGCGACGCGGCGTGGGCCGATCTGGGCATTGGCCTTTTCGCCTGATGGTCAAAACATTCATGCCGGTGGGATCGAAGATATCCTCTATTCCTGGCCCGTGGCCACGATGGACGCCCATGGGCAGATGGGAACGGAAACGCGCAGTTTTCTGGAAGACCCCGCAACGCTCGGCAATGGGGAACGGCAATTCAAGCGCAAATGCTCCATATGTCATAGTTTGACAGAAGGCAGCGCGCGCAAAGCAGGCCCGAGCCTTTATCAGCTATTTGGCCGCAAGGCCGGGACGGTTGCGGACTATAAGTACTCCGATATTTTAACCGGATCAGAAATTATCTGGTCAGAGGAGACGATCAATGCTTTGTTTGACGAGGGGCCGGACCACTATATTCCAGGCACCAAAATGCCGATGCAACGGATTGTAAAACAACAAGACCGCGACGACCTGATCGACTATCTGCGCGATGCATCAACTGGAAAGAGGAACTAAGATGAAAGCCATGCTTGCCGCCTTTGCCGCCCTTGCACTCATCGCCATAGGCTCGAACATGGTGCTGAAGGAGATGGGGTTCTCCGCCCAGGACCGCGCCACGGGCGGGGCCGTCAGATTGGATAACTGAGCCATCCGCCATCCCACTGGCCATTGCCGGCGGTGATGTGCAACATGCGCCAATGATCAGCGATGCCATCACTTTGAAGCAACTCGAAGCCCTTGTCTGGGTGGCTGAGCTTGGCAGCTTTCGCAAAGCCGCGCATCATCTGAACACCACCCAGCCCAATATCTCTGCCCGCATTGCCGGTCTGGAAAAGACCCTTGGATTGCGCCTGATGCATCGCGGCACGGGGCCGGTGCGGCTGACAGATCGCGGCGCGGAGCTGCTCGTGCAAGCCCGGCAGGTGCTAAACGGTGCCGAACAATTCATGGAGATCGCCGCACGTCCTGATCTGATCGAAGATCGGCTGCGTTTGGGCGTCACCGAATTGGTCGCCAACACCTGGATCAGAACGTTTCTGCGCCGCATGAAGGAACACTACCCCGGCGTTGCGGTCGAGTTGACGGTGGATCTGTCGCTCAACCTCGACAAAGAGCTTGCCAGCCGGTCGCTGGACCTGACCATTCAAAACGCGCCGTTTTCAACCAGCGCATCCGGCGTGATCGAATTGGGGAGTTACGGGTTTGTCTGGGTTGCGGCACCTGATCTCGCCGCGAAAATTGATCCCTCATCTGGTCTGGAGGCACTGGCTGCCCAAACTATTCTGACCCACGCGCGCCACACCCAGCACTACCTTGACCTTGCAGAAAAGTTCGATGGCAAATCCGCGCCTGCTGTCCGTTTCGTTCCGTCAAACAGTCTTGCCTCCTGCCAACAGATGGCGCTGGTCGGGATGGGGGTCGCGAGCTTGCCCAAGGCGATGGTCGCGGCGCAGATTGCCAATGGCCAGCTGGTCCAGCTTGATGTCGGTTGGGTGCCGCGCCCGTTGCGCTTTGCAGCACGGTTTCACAAAGACCGCGCCGCGCGGTTTGTCGAAAAAGCCGCGATTGTAGCCGCAGATGTTGCCGCGCAGTTTCGGCAGGAGCAAGATGAGTAACGCGCTTTTTGCGATATCGAAAAAAATGATCACCCATATTTAAACTGGTAATTTGATCTTATAGACCGTTTCCCCCACACTCCGTTCCAACAGGTGGGATCAAACATGGATAAAAACGTAGCCAGATTAGGCGTCGATATCGGCGGGACATTTACCGATGTCGTCCTTGAAACCAATGCAGGTTCCTTTTCTACCAAGGTTCTGACGACCTACGGGGCACCCGAGGACGCGATCATTGATGGGATGGTTCAAGTTTGCGGCAAGGCCGGGATTACGCCCGCTGAGATCACTCAGATCATCCATGGAACCACTTTGGCCACCAATGCTTTGATTGAGCGACGCGGGGCAAGGACCGCACTGGTCACAACCCAAGGTTTTCGCGATGTGATCGAGATGCGTACAGAGTCTCGTTTTGAGCAATACGACCTGAACCTGAACCTGCCAGAGCCACTCTTGCCGCGCCACATGCGCTACACGGTTGCGGAGCGCGTCGATGCGACCGGCGAGGTTTTGATCCCGCTGGACGTGGCGGAGGTTGAGGTGCTGGCCGAGACGATCAAAGAGGCAGGATATGAGAGCGTCGCGGTAGGGCTGATCCATTCCTATCTTAATGACAGCCATGAGCGGATGATCCGCGATGTTCTGGCAGCGAAACTGCCCGGCGTCATGGTGTCACTGTCCAGCGAAGTCTCCCCCCAGATGCGCGAATACGAGCGGTTCAACACGGTCGTGGCCAACGCCTATATCAAACCGCTCATGAAGTCCTATCTGGGCCGCCTTGAAGGACGGCTGGCTGGCGAGGGCGTGTCGTGCAACATCTTCCTGATGCATTCCGGGGGTGGCATCATCTCCCTTGAGAGCGCGGCGGAGTTTCCTGTCAGGTTGGTCGAATCCGGCCCCGCTGGTGGTGCGGTTTTCGCAGCCCATATCGCGGCAGGCTACGGGCTGGAGAAGGTCTTGTCCTTTGATATGGGCGGCACCACCGCCAAGATTTGCCTGATCAAGAACCAGACGCCAAAAACGTCCCGCGTGTTTGAAGTTGCGCGCACCTACCGGTTCAAGAAAGGCTCTGGCATGCCCATTTCGATCCCGGTGATCGACATGGTGGAGATCGGTGCAGGCGGCGGCAGTCTGGCCCATGTCGATAGCCTCAGCCAGATCCGCGTCGGGCCAGAAAGCGCGGGCTCTGAGCCCGGTCCGGCCTGCTATGGGCGTGGCGGCGACAAACCGGCTGTAACGGATGCTGATCTTGTGCTGGGAAAACTGGACCCTGCCAATTTCGCAGGCGGGACGATTCAGTTGGACACGGATGCGTCTGGTGCTGCGCTTAGCAAAGTTTTAGGCAAGCCCCTGGACATGGACGCCACCACCGCCGCGTTCGGATTGGCTGAAGTGGTTGACGAAAACATGGCAAACGCCGCCCGTGTTCATGCCGTGGAAAACGGCGAGGACCTCAGCGAATACACGATGATCGCCTTTGGTGGCGCAGCCCCGCTGCATGCGGGACGGCTTTGTGAAAAGCTGGGGGTAGAACGGCTGCTGGTGCCGCCCGGGGCCGGTGTCGGCTCTGCCATTGGGTTCCTGCGCGCGCCGTTCAGCTTCGAGGCCAACCGGTCGGTCTATATGAAGCTGTCTGATTTCGATCCGGCGCGGATCAGGATCCTGCTGAGCGAACTGCAACAGGAGGCCACGGGCTTCGTGCGCAATTGCGACGCCGAGGCTGACATTCTGTCAGAGTTCAAAGTCTATATGCGCTACACTGGCCAAGGCTGGGAAATCCCGATCGTGCTGAGCGAAGCGCAAGCCATGGCCCCGGAGGCGGATGAATTTGAGCGCCTGTTTGAGCAAGACTACGCCAAGCTCTTTGGTCGTGTCGTCACCGGTTTGGATGTTGAGATCACCGTCTGGTCGGTGAACGCCACAACCCCACCTGAAAAGGTAGCCCGTCAATCTGAAGTGACCTCCGCAGGTGCCGCTCGGACGACCGCAAAGCGGCAGATGTTTGATCCCGCCATGGCCGCGTTTGTCGCGGCAGATGTCGTCTCGCGGGACGACATGGTGCCCGGCGCAACAGCAATTGGGCCCGCCGTGATCACCGAGGATGAAACGACAATCATCGTGCCCTCAAGCCGAACGGCTATCCGGCAACCCGATGGGTGCATTGATCTGCGCAAAACCGCTGACAAGGAGGCTTGAGACATGGCTGAAACATACTCAAATGTTGCCTATCAGGTCATGTGGAACCGGTTGATCTCGGTCGTGGAAGAGCAGGCGCAAGCCCTTGTGCGCACAGCGTTTTCCACCTCAGTCCGTGAGGCGGGCGACCTGTCAGCAGGGGTCTATGACACGCATGGCCAAATGCTCGCGCAAGCGGTGACAGGCACGCCGGGCCACGTCAATGCGATGGCCGATGCGGTCGCGCATTTTATCCGCAGGATCGGGCGTCAGAACATCTTTGAGGGCGATGTCTATATCACCAATGATCCATGGGAAGGCACCGGCCATCTGCACGACATCACCATGGTGACGCCGTCGTTCCACAACGGACTTCTGGTGGGATTTTTCGCCTGCACGGCCCATATCGTCGACATTGGCGGGCGCGGCTTTGGGGCAGATGCGGCCAGTGTCTATGAAGAAGGGCTCTATATCCCGATCATGAAATTTGCCGCTGGCGGCGAAGTTGATGAGACGCTTTTGCGGATCATTCGCGGCAATGTGCGCGAGCCGGACCAACTGGTGGGCGACATATACGCGCTGGCCACCTGTAACGAGATTGGCCACCGCCGCCTGATTGACATGATGGAAGAGTTCAAACTGGATGATCTGGACGGGATCGCGTCCTTCATCCTGAGCAACTCCAGACGCGCCACGATTGCCCAGATCGCAGCGCTCCCAAGGCAGTCGGCTGAGGGGGAGATGACGGTTGACGGCTTTGCCTCCCCGATCACGTTGAAGGTCAAACTGACGATCGAAGAAGACCGGATCATCAGCGATTTTACTGGGACATCGGGACTCGACAAGAAGGGCATCAATTGCCCGCTGGTCTATGCCAAAGCCTATGCCTGCTACGCGCTGAAATGCGCCATCGCGCCTGAAATTCCCAACAATGCAGCCTCCCTGGCACCGTTTGAGATCAAAGCGCCGGTCAATTCCATCGTGAACGCAGTGCATCCCGCACCAGTGGCCTTGCGCCATATCGTCGGGCACTTTGTACCTGACACGGTCTATGATGCGCTCGACAAGATCTTGCCGGGTGTGGTGCCCGCCGAAGGGGCAGGGTGCCTGTGCAACTTCCAGGTCAGCTTGCGCCCCCGCACAGACGCGCCAGCGCCAAAGGATGCGGTGCGGGCGGAAGTGCTGACGTTTAATTCCGGCGGATCAGGGGCGCGGCCTGAACATGATGGGTTGAACGCCACGGCCTTTCCATCCGGTGTCATGACGATGCCCGTGGAGGCCACCGAACATGCGGGCCCTGTGATCATCTGGCGCAAGGAATTACGCCCAGATTCCGGCGGTGCAGGCGCGCAGCGCGGCGGGCTGGGTCAGTTCATGGAAGTCGGTGCCCGCGAAGGTCACGAGTTCGACATTCAGGCCATGTTTGATCGCGTCAATCACCCCGCCCGTGGCCGTCGCGGCGGGCAGGAAGGTGCACCGACCACCATCGCCCAAGACGACGGCACCGCGATGAACGGTAAGGGCAAACAATTCGTGCCCCATGGCCGTAAGGTGATGATGGCCTTCCCAGGCGGTGCGGGCTACGGGGCGGCGGCAAAGCGATCCAGAGACGCCGTGCTGCGTGATCTTCTGCTTGGCTATATCTCAGCGCAGACCGCTCGTGACACCTACGGGTTAAGCGAGGATGATATAGCCCGCGTGGCAGACGCAATTCGCCAAGGCACGGCCTCCCTTTGAGCATCTACGATCTGACATATCGCCTGATCTGGGCTAGGGTTCCCCGGAATTCCGATACAACCGACAAAAGAAAGACTGACCTATGAAAAAACTCGTCCTTACCGGAGCCGCTGGCCGATTGGGCTCTTACCTGCGCGAACCATTGAGCAAAATGGCTGATGAGCTGGTCAGCACGGATATTGCCGATGACATTGGCAAGCTTTATCCCGGCGAAAGTTATGTGCAGGCCGATCTGGCGGACATGCCCGCGATGATGAAGCTTCTTAAAGGGGCCGATATGGTCGTGCATTTTGGGGCTTTCGTGGATGAAGGCCCGTTCGAGCAGCTTTTGGGGCCAAACTTCATCGGTGCTTATAATATCTGGGAGGCAGCCTACCAAAACGGTTTGCGCCGGGTGGTCTATGCCAGCTCCATCCATGCGGTGGGCATGCATAAGAAAACCGATTTCATCGGCATCGATGCACCGCATCGCCCAGACACCTTCTATGGGTTGGCCAAGTGTTTCGCCGAGGATTTGGGCAGTATGTATTGGGACAAACGGCAGCTCGAAAGCGTGTGCCTTCGTATTTTAAGTTGCGCACAGGTGACCAACCCGCGCGCGGTGGGCAGCTGGCTGAGCTATGATGATCTGATCCACCTGGTTCAGCGCGCGATCGATACACCTGTTACTGGCTTTTCGCTGGTCTATGGCGTCTCCAACAATGATCGCGCACCGGTGGACAATTCCAAAGCGGCCCATCTGGGCTACCGCCCGAAAGACAATGCGGAGCAATTTGCCAAGGACGTCTTCGCTGAAGCTGGCCCGCTCGATCCCAACGATCCGGGCAATATGTGCCATGGCGGTCCGTTCGCCTCGGTTGATCTGGGCAATAGCGGTTTGGCCACGATGAACATCATTGACGACGCAAAGAAAACCTAAAACCGGAGTATTTCACATGGCAGATGAAAAAGTAGCGCTGATTACAGCGGGTGGTAGAGGTATGGGCGCAGATAGCGCGCGTGCCTTGGCGGCAGACGGTTTCCAGGTCGGCATCCTGTCATCCTCTGGCAAGGGGGAGGCGCTGGCCCATGAATTGGGCGGGGTGGGTGTCACCGGCTCAAATCAGTCTATCGATGATTTGCAAGCGCTGGTCGATGCAGCGATGAACCATTGGGGGCGCGTTGATGTACTGGTCAATTCTGCAGGTCATGGACCCCGCGCGCCGGTGCTGGAGCTGACGGACGAGGATTGGCACACCGGGATGGATGTCTATTTCCTCAACGTTGTGCGCCCGACGCGGCTCGTGACCCCGATCATGCAAAAGCAAGGCGGCGGCACGATCATCAACATCTCCACCTTTGCCGCGTTTGAGCCGAACCCTGTCTTTCCGACCTCTGGCGTGTTCCGCGCGGGGCTTGCCGCATTCACGAAACTATTCGCGGACAAATACGCCGCCGAAAACATCCGGATGAACAACGTGCTTCCCGGCTTCATCGACAGCCTGCCTGAGAAGGAGGAGTTCCGTGCCCAGATCCCGATGGAGCGTTACGGCAATTCCCTTGATGAGATTGCCAGTGTTGTGGCCTTTCTGGCCTCGCCGGGTGGCGGCTATATCACGGGGCAAAACATCCGTGTCGATGGCGGGATCACCCGGTCTGTGTGATCGCTCCGCGAGAGTGGTCAACCTGATACAGGCGGAATCGCTATCAATACCGCCACCGGGTGATAAGTTTCGCCCGGTGTTTTCATCTCAAACTCAAAATTTTAGCGACAAATCTAGCGAAACACTGAGTTTCCGTTTTCCGCATAATCAAAATGTGTCGAATTTGCCCGAAACCCGAATAGTTGATTAACGCTGTAGAATGTTTCCGATTCGCAAACAGTACACCCTGTAGGTTGGAAAATTTCATCAATAATCCGACGGATTGTCCCGAAACCCACAACTGTGCGACGCTTGGATTTCGTGCAGGGTTAAGAACAGTTTAAGAATTTAGGCCCTTTTTGTGACATCTCGCGCCTCACTGCGACCACGTTCCTTGTGTGAATAGAGGGTGTAGCGAGTAATTAGTATTCATTCATCGAGATGGACTCGCAAGGTCACGATCGCATGGGTGTTCTTTTTCTGGCCCCTCGGGATCGTGTCAAATCCCGGGGGGCTTTTCTATGCCCAATGCGCTTCGACACGACAGTTTACCAAACAAAATAAAATACTAATGCGGTGACGATCGGATCGCGCCTTTCGTGGTGATCTTGCTGACCTGTTGCTCGCGCCAGACTGTGTAAAGTCCCGAGCCCACAATCAGCGTGCTGCCACTCCAGGCGAAGAAATCAGGCCATTCCGCAAAAAACAGGATGCCCCACACAATCGACATAGGCAGCGCGATATATTCGATGGGGGCCACAAGGGCTGCCTCGCTGAGCCTGTAGGCCTGAGAGATGCAATACCCGCCAATGGCTGCGAAAAACCCAAGCATGACCAGAAACGGGATATCGCTGCCCAGATCCCATTCCCACTTGCGAAAAACAAACTCCAGCGAGGCATCCCCGGTACCGGCCAGTTTCCCGTCGCCGATGGTCAGCCCAACAAGGACGGTGGCCGCGATAAAGGTGATCTGGATATAGAATGTCATGGAGGTCGCGTTCTCGGTCTCGCGCATATGCCGTGTCATGATGTGCAGACCCGCATAGCCAAAGGCCGCAGCCAATGGATAGAGCGAGGCGATCTGAAAAGCAGAGGTGCCGGGGCGCAAAACGATGCCCACACCTATAAGACCCACCGCAATAGCCAGCCAACGCCTTGGGCCGACGCTTTCGCCCAAAAAGATCACCGAAAAGATCGTGATCAGAAACGGGCTGATGAAAAACAGCGCCACGCATTCGGCCAATGGAAGCGCGGCCAGCCCCATGAAAAACATCATATTCGCAAACAGCACACACAGCGCGCGGGCGATATGTAATCCGGGGTGGCGGGTCTTCAGGAGTGCAAATCCGCCGCTTAGAGGTGCGAAAACCGCAAGAACCAGTGCCAGCCCAACCACCGACCGGATCAGTACGATCTGATGCAACGCATAGCCACCGCTGAGAAATTTCATTGTCACGTCATTGAGCGAAAACAGCGTGATCGCAATCGCTGCAAGAACAGGGCCCATCAGGGCAGGGGACAGACGCGACATTGGGAAACCTCCGCCTGCCTTGCTAGTATGGGCCATCGACCCCGTCCATCCTGATTGCGACCTCGCGCGGTCCCTCTTGCCAAATCCTGCCTTGTGAACTACCTGTTTGATATCCGTCGGGGGGCCCATCAGGGCTGAGAGGTGCGTTTGCATCGACCCGTCGAACCTGATCCGGGCAATACCGGCGTAGGGAACGGGTCATCGTCGCAAGGTCGGCTTTCCCCTTCTCAATTTCGCCCAACGCCCACTAAACCATTGGGGGCACGCGTGCGACAGACACCGATTGCATTGACCATAGCTGGCTCTGACAGCGGCGGTGGCGCGGGCATTCAGGCCGATCTCAAGGCGTTTTCGGCTTTGGGGGTCTATGGGGCCAGTGTTCTGACCGCGATCACCGCGCAAAACACTGTTGCGGTGACGGCTGTTCACGAAATCCCGAGCGATATCGTCGCCGCCCAGATCGACGCTGTACTCAGCGACTTGCCGGTGAAGTCTATCAAACTCGGCATGCTCTTCTCACCTGCAATCATTGGGGTGGTGGCAGGCTGTTTGGGCGGATTTGACGGTCCTGTCGTGCTTGATCCCGTAATGATCGCGAAATCAGGCGACGCGCTGCTGCAAGACGCCGCCGTTGACGCCCTGATAGAAATGCTGCTGCCGAAAGCGGACCTTCTGACGCCAAACTTGCCCGAAGCAGCGCGTATTCTGGGAACCTCAGAGGCCGCAAACACGGCAGAGATGCAAGCACAGGCCAAAGCGCTTTTGGCGCTTGGTCCAAAAGCTGTGCTCCTGAAAGGCGGTCACGGGGCAGGGGATGTTTGCTCTGATCTGTTGTTGTCGGGCAAAGACGCTCCAGTTTGGCTGGTGGCCCCGCGTCAGGACACCAGAAACACCCACGGGACAGGCTGCACCTACAGTTCCTCCATCGCGGCAGGCCTGGCCAAGGGGAAAAACCTGCGGCAAGCGGTGCAGGAAGCCCATACCTATCTGCAAGAGGCCATTCGGGCCAGCAATTCGCTGCATATCGGCGCAGGCCATGGCCCGGTGCATCACTTCCATAACATCTGGTCCGACGCGTGACAGAGGCCACTATCATAGGTGGCGGCGTCGCTGGTCTGTGCATTGCGCGCGCCTTGCGTGACCGCGGCGCGGATGTGCGCATCATTGACCGCGGGGGCGACATCGGACCCCATGCCTGCTCATGGTGGGCGGGCGGCATGTTGGCCCCTTTTTGCGAAGGCGAAAGCGCGGAAGAGCCAGTGGTCCGGCTTGGTCAGGAAGCCGCCAGCTGGTGGCAGGACAAGACGGGGCTGGTGACGCAAAACGGCTCGCTCGTGGTGTCAGCGGCGCGCGACCGCGCAGATATGACCCGCTTTGCCCGCCGCACGACGCAGCACCGCGCGGTTGACGGCGAAGAAATCGCCGCATTGGAACCTGACCTTGAAGGCCGTTTCAAATCGGGACTGCTGTTTGAAAGTGAAGCGCATTTGTCCCCTCGGGCGGCACTTTCCGAAATACGTGCAAGGCTTTTGGCGTCCGATGTTCAGTTTGAAACACGTCATGCCGATCCTCAGACGGAAGCCAAGCGAGGTTTGACGATTGACTGTCGTGGCTATGCCGCAAAGGACACCATGCCCGACCTGCGCGGCGTCAAGGGGGAGATGCTGATCCTGCGTAGTGAGGATGTCCGCCTCAACCGTCCGGTTCGTCTCCTGCATCCGCGTATCCCGCTTTATATCGTGCCGCGTGGTGACGGCGTCTTCATGCTGGGAGCCACGATGATTGAAGCTGGTGCGGGCAAAAACGTCTCCGCCCGCGCGCTTCTGGAATTGCTCAGCGCGGCCTATGCGCTGCACCCGGCTTTTGGCGAGGCGGAAGTGCTGGAAATAGGCGTCGACACGCGGCCTGCGTTTTCCGACAACCTGCCGCGCATTCGAAAATCCGGCAACTTGATTCAGGCCAACGGGCTGTTCCGGCACGGGTTTTTGCTTGCCCCCGCCTTGGCGCGCATGGTGGCCGCACTTGTTTTTGACACACAAACTCCGGAGGTGATGGATGAAGTTCATGCTTAACGGTGCCCCCCATGAAACGGCGCATGACACCCTCAGCGACATTCTGGCGGAAGCGGGGTTTGACGAAGCGGTTGTGGCCACGGCGCTGAATGGAACTTTCGTGCCAAAAGGCGTGCGGGAAACAACCAAGCTGGCAGCAGGTGACGCGCTAGAGGTGCTGGCACCGATGCAGGGCGGATAGGGGATGCGCAAGTTTTACGGCACAGAGCTGCCAAACCCGTTGATGCTGGGCACCGCGCAATACCCGTCGCCTGCGATCCTGGCCGACGCGTTCAAGCGGTCTAAAGCGGGGGTGGCGACGGTGTCGCTCCGCCGTGAGAGTGGTGGTGCGCGAGCGGGGCAGGATTTCTGGGCGTTGATCAAGGAGCTGGGCGTATTGGTTCTACCCAACACCGCTGGCTGCCACAGTGTCAAAGAGGCCGTCACAACGGCGCACATGGCGCGCGAGGTCTTTGACACGCCATGGATCAAACTGGAGGTGATTGGCGAAGAAGACACGCTGCAACCTGATGTCTTTGGCTTGGTGGAAGCGGCGCGGATTTTGACCGAAGATGGCTTTCAGGTCTTTCCCTACACCACGGAAGACCTTGTTGTTGCCGGAAAATTACTGGATGCAGGGTGTGAGGTCTTGATGCCGTGGGGGGCACCTATTGGCTCGGGCAAGGGGCTCAACAATCTCTTTGGACTTCGGGCCATGCGTGCGCATTTTCCTGATGTTCCATTGGTGATCGATGCGGGGCTTGGTCTGCCATCTCATGCCTGTCAGGCGATGGAGCTGGGATATGACGCGGTACTGCTCAACACCGCCGTGGCCAAAGCAGGCGACCCTGCGGCGATGGCCGAAGGTTTTGCGCGCGCGCTTGACGCGGGGCTTTTCGCGCGCGGGGCTGACCCGATGGAACCGCGCGACATGGCCGCGCCGTCAACCCCTGTTATCGGCAAGGCGTTCCTGTCATGAGCCTCGATCGTTTCTACCCAATCTTCGACGACACCGCTTGGCTGGAGCGGTTATTGCCGATGGGAATCAAGACCGTGCAACTGCGCGTGAAGGACAAGCCAGAGGATCTCGTCCGGCAGGAAGTTCGCAAGGCCAAAGCGATTTGTACCGCCCATGACTGCACGTTGGTCGTCAACGACTATTGGCAGATCGCCATAGACGAAGGCTGCGACTGGGTACATCTGGGCCAGGAAGATCTGGACATCGCGGACACAAATGCCATTAGCAAGGCGGGGATCAAGCTGGGGCTCAGCACGCATGATCATGCCGAGCTTGAGCGCGCTTTGGCATTTGATCCCGACTATATTGCGCTTGGTCCGGTCTATCCGACGATCCTCAAGAAGATGAGGTGGCACCAGCAAGGCATTGAAAAGCTTACGGAATGGAAGGCTCTCATTGGGGATATACCGCTGATCGCCATCGGTGGAATGCGGGTGGACCGTGCGGCTGGTGCGTTTGAAGCCGGGGCTGATGTCGTCTCTGCTGTGACGGATATTACGCTCAACGCCGACCCCGAAGCGCGGGTCCGAGAATGGCTCGCAGCGACAAGGCCTAGCGCATGAGCCGCTACGCCCGCCAACAGGTTCTGCCACAAATCGGTGATGCCGGCCAAGCTCGTTTGGCCCGTTCGCGCGTGTTGGTGGTGGGGGCCGGTGGCTTGGGCTGCCCGGCGCTGCAATATCTGGTGGCGGCTGGGGTTGGGCAGGTCACAATCGTTGATCCCGACGTGGTTTCTCTCAGTAATCTGCATCGGCAGGTTCTGTTTGCGGAAGACCATGTGGGCATGCAAAAAGCCGCCTCAGCCGCGCGCGTTTTGTCTGCGCTCAATTCCGATTGTGAGATTGCAGCGATTTCTGCCCATCTTGACCCGTCTAATGCAGCGGATTTAGTGGGGCAGGCCGGTCTGGTGCTTGATTGCGCCGACAGTTTTGCGGCCAGCTACATTCTGTCAGACGCAACATTCGCGCAAAACACGCCTTTGATCAGCGCCTCCGCACTTGGGGTCACCGGCTATGTCGGCGGGTTTTGTGGCGGAGCCCCATCGCTGCGCGCGGTCTTTCCGGACCTCCCTGCAACCGCTGCCAATTGCGCCACAGCCGGTGTGATGGGGCCGGTCGTGGGCACGCTAGGCGCGATGCAGGCACAAATGGCGTTGAGTGTCTTGCTCAAGCTCGCACCAAGCCCGCTGGGCCAAATGGTGCAGCTGGATTTGCAGAATTTCCGGAGCACCACATTTCGGTTTGACGACGCGCCAGAGCCCGATACCGCGCTGCGCTTTATCTCCGCTGCCGACGTGACGCCTGCGGATTTCGCGGTCGAGCTGCGCAGTAACGCCGAGATCGAAACGCCGTTCGCCCGCCATGCAAAGCGCATTTCAGTCGCGGAATTCAAAGCTGAAAGCCTGACACCAAACGATACGCAACGCGCAGTTTTTACCTGCCGAACTGGCCTGCGCGCCTGGCAGGCCGCGCGTCATCTTCAAACCTATTGGCCCGGAAAGATCGCATTGATCGCTATGGGCGACCCTGAAATAACTCAAGAAAAGGACGTAAAATGAAATACTTGGCATGGCTGGCAGCGTTTGCCTTTGCGACACCTGTATTCGCGCAAGACAAGATGACGTTGATGTTGGACTGGTTTGTGAACCCAGATCACGGACCGATCATTGTGGCGCAAGAGAAGGGCTACTTCGCGGATCAAAACCTGGAAGTGGAAGTGATTGCCCCAGCCGATCCATCCGATCCGCCAAAGATGGTCGCGGCAGGTCAGGCAGACCTCGCGATTTCTTACCAGCCGCAATTGCACCTGCAAATTCACGAAGGCTTGCCGTTGAAGCGGGTTGGCACATTGGTGGCGACACCGCTGAACTGCCTCTTGGTTCTGGCCGATAGCCCGATCCAAACGCCTGCCGATCTGAAGGGAAAGAAAGTGGGCTTCTCTGTCGGCGGTGTCGAGGAAGCTGTCCTGCAAGCGATCCTCGCGGAAAACGACCTGAGCTTGGATGATATCGAGCTGATCAACGTCAATTGGTCGCTATCGCCCTCGCTCATGTCCGGTCAGGTCGATGCAGTGATCGGCGCGTTCCGAAATTTTGAGCTGAACCAGATGGATATCGAGGGCGTCCCGGGCCGCTGCTTCTTCGTCGAAGAAGAAGGTCTGCCCCCTTATGATGAACTGATCTACGTCGCAAACCCCGACACAATGGACAAGGATATGGTCGCACGCTTTCTGGCCGCGACTGAGAAAGCGACGCAATATATCGTGAACCACCCGCAAGACAGTTGGGAGATTTTCTCGGGCACCTCGAAAGAGCTACAGGACGAGTTAAACGAGCGTGCCTGGGCCGACACGATCCCGCGCTTTGCTTTGCGCCCCACCGCGATGGATGCTGGGCGCTACGCCGCGTTTGAGGCGTTCTTGGCAGCATCCGGCCTGATCCCCAGCATCAACCCGGTCAGTGCGATCACCATTGATGTTACCGCCGAATGAGCACGCCATACGGATCAACCTTCGCGGCCTTGAAACAGGGCGCGAAGGGGCCGTGGGCCGCTTATACCCAGCACAAGTTTGTGCAAGGTCTGGGGGATGGAACGCTGCCGAAAGCGGCGTTTCTGCACTATCTGGTGCAGGACTACGTCTTCCTTGTGCATTTCGCGCGCGCGTGGGCTCTGGCGGTGGTGAAGGCGGAAACCATCGAGGAGATGCGCACCTGCGCGGGCACCGTCGATGCGTTGGTCAATCACGAGATGGCCTTGCATGTGAAGACCTGTGCCGCGGAAGGGATCAGCGAGGCGACGCTCTATGCGGCCACGGAAGAGGTCGAAAACCTCGCCTATACCCGCTACGTGATGGATGCTGGCCTGTCGGGAGATTTTCTCGATATGATGGCGGCTTTGGCCCCCTGCGTGATGGGCTATGGGGAGATCGGCTTGGCCCTGAAAGGCGGCGCGGACACCTATGGCGACTGGATCAACACCTACGCAGGCGAAGACTACCAAAACGTGTGCCGTGACGTGGGCCAGATGATCGATGACGCCGTCGACCGGCGCATCGGCGGCAACCCGGACCTGTCACCGCGTTGGGACAGCCTGCTAGCGCGGTTCACCAAAGCAACCGAGCTGGAAGTGGGCTTTTGGGACATGGGGCTACGGGGCGGATGAGCGCGCCGGCACTCTCTCTGCGCGGTGAATTTCAGATCGGGGGCAAACGCTTGTTTGGTCCTGTTGATCTGAGGTTCCCAGCCGCCGGGTGGAGCTGCATTCTTGGGCCCTCAGGTGCCGGTAAATCCACGCTTTTGCGCCTGATCCTTGATCTTGAAACGGGCGGTACTCTGAACGGCGAAATAGTTGCCAGTGATGGCAAGCCGCTCAAAGATCGCGTGGCGATGATGGCACAGTCGGATCTTCTAATGCCGTGGTTGCCCGTGCGCGAAAACGTGGTTCTGGGCGCGCGTCTGCGCGGCGACGTGCCCGATATGGCGCGGGCTGATAGGTTGATCTCGCGGGTTGGTCTGACCGATCACGCGGCCAAGAAACCTGCCGCTTTGTCAGGCGGGATGCGCCAGCGCGTGGCCCTTGCACGCACCTTGATGGAGGACCGCCCCGTCGTGCTGCTGGATGAGCCGTTCTCCGCGCTCGACGCCAGCACGCGGGCGGATATGCAAGAGCTTGCAGCCGAAGTTTTGGACGGCAAAACTGTCCTGCTCGTGACCCATGATCCCGCAGAAGCGGCGCGTCTTGGCACCAAGATCTTCGTCATGGAGCATGGGGCGGTGAACGCCTGGCCGGTGCCTGACACGAAGCCCATTCGCGACATCAACGCGCCAGAAACTTTGGCGTGCCAATCTGCGCTTCTGGATCACCTCAGGGGCCATGTTGCATGAGGCGGCTTGATGTTCTCTGGGCCACGCTGATTGGCATTGGAATTTGGCAGGCGATTGTCTGGATCACCCAAGCCCCGCATTTCATCCTGCCATCGCCCGCGCGTGTCGCAGCGGCCGCGTGGTCAAGTCGGGAATTAATCGCAGAGCATGCCGTGGTCACCGCGACGGAAGTGATTCTGGGGCTGATCATCGGCACAGCCCTTGGCGCGATCACCGCCATTCAACTGGCGCTGTCCGAGACCACACGCAGGCTGTTCCTGCCGCTTTTGGTGTTCACCCAAGCGGTTCCGGTCTTTGCACTGGCTCCGATCCTGACGCTTTGGTTTGGCTACGGGATCGCGTCGAAAATCGTCATGGCCGTGATCATCATCTACTTCCCCGTGACATCCGCCTTCCATGACGGTTTGATGCGTCAACCAGCAGGCACGTTCGATCTGGCGACCTCCATGGGATCCAGCAAGTGGCGCACGCTTCGCTACATTCAGATACCCGCCGCCTTGCCCGCTTTGGGCTCCGGGCTGCGGTTGGCTGCGGTCTACGCGCCCATCGGAGCCGTCATCGGCGAATGGGTCGGTGCCTCGCAAGGCCTGGGCTATCTTATGCTTCTGGCCAATGGGCGCGCAAAGATTGACCTGATGTTTGCGGCTTTGATCACGCTGGCGATCTTTGCCGTGCTCTTGCATCAGCTGATCGGGGTTTTGGTGCGCAGGTTGGAAAACTACGCAGCGGGTCACTAGGCTTTCTCTGACATCATCTCGAACAGTTTTAGACGCTGGATCTTGCCCGAAGGTCCTTTCGGCAGTTCATCGAGAATATGTACCCGATCCGGGCTTTTGAACTTACCGAGCCTGTCGACACAAAGCGCTACCAGCGTCTCCCCGCTCAGATCAGAACCGCTGGTTAATGTGACCGCCGCCTCGACCCGCTCACCGTATGTCGGGCAGGGGCAGGCGAAGGCTGCAGCCTCGATTACGTCTGAATGAGCATAGAGCGCCTCGTCGATCTCACGCGGGGCGATGTTTTCACCACCTTTGATGATCAATTCCTTGATGCGGCCCGTCACGAACAGATATCCGTCCTCGTCGATGCGCCCCAGATCGCCCGTGCGCAGCCAGCCGTCCTCGGTGAAGGTTCCGGCCGTGGCGTCGGGGTTCTTGAGATATTCCAGCATGACATTCGGCCCACGCACCAGAATTTCGCCGTTCCTGATGGAGGCTTCATTGCCATAGGCAATACCGGGGGAGCCGATCTTGCGCATGCCCGGCGGCAAAGGGTTCGACAGGATTTGCGCGGCTGTCTCGGTCAGGCCCATGGTTTCGACAATCGGGACTTTGAACCGGGCCTCGAACGCGGTTTGCACATCTGGCGACAACGGCGCGGAAGCGGAACGGGCGAACCTGATCTGCGCGCGCGTGGCCTCATTCGGGGTCTGATCGCTGTGCAGAAGATGCGAGATGATGGTGGGCACGGCGGAAAACCATGTGGCTCCGGTCGCGGCACAATCTTGCCAGAACTCGCGCGCTGAGAACCGTGGCACCATCGCGACAGAACCACCTGTAACCAAAGCGGAGATCACCGACACGCAAAGCCCGTTAATGTGGTAAATCGGCAGGATGCACATGCCGCGGTCTTTTGCGCTCAGATCATGGGCAATCGCGGCGGTCCAGCCGCCCGCCAGCAAACTGGATTGAGTGTGAACAACGCCTTTTGGTTTGCCCGTGGTGCCCGACGTGTACATCAGCAACGCATGATCGCTGGTGGTTACCTCGTGCAATGCCCCCTCGGAGCGGACATTGACCGACAGGATATTGACGCCCCGCGGCCGCGTTGCATCAAAGAGCGCAAATTGATCCTCGCCTACGAAAGCGCAGCGCGCGTCGGAATGATCCAGCGCATAGGAAATAGCCTCCGGACCCGCAGCCAGATTGATCATCGTCGCGCGAAATCCACCATAAAGCGTGCCAAATAGCGCCAGAATAGCTTCGCGCCCATTGGGCATCATGATCGCCACGCTTTCGCCCTTGGACAGGCCAAGTGCCGTCAGGGCCTTTGCGATGCCGCAGGCCGCTTCATGTAGCTCTGCCCAGCTTAGCGGGGCGTCGCCGCGCGGAAAAACGAAGGCCTGTCCCGGGTCGTTCTTGCGCGCGTCGACCCAGTCGCGGATCGTGCCACCCGGTGGTGTCGAAGCCGTCCAGTTCATGCGCCCGCCGCGTCCCAGTAATCGGCGAAAATCTCCTCGACAGAGGGTTCCCGCGACGGAATTTCGCGCACGATCTTGGTGGTCTGGATGAAATGCGTCCAGTTGAGGTTTTCATCGATGGAATTGCCGCCCCAGCTGCCACAGCCCATCGACAGCGAAAACGGCAAGCCGTTGTTAAATGCCCCGCCGGTTGCAAAACAATGGGCTTGGTTAACAATGACACGGCAGGTGGGGATCTGCGCGCCAAGATCAACGGCGCGGCTGTCGATACTGGAATGCAAGCCGATGGAGTGACCGGCCCCTTGATGGGTCAAGATGCGCGCCGCAATCGCGGTAGCATCATCAAAATCAGAGGCGCGGTACAGTGCCAAAACCCGGCTCAGCTTCTCGCCGGACAACGGATGATCCGGTCCGATCCCGGTGGTTTCAACAGCCACAAATTCCGTATCGGAAGGAACGCTGCCCGTCAGACCCAGCGTCTCCACCAGGGGGCCTGCGTCCTTGGCAATGGCGTTGCGGTTGAGATGCCCGTCCGGCCAGAGCTTCGCGACGATGGCATCTTCATCCTGAGACAGCGCGCCCTTGTGGCGGGCCATGGCGGCGACGAATTCATCATAGACGGCATCGACCACGATCACCGCATTCTCGGACGAGCATGAGGTCGCATTGTCGAAGGTCTTGGAGGCCGCAATTTTGGCCGCCGCAGCATCCAGATCAGCGGTTTCGTCCACGATCACAGTGACATTGCCTGCACCTACGCCAATTGCAGGCGTCCCGCAGGTATAAGCACGCCGCACATTGTCCTGACTGCCCGTGACCACCACCAGGTCGGTCTCTTCGAGCATCCGTTGCGTCTTGGCCTTTGAACCCGGCGCTGGCACCATTTGCACCAGATCAGGGTCGAGGCCAATTTTGGCAAATTCCGCGTGGATATACCCCAAAAGAACCTCGCAGGCGGGCACGCCTTTCGGGGACGGCGACAGCACAATCGCGTTGCCGCCTTTCAGCGCGTTGATGATGTTATTGGCGGGGGTCGCGGCAGGGTTGGTCGAGGGCACGACAGCGCCGACAACACCTATGGGCCGGGCGATCTCGGTGATGCCAGTGGCAGGATCATCCGAGACCACACCGTGGGTTTTTGCATCCGCGATATCGCGCATCAGTCCAAGCGTCTTGCGATGGTTTTTGAGCACTTTGTCTTCGACATTGCCAAGACCTGTCGTCTTGACGGCCAGTTCCGCCAATGCGCGGTTGCGGCTGGGTTCCATGATCGCCCAGGCGGCAGCTTGCGCCGCGCGGTCATACCGGTCTTGGCTTGCCCCGGCCTCATAGGCTTTCTGGGCAACACGCGCGCGTGCAATCACGGCGTCGACGCTGGCAAGATCAGCACTGGCAAGATCATCAGAAGCGGTCATGGAGAAATTCCTATGGCTGGGTGGGCAGGGCGCACGCGCGCCCCGCCCGATGTATTTAGAGACCTGCGAGAAGCTCTTTCAGCGTTTCTTCACGTGCGGCCCACATCGCCAGCACTTCGTCGCGTGTCATGATATGCATGGGCGAGCCACCGTCTTTCATCTTGCCGGCCACGCTGGCATTCTTGAACATTTCCGGCACGGACGCGGCCAGCTTGTCGATGATGCCTTGTGGCGTACCTTTTGGCACCATCACACCGCGGAAGTTTACCGATGCATTGTCGATGTCATAGCCTTGCTCTTTCAGCGTGGGGACGTCTGGCAGGAAGTCGTTACGTTCCAGATCGAACACGCCGAGGATTTTGACGTTGCCCGCTTGCTCTGCGCGGAACGCATCAGACAGGTTGTTCACGCCGCCCATCACTTCGCCCGCGATGACGGCTTTCATGGCACCCGCACCACCTTTATTGTTGGGGATATAGGCCATCTTCACGCCAGAGGCTTTCTCCAGCTGAAGCGCAGCGATGTGGTGACCCACAAAGAGGCCTGCGCCAGAGAATGTCAGCTTGCCGGGGTTTTCCTTGGCGAAGTTCACGACATCGTCCATGGAGTTAAATTCGCTGTCTTTGCCAACGACGAAAACGGCAGGGTCGGCACCCCAGTTTGCAATAGGCTCAAAGCTGGCTGCGGAATATTCCACGCCGCCCTTGATGGACTGCGCGATGAAATGCGGCACATTGTAAACCCCCAACGTATAGCCATCAGCATCGGCTTGGCTGGCAAGCCAGTCCCAACCGACACGGCCACCCGCACCCGGTTTGTTGAGGATCGCGATAGGCATGCCCAATGCGTCTTCGTTGCCAGCGGTCATAGTGACGATACGGGCCTGGAAATCCGTGGCCCCGCCAGCGCCATAGCTGACCATCATCATGATCGGGCGCTCTGGGTAGTTTGCATGTCCGTCAGCGGATGCCGTTCCGGTGACAGCCATAAGAGCCATAGCGGCTCCTGCGATAAGGTGTTTCATTTTTTGGTCCTCCCTAGGAATGGTGAAATCTGCGGCTCTTGCCGTTCAGAAGAAAATCTCTCGCGGTGTGTACACTTTCAGCAGGTATGCGAAGAGACCGTACATAACGGCCATGAAGCAGGCCGTGATGATCAGACGCTTGCCCCATGATTTCAGCGCGTTGTGGGGCGCTGGATCGTAAAGGCAAAGCAAGATGAAAAAGGCGATCGTCGTGGCAGTGTAGAAGCCCAGCCCCTTGGCGGCCCAGAAGACATAGACAAGTGCCACCAAAAGGCCGGGGGCCATGTTGCGGATGATCTCCCAAGAGATGCCGACGCCCGTGCGCGAGCGTCCCAGCAGCGCTTTGATGAAGGTCCAGATGGCCAGCACCACAAAGATCGTGGCGATCAGGCGTGGAAACAGGAACGCCTCGGAGGGTTGCTGGGTAAAGCTGATATAGGCCACCCAGAGGCCCACAGCGGCGACAATGCCCGAGGGGATGATGTGTTGGGCGCGGTTCATGCGATCAAGTCCTCCTTGGCAGTGTAACGGCGCGAGCGCAGCTCCATCCAGACCGAGTAAATGATTGAGGCAAGGACAAGCGCAATCAGGAACAGGTTCAGTGTGCCGGTCAGGAAATAGGGGCCGAGACCGGCGGTTGCGTTGGCGATCATCGAGCCTTGGATGAAGTTCGCTTCCGCGATCGGGCCAAGGATCAGACCCAATACCAGCGGCGCGGCCGAAAACCCGAAACGCTCAAGAAAATACATCATCACGCCCAGGCTCAGCATCACATAGACGTCGCCCATGGAGCTTTGCACGGAATAGCTGCCAAACACTGCCAGTCCCAGCACAATCGCGGCCATTACATATTGCGGCACGGTTGCGACGCGGGCCGCAAACCCGGCGATGTAAAGCCCGAAAATGCACATCAAAACCTGCCCAATCAGCATGGAGTTGATGAAGGTCCAGGCCACTTCGGGGTGGTTGTCAAAGAGGTCCGAGCCTGGGAATATCCCGTGGATCAGCAAGCCGCCCAGCAACACCGCCGCCGTGGGGGAGCCAGGGATCGACAGCGTCAGAAGCGGCACCAGCGAGGGGCCGACCATCGCGTTATTGGCGCTTTCGGCGGCAATGATGCCTTCGGGGTGGCCAGTGCCGAACTTGTCCCGGTCAGGGCTGAATTTCTTGGATTGGTCATAGGCCACAAGACCCGCAATTTGGCCGCCCACGCCGGGGATCAACCCAATGACGGAGCCGATGACCGTGCCGATGCTGAGCGAACGCATGCTGCCAAACAACTCCCGAATGGCGTCCATGATGGAATGCTTTTCGACGGCGATGACCTCGGACGTGGTGTCCTTGCGGCCTTTTGCAAACATCGACAGAACCTGCGGGATGGCAAAGAGGCCAATAAGCGCCGCAATGATGTTGATACCGCCGCCAAGTGACGGATGAAAGATGAACCGTTGCGCGCCCATGATGTCGTCAAAGCCAATCGTAGACAGCCACAGCCCGATACATCCTGACAGCAAGCCTTTCACGACCGAGCTTCCATCAAGTGACCCGATGATCGTAACGCCCAGGATCGCAAGCCAGAACAGATGCGAGGGCCCGAACGCCAATGCCCATTGTGCCAGTACCGGCGTCAGGAAGATCAGCAGCAGGACCCCGAAGACGCCGCCCACGGCAGAGGCCAGAAAGGACAGTTGCAGCGCCCGCGCGCCTTGGCCCTTCTTGGCCATCGCATGGCCATCGAGCGTGGTCGCAATATTGGCAGGGGCCCCGGGGATTTTCAGCAAGATCGCACTGACCGCGCCGCCTGCCACAGTGGACGTGTAAGCCGCCCCCAGAAGGATCAGGCCTTGCGCTGCCTCAAGCTGAAAGGTGAAGGGGATAAGCAGCGCCACGGCCATGGTCGGCGACAGTCCCGGCGTCGCCCCAAGGATCAGCCCACCAATGGTACCCAGCAAAAGCAACCCGAAGGATATCGGTGTGAAAACGTCTCCGAAATAGTAGATGAACTCCACCCTCAGGCCTCCCAACCCATCATTGACAAAAAAGACTAGGCGATGAAAATAGTTTTGCAAATGTTTTCATTTTTGAGGCGAAAAGACCGGATTTATGGATAAAAACCAATCTTCTAAGGCCGATATTGTTGCCGTGGCAAAAGCTGCTAAAGTGTCACCATCGACGGTGTCACGTGCCTTCAATCACCCTGAACTGGTGCGCCTGACGACTCGCAAGAAGATCGAACGTGCGGTCGAAAAACTGGGTTATATCCGCAACCGGGCGGCGCAGGCGATGCATGGCAAACGCTCCGGCACGATCGGGGTTCTGGTGCCGACAATTAACCATGCGATTTTCTCGGAGGTGATCCAGGCCTTCTCCGATGCGGTGGATGAGGCGGGCTTCACAATCCTGCTGGCCAGCCACGGATTTGATCTTGAACGGGAGTATCGCGTCTTGCGAAAATTCCTGGAGCACCGGGTCGATGGAATCGCGCTGATCGGGCTGGATCACCGGGAAGCGACGTTCAACCTGATCGAACAGCAAGCGGTCCCGGCGCTGGCGATCTGGAACTATGATGCCAATTCGCGCGTGTCCTGCATCGGTGCCGAAAACACCCAGGCGGGCAGGTTGGCCGCGCAGCACCTGATTGACCTTGGCCACCGCGATATCGCTCTGGTGTTCCCCGCGACCGAGGAGAACGACCGCGCCCGAGGCCGCCTGATCGGCGCGCAAGAGGTCTTTCGCGCAAACGGATGTGCGTTGGCCGCGGACAGGCAAACCGAAACGCTTTATTCCATTGCCCATGCCAAGCGCGATTGTTTGAAGCTGCTGGACACGCCATCGCGGCCCACGGCACTTCTTTGCGGCAATGACGTGATCGCCCAAGGCGCGGTTTACGCCGCGCACCAGCTGGGGCTGTCCGTGCCGCTGGACATTTCGATCATCGGGATAGGAGATTTTAAAGGGTCTGGTGATATCGAGCCTGCATTGACGACAATTTCCATCCCCGCCGACAGAATCGGCGCATTGGCAGGACAACAAATGGTTGAAAGTATCGCCTCCGGCGCAGGCCCGATTGAACGGGTCAGATGTGACGTGGCGTGCGTCATTCGGGATACAACTGGGGTGCCGTTTCAACAGCCATCGCCTTAGGATGGAGCTTTTGAGCACCTTGCAAAGCTGCATGTCCAACCGCTGGTCCCCGGGCATTGGCGATCCAAGCGTGCTGGGGTGGGGGACGGTTCTGGGCTATGTGCTGGTGTCGCTTGCCGCGTTGCACGTGGCGAAGACGCAACCGCTCAAGGTCTGCCGCAGGTTTTGGCTTGTCTTGGCGCTGGTTCTGGCGGCACTGGCGTTAAACAAACAACTGGATCTGCAATCCGCGCTGACGGCCATTGGGCGGTGCCATGCAAAAGCTAACGGGTGGTATGAAAACCGCCGACAGGTCCAAATAGTCTTCATTGCAGTCCTACTGCTAGTAAGTTTTGCCGGTACATTCGCCCTTGCCCACAAATTCCGCGGCCATCTCGTTGCGCTTTGGCCCGCGATCCTTGGCATAGCGTTCCTGTCCGGCTTCATCGCGGTCCGTGCGGTCGGATTTCACCATTTTGACGCGTTCATCGGACTGCGTGTGGCACAGTTGAAAATGAACTGGATCCTGGAGCTAGGAGGGCTGATCACAATCGCGCTTGGCGCGGTCTTTGCGAACAGGGGCTCTGCCGTTCAAAATTTGAAATCGGGAAGCTGATCAAAGGCTGCGTTAAGCGCGTCGCCCCAGCCGTTGGACACAGACAGGAAATAAGGGTCATCGGCACCGACGCGGGCTTGACGGGTCAGCGCGAAAGTGTCTGTTTCATAGGTGATGTAATCCAACGGCAGGCCAACAGACAGGTTTGACTTGATCGTCGAATCGAAGCTTACGAGCAGTAGTTTCAATGCCCGCTCAAAACTCATCTCAGGGTCATAAGCGCGGACCAAAATGGGTTTGCCGTATTTGGTTTCTCCGATTTGGAAGAATGGGTTATCGGGTGAAGCTTCGATAAAATTTCCTTCCGGATAAATCAAAAACAATCGCGGCGGAGAGCCTACGATCTGCCCTGACATTATCATCGTGGCATTGAAGGCTGCGGCTGATTGTTCTTCGGAATTGGACGACGCGTTTTGGGAAATAACCTCGCGCAGAATGCCACCGACGGTCTGGGCAATCTGAAACATCGAGGGCGCGTCCAGGATCGACGGGCTACGGTCTTCGGGCGCTTTTGTCCGTTCATCAATTAGCCCGATCACGGCTTGCGTCGTGGCCAGATTGCCAGCGGTCATGATCGTCACCACGCGCTCGCCCGGCACTGTCCAGCTGTGCATCTTCTTGGCGGTTGCAATATTGTCTACGCCCGCATTGGTGCGCGTGTCGGACATCATGACGAGACCGCGATTAAGGAGCATACCGACACAATAAGTCATACGAGAACCTGCCTGTTTTTCGCGCAGAGTCGCGCTGCGTTGCAGAATAATCCTGAAACGCTCAAAACCGCAATCGGCTTATTGCTGTTGCACTTGCAGCTGCACGCTCAGGTCTTCGGAACCATTGCCGTGCCGCATCCCGCGAATTGGGGCAGCGGAGTAGTAATCCAGACCTGTTGCGACCCGCACATAGCGGGCATCGGGCGAAATTCCGTTGGAAATATCAAATCCGACCCATCCTACATCATCCACATGCGCCTCGGCCCAGGCGTGGCTGGCGGACTGATCGACACTGTTTTGCACCATCAGATAACCCGACACGTAGCGGGTCGCGAAGCCAAGCGACCGCGCGGCGGCCAGAAAAACATGCGCATGATCCTGGCACACGCCGTGACCCTCGACCAACGCGTCCTCTGCGTTGAGCGTTACGTTGGTTTGGTCCGTTGAATAGGGAAGGGTGGCCAGAATATGCGCCGACAAAGCATGCAATTGTGCCAGAGCGTCGTCTTTGCGCGCCAGCGTCGACAACAGCTTTTCGACATTCTCCCCAACCGTGGTCTGAGAAGTGGGGCGGCGATAGAGCCACAGTGGCACGCAGCCTTTTTGCGGTCCGACAATGCCGTTTTGGTCCTCGACCTCAACTTCGCCGTGGCTGTGAATGGTCACCTGGGTCGTCTGCGGTGAGAAGCTGATCAGGTCGACGGAATTTGCGTGCTCATCCTCAAACATCGCCTGTTTAATGCCGCCCTCAACGTCGATATCCCAGCTTAACACCGTTTGACCCGGGCGGGATTTCGGGCGCAAACGCAGCTGTTGCAGCGCATAGGACACCGGCGTGTCATAGGCGTAGGTCGTTCGATGAGAAATCTTCAGGCGCATGGCTATTCCATAAACCGGTAATCACGCTCAATCTGGGCTCCAAGCGCTTGGTTGTCACCCACAAATGTTGTCAGAAATTCATGCAGACCGGTGTCAAAAATATCATCCAGCGTCGTTGTCGCAAAGCGGTTGTTGATCTCGTCGACCATGTCGTGACAGGGGTGGCGCACGCCGTAATCCGTTTCCAGATACCCCAGATTGTCCGCAATTTTCTTGTAGCAAAACGCCAGCGAGCGCGGCAGCCGCTTGTCGAGAACCAGGTGTTGAACGATCTGACGCGGATCATATTCCCCTTCGTTGAGCGTTTGGTAGGCGCGCACGGAAGACGTCGCGCGCAAGATCGCTTCCCATTGAACATTGTCCTGCGCCGTCCCCACATGCATGATCGAGGGCAGCAATATATAGTATTTCACATCCATGATCCGCGCGACGTTATCCGCGCGCTCAAAGAATGTGCCGATCCGGGCGAAATCATAAATGTCATTGCGGATCATCGTGCCTTGTAGGGCACCGCGCACAAAGGCGGCGCGCTGGCGGATAGTCTGCAAAACCTCCGGCAGGTCTTGGTCGCGCACAGGCTGTGCCAGTATGTCGTTCAGGGTGATCCAGCATTCATTGACGGCCTCGAACACCTCGCGTGTCAATGCCGTGCGGACCAGTCTCGCGTTCATCCGCGCAGTTTCCACCGCAGAGATCACGCTGCCGGAATTGGTCTTGTCGCGCAGCAGGAAGTCAATGACCTGTTTGCCCTGAATACTGTCGTGACCCTCCGTATAGGCTGTCAAAAGCCCGGTCGCGGTCAGGATCGATTTCCATTCGCTTTCCGCAGCACTGGATTTGGTTAGCGAAATCCGCAGACCGGCATCAATCATCCGGGCCGTGTTTTCCGTGCGCTCCATGTAGCGCAACATCCAGAACAGACCCCCTGCTGTTTTGCCCAACATGCGCCTAGTCCTCCAGAACCCAAGTGTCTTTGGTCCCGCCACCTTGCGAGGAGTTCACCACCAGCGAGCCTTCGGTGAGCGCCACGCGGGTCAAGCCACCGGGGATCAACTCCACCCCATTGGGGGAGGCCAGCGCGAAGGGGCGCAGATCGACATGGCGTGGGGCGAGGCCCGATTCCGTCAGGATTGGAACTGTGGACAAGGCCAGTGTCGGCTGGGCGATGTAATTGTCAGGCCGCGCAACCAACTTGGCGCGGAACGTTTCCAGCTCTTTCTTGCTGGCCGCAGGACCGACAAGCATGCCGTAGCCGCCAGAGCCGTGGACCTCTTTGACCACCAGTTCCGCCAGATTGTCGAGCACATGACCAAGCGCGTCCGCCTCCGAGCACCGCCATGTCGGCACGTTCTGCAAGATCGCCTTTTCGCCTGTGTAAAACTCAACGATATCAGGCATGTAGGAATATATCGCCTTGTCGTCGGAAATGCCAGTTCCGGGGGCATTGGCAATGGTGATCCCGCCCGCGCGGTAGATATCCATGATGCCGGGAACGCCCAGCATCGAGTCCGGATTGAAATTCAACGGATCAAGAAAATCATCATCGACCCGCCGATAAAGCACATCGATCGGTTTATAGCCTTGCGTCGTGCGCATCGCGACCCGGCCATCGATAATCCGAAGATCATGCCCTTCTACAAGTTCCACGCCCATTTGGTCAGCGAGGAAAGAGTGTTCATAATAAGCGGAATTGTGAATGCCCGGCGTCAGAACGGCGACGCAGGGCTTGCCGTCACAAGCGGCGGGCGCACAGGCCGACAAGGACCGGCGCAAAGCGCGTGGGTAGTGGCCCACGCCACGGACATTGATCTGGGAAAACAGCTCCGGGAACATGTGCAGCATCGTCTCGCGATTCTCCAACATGTAGGAGACGCCAGAAGGCGTGCGGGCATTGTCTTCCAGCACGTAGAACTCATCCGGTCCGGCGCGCACAAGATCAGTGCCAACGATATGGGTATAGATATTGCCCGGCGGCGCAACGCCGATCATCTGCGGCAGAAATGCCTCGTTATTTGCGATCATCTCGGCGGGCAGGCGGCCCGATTTGACGATTTCCTGTCGATGGTAAATGTCATGCAGAAATGAATTGATAGCCCGCACGCGCTGATCAATCCCGCGCGCAAGTGTACCCCATTCCTTGGCCGTGATTATGCGCGGCACAAGATCAAACGGGATCAAGCGCTCTGCCGCTTCGTCTGCGCCGTAAACATTGAAGGTGATGCCGGTGAGGCGAAACAACGCCTCTGCCTGCTCTGACTTGCTG
Source organism: uncultured Rhodobacterales bacterium (assembly GCA_964352105.1). Taxonomy (GTDB): domain Bacteria; phylum Pseudomonadota; class Alphaproteobacteria; order Rhodobacterales; family Rhodobacteraceae; genus Litoreibacter. Next base: position 4,671 of record CAYGQQ010000026.1, on the reverse strand, counting down.
GTCAGGTTGGCGACATCTTCGGAGGAGAACCAGTCGTTGTAATCTGAATAGGCCGCGCGCACATCCGCGCCATAACCAAACATTTCGTCAAAAAATTCAGGTTTATCAGCCATTAACCAACGCTAACACGGTGTTTTACCAAAGTGCAAACACTTGCTTGATTGCCTATGAAATACAATTGATTGCTTGTAAATTTCGGGATTTCGGATCGGTGTTGCCCAACTTTTAGGCAAGTTTTGATGTGCGATTAAGAGCGCTATCGCTCAGCCATCATCGGGGGAGCGAAGCCAATTTGGCTCAAAGACCATCTCCGGGGTTGCAGCAAAACGCGCGAGGCGGTCGATCTCTGCCTCAAGGCGCGCAATGCGTCCTGGACCCATCTTCACCGACATCTCAGGCCAGAATGCGCGTACCCGCATTTGGCCCACGTCGCGGTGGGACTTCATATCAATCCGCCCGATCAACCGCGCACCTTCCAATACGGGGAAGACGTAATAGCCGTAGCGGCGTTTGGGCTCGGGCACGAAAACCTCGATCCGGTAGTGAAATCCAAAGAGCCGCTCGGCCCGGTGGCGATCCCGCAAGGCCGGATCAAACGGCGACAGGATGCGGATGCGGCCGGTGGGCTCAGGCGGGGCTTCGGCCAAAAGCGCGGGGCGGCAAAACGACCGGCGGGGCGCGCCGTCCGTGCCAGCAATATCAACCTCGATAATATCCCCGCGCTGCACATGCGCCGTACACCAGTCGCGGGCTTCTTTCGGGGTCACAAGATCCCAGAACTTTGCGATCTCCCCAGAGGTTGCAAACCCAAGCCGATCCAAGGCGGCGTGACAGGCCCAGTCGATGATCTCGTCGTCGGGCAAATAGGCGTTGAGATATTCCGGCGGGATCACATTCTCGGTCAGGTCATAGATCTTGCGAAAGCCCTCGCGCCGCGTGACGGTTAGCGCGCCTGACCTCCAAAGATATTCCAATGCTGTCTTGGAGGGGTGCCAGTCCCACCACCCGCCCTTGGAGCGTTCCTCATCCTCCCCCACATCGCCCGAACTACAGGGGCCACCATCGGAAATGCGTTGCAAAACCGCGTCGAACTTCGCCTCAAACCCGTCGCGCCGCCAGTTTTTGTACCTCTTGCGCAGAAGCTCTGCGTCGCGGGTGCATTTCAACCGCCACTGCGGAAACTGAGTCATCGGGATGACGCTGGCATCATGGGTCCAATGCTCGAACAGGTGTCGCCCGGCGTAATACGTATCGAGATGGCTTTGCCTGTAGGATTGCTGCCGCGCGCGCAAGATCATGTGATGGGCGCGGGCCACGGTGTTAATGCTATCGAGCTGCACGAAACCCAGACCGACGATATTGTCGGCAAGGGATGGCGCCCCCACAGGCGACACACTTAACCCATGGCGCTGCAAAAATATCCGCCGTGCGACAGCGTTTTCGATCAGAGGGGCAGGTGGTTTGGACATCAAAGAGGCCTTTGGCAAATATTGCACCCACTCTGCGTCTTCTTGGTGTTTTCCGCCACCCGGAACGTGATACATCTGAGCGGGTCAACTGACAGAAATTGGACCGGGGGCGGCATGCTTGAGAAAATTGTCATGATCAGTGGGGGCGCGTCGGGCTTGGGCGAGGCTACGGCACGCGCGGTTCTGGACGCAGGCGGCAAAGTGGCCTTGCTTGATCGCAACAGCGCGCGTGGACAGGACTTGGTGTCTGAGTTCGGCGATGCGGCAATCTTTTGCGAAACTGATGTGACCCAAGAGGCCTCCGTGATGGCAGCGCGGGACGCAACGCTGTCCGCTTTTGGAAAGATAACCGGTGCCGTGAGCTGCGCAGGCATCGCGACCGTGGGTAAAACCGTGGGCCGCGACGGCGCGCTGCCGCTGGACAGCTTCAAGACCACGATCGACGTAAACCTGAACGGCAGCTTTAACCTCGCGCGGCTGGCGGCAGAAGCGATGCAGGAAAATTCGCCGGACGCAGACGGGCAGCGCGGCGTGATCATCAACACCGCCTCGGTCGCTGCCTATGATGGACAAAAGGGCCAGCCCGCCTATGCCGCCTCCAAAGGCGGTGTTGCCGCGTTAACCCTCCCTATGGCGCGTGACTTGGCACAGCAGGGTATCCGCGTGATGGCCATCGCACCGGGGTTATTTCTGACACCGATGATGCAAGGCCTGCCGGAGGCCGCGCAGGAGGCGTTGGCCAACCAGCCGCTTTTCCCCAAGCGCTTGGGCCACCCGAAGGAATTCGGCGACATGGTAAACTTCATCTTCGATGCCCCCTATCTGAACGGGTCAGTGATCCGTTTGGACGGTGGGATCAGGCTTCCCTAGATGGCGCAAAAGGCGGTCATTGTGGGCGGCGGGATTGGTGGGCTTGCCAGCGCCTTGGCCTTGGCCTTGCGTGGCTGGCAGGTCGAAGTTCTGGAACAGGCGGCCGAACTGGCGGAGGTCGGCGCGGGTCTGCAGATCAGCCCCAACGGCATGCGGGTGTTGGACGCGCTCGGGGTCACGCCGCTGATTGAAGACACATTGTTTGAGCCGACCTCGATAGAGCTGCGGTTGGGCCAGCCAGCTTTTGGAAAGTCTGGGCGTCAGGTCTTTACGCTGCCAATGAAGGGCTATGCCAAGGCGCGTTGGGGCGCGCGGTTTATCCAAATCCATCGCGCTGATCTTCATGCAGCGTTGCTTAAGCGGCTGGGTCAGATCGCCGGTCCGGTGATCAAGACCGGTAGGCAGGTTACTGGGTTCGTACAGGAAAAGGGCGGGGCGTCCGTCTATCTCGAAGGAGCGGAGCGGGTGCATGGCGATCTGGTCGTAGGTGCCGATGGCATTCATTCGGCTATCCGCGCAAAGATGCTTGGGCCGGACCGCGCGCGCTTTACCGGCAATGTTGCTTGGCGGTGCGTGGTCCCGATCGCTGCACTGGATGAGGACCTGTTGCCCCCCGGCGGCTGCATCTGGGCCGGGGATGGAAAGCACGCGGTGACCACCCGGATCAGGGGCGGTGAGGCGTTGAATTTTGTAGGCGTCGTCGAGCAGGACACATGGCAAGAAGAAGGTTGGTCTTTGCCAGGCAGTCGCGCGGAACTGGCCAAGGATTTTGCCGGTTGGGATGATGCGCTGCTGCAGATCATCGCAGCCGCTGAACAGCCCTTCCGCTGGGCGCTCCACGACCGCGCGCCTTTATCCACTTGGGTCGACGGAGCTGTGGTTCTGTTGGGCGATGCAGCGCATCCGATGTTGCCCTCCATGGCGCAAGGGGCCGTGCAAGCGCTGGAAGATGCCGTCGTCTTGGCGCAGGTCGCGAGTACGGGGCTGGGTTTGAAGGCCTACGAGGCACTGCGAAAACCGCGTACCAGCGCCATTCAGAAACGATCCGCACAGAATTTACGACTATTTCATCGCGCCGGGATGTCGCAAATGCCGCTGTTTTTTGGCCCGCTTTGGACGGCCTCGAAATTGGCACCGAACTGGCTGAACAGCAGGCAAGACTGGATCTACGCGCATGACGCAACGCAGTCTGATGCAACTCCCATATCCATCTAAAACAGCCGCCCGAGATTTGGCACCCAAAGGCCACTTTGTTAAAAAAGTGTTAACATCGAATTGCCACGGTCTTGGAATCATTAGCTTCGTGTGATTTCAAGCAGCGTGTCTGCGAGTCCTGGAGTATCGAAGTGTTAAAGTCCAACCTGTCTGCCGCTGTTGCGTTAAGCTTGTTAACTGCCTGTGGCGGCGGGGGAACTGCGCCATCGCTGTCCAGTTCGGACTTTCTGTTCACCTTCGCACGTCAAGACAATGTCGATGTTGCCGCGACCAGCGGGGCTGTCACGACCGAAAGCTTTGCAATTCTGATCGACGGTGATGAGCAATCTGCCATCGTTGACATTGACGGTGTCAGAACCTTATTGCCAAACCGCAGCGGAAATACTTTTTCCAGCGCGGACGGATCGGTCGTCGTCACCGTGCGCTCCAGCCTGACCGGTGGACCAGCGGCCGATGAGACCTTTTTCATCAATGGTCGAGACACCAGCGGTGCCGCCGATAAAGTGTTTGTACATGTAGACGGGTTTGACAAAGGCGATTTGCGTGCGGGCGGGACGGCGACGTATAACGGCGTCGTTGAAACCTTTGATGCGGCTGGCAATACTGGCAGTGGGACGATCACCCTGATCGCGGATTTTGACGTTGCCAACAATGGGCTCAGCGGCACCATCGATGGCGGCTATATTCCGGCCCCAACGGCACGTTTCATTATCGCGCCTACGGATGTGCCGCCAAATGCGGTGCAATTCGTCTCTACGCTGTCCAGTGCGGATGTCACAGTCACCGACAGCCGCATCGTAGGGCAGCTTTTCGGAGGCGCTTCCGCCGATCAGTTCTCGGGGAGTTTCGGGATTACCACCGCTGCGGGATCAGTCGTTGGAGTTTATGACGCGGTCGAGTGATCGGCTCGCCAGAAAACGCGCACATCCTGTCAGCGCGGCATAATCATCCTCGATTACCTGAACGGAAAACCGTTCCATGAAAGCGGCGAAGCGGCCTTTGTTGCGGAAAGCTTGTGCAAAACCCAACACCTCGAAATGCGGCGCAAAAGCCCGCGCGACGCCGCCTGCAAAATAGATGCCGCCGAAAGGCAGGGTGGTCAGCGCAAGATTGCCCG
>CAYGQQ010000025.1:0-35761 GCA_964352105.1 uncultured Rhodobacterales bacterium | reverse complement strand
TTTTTGCCGTCAGCCGGACCGTCGGCTGGATTTCGCAGTGGAAAGAGATGATTGCAGACCCTGCCATGAAGATCGGGCGCCCGCGCCAGCTTTATACAGGTGCTGGTCTTCGGGACTATGTCGACATTGAAAACCGGTAAGGGTTTTAAATTAGTAAATGAAAAAGGCGCTCTGTTCGGAGCGCCTTTTTTCGTGCCGTGTTGGGCTTTTATGTCGCAGTGCAGCATAGTGGAACCGGACGCGCGGCTTCCTATCTGTAGGTCATGTTAAGAAGAATTCCGCGAAGGACCTGTCATGCCTGACACATCTAGAGACTTGACTGCAACTCACCCGGTTGAGGTCAACGTGAAGCTTGATGCCCATCACGAACCTCAGGATATGCACGACAAGTTCGCGCTGAAATTCGTCAAATTCCTGCGGGTATTCGCAGACCGTTTTTTTGCCAAGCGCTACGGTCACCGGGCGGTTGTTCTTGAAACTGTCGCAGCGGTCCCGGGTATGGTTGGCGGGTTGTTACAGCACCTTAAAGCGCTGCGTCATATTCGCGATGATCAAGGCTGGATCAAGGAGTTGATCGAGGAGGCCGATAACGAGCGGATGCACCTGATGACCTTCATCAAGGTCGCCGAACCCTCCCGGATGGAGCGGCTGTTGATCATGTTTGGTCAGGCGATTTTCTACAATTTCTACTTCTGGCTTTATCTTTTCATGCCAAAGACCGCCCACCGTGTCGTGGGTTATCTGGAGGAAGAAGCCGTGGTCAGCTACACGCAATATCTAGAAGAAATTGATGCAGGCCGGGTGAAAAACGTCCCTGCCCCGCAGCTCGCAATCGACTACTGGAACTTGCCGCAAGATGCGCGGCTGCGTGACGTGGTCATCGTGATCCGCGCCGATGAGGCCGGACACCGCGACAAGAACCACGCCTTTGCAGATGCGATTGTCACCGGGGAGCATGCCTAAAGGCCTTCCTTAACGGCCTTCGTAATTGGCGGCACGCTTGTCGAGGAACGCCAGAACGCCCTCCCTGAAGTCATGGGTCTTGCCGCATTCGCCTTGCAGTTTCGCCTCAAGGATCAACTGGCGCTCCAGATCGTTCTCAAAACTTGCCCGAAGCGCTTTCTTGACGCGCTGATACGCAACGGTCGGGCCATTGGCCAAATGCGCCGCGCGGTCTTTCCAGGCGGTTTCAAACGTCGCGTCCGGGACCGCCTCCCAAATCATGCCCCAGTCGCTGGCTTGTTGCGCTGTAACGGGTTCGGCAAACAACGCGGCCCCCATCGCTTTGGCGAGGCCGACTTGGCGCGGCAGGAAATACGTACCGCCCGCATCCGGGATCAAGCCAATGCGGGTGAAGGCTTGCAAGAACACTGCTGATTCCGTCGCGATCACCACATCTGCGGCGAGTGCCAAGTTGGCTCCTGCCCCTGCTGCCGGGCCGTTCACGGCTGAAATCGTTGGGATTTCGCACTCATAAATCGCCATCAGCATGGGAACGTATTCGTCGCGCAAGGTGCGTTCCAGGTCGACGCGCGCTGCTGATGTGGCGTCGCCAAGGTCCTGACCCGAACAAAAGGCACGTCCCTTCCCGGTGATCACCAAGGCGCGTGCTTTGGTTTGCGCATCTTTGACAGCGTGCAAAATCTCTGCGCGCATCTGCGTGTTCAACGCGTTCATCAGTTCAGGGCGGTTCAGCTCCAAAATGGCGATGTTGTTTCGAACGGACAGGCGGATCGTGTCATATTGCATTGCGCGGGCCCCTTTGCATTATGGCCGTAGGATAGCGCATGGGATGGTGGGGAAAAGGGAAACCCTCCGTCACTCCGCCAATTTTTATCCAATCACGAGCCTTTGTTCCGGTGCCAAGCCGTCAGCGCAGGGTTGTCGCCGGGATCTTCGGTCAGGCGAGGCTGTTTTGACGCCGCTATGCGCGCAGGTGTTGTCCGTGCGCGTTTCGGTGAGCGCCGAGCATAATGCAGCTCCCGCGCACCGAAGTAGAAACTGACAATCGCGCCGAGCAGCCACCACAGCGGGTCCGGCACGTAAGCCAGCCCTTCCATCCGCGTCGAAAACGCCACCGGATCCACCATTGAAAAGACGAACAATCCCAACGTGCCAAGGGCCAGCATCGGTCGCGGCATTCGGTTCAGCCCGTTGATCAGGGAGTCGAACCAGTTCGTTCCGGGGGCTGCGAACTCTGCGCTGTATTGCGCGAGCGCTTCCGCGAAGACTTCGTGTTGAAGCTCCATCTGGCGGTTCGCGTTGGGACGAAACACTTCCGAAACATCGCGCACGGTTTTGCCCAAAGCGGTCGCCCCACCGGTGAGAATTGTCGAGATTATCCCCATGCCGCAACCCGCCCTTTATGTTGTGCCTGTGAGAGGTGGTAAGAGGGCGAGATAAACTCCTCTGCCCGCGTGATCCAACCGCCTTTGCCACCATCGCGACGCCGCGCATATTTGCGGGATGTCGGACGGCGGTCGGCCAGTCGGTAATAGTAGTTCCGGCGCGCGATGCCGTAGGCATCGACGATGTGATCAGTCGCCTCATCAAAGGCATGGTAGCAGGCCTTGATCGTTTGCGGCCCGATCTGGCCGTCGACCGCGATGTCCTGCCCCATATCCACCAGCAAGCGTTGCAAAATACGCACCGCGTTCGAGCCTGCGTTCACATACATATCAAAAACCGTGGCATGAAGCGGCTCTGGCAAGGAGGCAATTCCAGGTTTCTCGAAGTAGTGCGTGATGAAAATATCGAGCGCTTGCGCGATGCTGAGTGCGCGGACATCGGCTTCCGTCACCTGCCCGTCGTCGGTCAGGTCAAGGCCCAGTCTGCGCATCGTGTGAATCGTCACGCCGTGATTTGTGGCCCCACCGGGGTCGTCCGGATCGTTCACATATCCGCCTTCACGGCGCAGAATTTCCTTGGCAATTTCTTGAACGGTTTGCATGGCGCAACTCCCTATAGGTCGGGAGCAGGCTGGCTAAATTTGGTTAATGGACGCCTTAGGTACCGTCCGGTTCCTTGTACACGCCTTGTTCCTTCAGCGCGTCTATGACCTCGACCGGCATGTAGGTTTCATCATGTTTTGCAAGAATTTCCGAAGCTTGGAAGACGCCGTCAATGTATTTCCCGGTGCCGACCATGCCTTCACCTTCCTTAAACAGATCGGGCAACAGGCCTTGATAGGCCACCAACACGGTCTCGTTTCCGTCAGTAACGCCAAAGGTGATCTTGTTGTCCTCTGTCGCGGTCAGGCTGCCTTCCTCTACCAAGCCGCCGATGCGGAATGTCTCGTTCGGTGCTGGCGGCTTTTCCACTACCTGGGTGGGCGAGCGGAAGAAGTTGATCCCGTCGCGCATCGCATAGCCGATCAGCGCGGTCGAGACGGCAAGTGCCACGGCAGCGACCAGAATAATCTGGATACGGCGTTGCTTTTTCAGACCCTTCATCGACGACCTCTACGGGAAGAGCGGGGCCAACATCAGACCCGCAGTCTCTTCAAGACCTAACATCAGATTGGCGTTTTGCAATGCCTGGCCCGATGAACCTTTTGTCAGATTGTCCAGAGCCGCGATGACAATTGCGCGCCCGTCGATCCGATCAGCCGTTACGCCGAGATGGACGAAGTTCGAACCTGCGATATGTCGGGTGGAAGGTGCCTCGCCCATCGGAAGCATCTCGATGAATGGCTCATCAGCGTAGGCACCAGACAAGGTGTCATAGATCACTTTTGCGTCGCCTTTGACATAGACGGTCGCCAGAATACCCCGGTTCGACGGCAACAGATGTGGGGTGAACTGAACTTTGACGGGCCTGCCTGCAATGGCAGAGAACTCCTGATCGAACTCGGCCAGATGCCGGTGCGTGCCTCCGATCGCGTAGGCGTTTGTGCCGCCAGAAAGCTCCGCGTGCAGAAGGTTTTCCTTCAATGACCGCCCTGCCCCGGAGACACCGGTTTTCAGGTCAATAATGATCTCGTCAAGATCAATCACACCGGCTTCGATCAATGGCCGTAGCGCGAACTGACCCGTTGCTGCATTACAGCCCGTACCCGCGACAAGCCGCGCGGTCTTGATCTGGTCGCGGTAGAACTCGGTCAGGCCATAAACCGCCTCTGATTGTTGCGCCAGCGCGGTGTGGGGATTGCCATACCATTTGGCGTATTCTTCGGGGTCTTTCAGCCGGAAATCCGCGCTCAGATCAACGATTTTGAGATCTTGTGGCAGTTTGGCGATCACATCCTGCGAGGTTTTATGCGGCAAGGCGCAGAAACACAGATCAATCCCCGAGAAATCGATCTCGTCGATTTTCACAAGCGTAGGCAAGTCCAGATGACGCAAATGTGGGAAGACCGACGCCATGGGCTGGCCAGCCTTGCGATCCGCAGACAAGGCTTTGATCTGCATGTCAGGATGGGTGGCGATGAGCCGGACGAGTTCTGCGCCGGTGTAGCCAGACGCGCCGAGAATGGCGATGTTTTTAGTCATGATATTTCCGATCAAATTTAGCGGTGTTTAGAACAAAGCAATTCCGCCCGCAATCAGGCGGCTTGAAATTCGATCTTTCGTCGGAGGATCTGTGTGGCTTTGTCGGACACCGACACCGGATCGCCCGTGGTCAGAAACAGGTTTTCCGTCCCAGAGCCTCGCATATTGGGGTGCCGGTCAAGGTAATCTGACAGACTTTCGGCCACCAGACTGGCCTGAGAATACACCTTTACGTCCCCACCCAGAGCCTTTTGGAACGCGTTTTCCATCAAAGGGTAATGGGTGCAGCCCAAAATCGCGGCTTCCGGGTGCGGCATACGGCGCTTCAACGCTTCCACATGGGAACGCACAAGCGCTTCGGCCAGAATCTCGTCGCCGTCTTCCAAAGCGTCGACCAAGCCGCCGCAGGGTTGCGCCTCGACGTCGACACCGATGGCGCGGAAAGCCAGCTCCCGCTGAAAGGCCCGGCTGGAAACAGTCGCGGGCGTGGCAAAGAGCGCCACATGTTTTACGGCGACTTCGCGCGGGGGGGAGTTGTCGCCCCATTGCCGCTCCGTCAGGGCCTCGATCAGCGGCACGAAAACGCCAAGGACGCGCTTGTCTGACGGGATCCACGCTTCCTGCATCCGTCTAAGCGCGGCCGCAGAGGCAGTATTGCACGCCAGGATCACCAGATCGCAACCCGCGTCCCACAACCGCTCCACGCTTTTGCAGGTCAGGTTATAGATGTCATCGGCATCGCGCACACCGTAAGGCGCATGCGCACTGTCGCCAAAATAGACGACAGGCTGTTCCGGCAGACGTGCCGACACCTTGTCATAGACGGTCAAGCCGCCCAATCCGCTGTCAAAAATCCCGATGGCCATTTACTGCGCCGCTTTTACCTTATGCTTGTCTTCAAACTCATACCCGTATCCAAAAGATCGGAGGGGCGTTGGAGACAGCTCATAAGTCGCCCGGCGCAGGAAATCCATCATTGCTTTCGGGTCACCCGCATATTTGTTCAGCACTTCGCGCGGGATAGGCTTGCCGATGGCCACGCGCACGGGCTCATCAACGCGGCGCTTGAATTCGTTGATGAGCAGCGCCATGCGCAATGTGTAATGGGCGTGGCTGGCGATCTGGAACCGTCGTGAATTCGCCCCGTCAAAGTAAATCGGCACGATCTGCGCGTCGGATTTGCTGATCAGTTTGGCCGTAAACGTGCGCCAAACAGGGTCCATCGCTGGCCCAAAAAGCTTGCTGGAGGTCGACACAGTCCCGCCCGGAAAAATGCCAATCGCCCCACCAGCGCCAAGATAATTCAGCGCGGTTTTGCGTGTCTCGATGTTTTGCGCGACGGCGGCTTTGGTCTCGTCGAAATTGACGGGCAGGATGATCTTATCGATCTCATGGGCTTTGCGGAAAATCCTGTGCGCGAGGATGCGGAAATCACCGCGAGTCTGGCTGAGGATATGGCCCATCATCAACCCGTCGAGTATTCCGTATGGGTGGTTTGCGATGGTCAGAAGCGGCCCGGTACTAGGAATGTCATCCAGAGAGCCGCTGATGATATCAAGCGACAGGCCATAGCGGTCCGTCATCACCGACCAGAAATCGGCCCCGGTTGCCACCTGATCCTCATACCCTTTCGCGCGCTTGATCAGGCGGAGCCTGCCAGTGGCGTTCTCCATGGTGCGGATCAGGGCGCGACCGCCCTTGGATTTGGCAGAATGGGCGTAGCTGATCTCGCTTGTGGCGCTGGATTTTAGAAGCTTCATAGTTGTGGCCTGATTAGATTGGAAAGCTCGGTAACAGAAAATCGTGAAGCCTGTGTGACACTACCGGTACGGAACGCCCGGCAGGACCGACAGCATCTCATACATGATATTGGCACCGGTCAGCGCGGTGTTGCCCGACGGGTCATAGGGCGGCGACACCTCGACCAGATCGGCCCCGACAATGTTCAGGCCACGCAGGCCACGGATCAACTCCAACGCTTGCGGAGTTGTCAGTCCGCCAATTTCGGGCGTCCCGGTGCCGGGCGCAATCGAAGGATCGAGGCTGTCGATATCGTAAGATATATACACCGGCCCAGTACCCATTTTCGCTTTTATATCAGCGGCTAATGGCGCGGTGCTCTTGTGCCAAAGCTCTTGAGCAAGCACCAGATTGAAGCCCCAATCGCGCGGCTCATCGAAATCCTCAGCGGTGTAGCCGGTGCCACGCAAGCCGATCTGCCAGACCCGCTTGGGATCAAGCAGACCCTCCTCATAGGCGCGGCGGAACACGGTGCCGTGGGTCTCACGCTCGCCAAACATCTCGTCATTCACATCCGCATGGGCATCGACATGGACAAGCCCGACTGGCCCGTGTTTCTTGGCAATCGCCCGCAAGATCGGCAGGGTGATCGTGTGGTCCCCGCCCAAGGTCATCGGCTTAACCGGATATTTTAAGATATTGTCGTAAAACTCTGTTATTATGCGAATACTTTCGCGCAGATTGAACGTGTTGATCGCCACATCGCCCAGATCGGCGCATTGCAGTGCATCAAACGGTGCCGCCCCAGTTTGCACGCCATAGGGCCGGATCATCGCGCTTTCATTGCGCAATTGTTGCGGCCCGAACCGGGTGCCGGAACGCCAGCTGGCCCCATGATCCATGGGGATGCCGACAAAGCCCACATCCAGCCCTTCAGCCGTCTCCACGCGCGGCAAACGCATAAAGGTGCCAGAGCCTGCAAAACGGGCAAGATCATTGCCGGAAACGGGTTGGTTAGGCATCAGCGGCGCTCCTTGAGGTTATGACAGTATAGACACATCAGCTCCATCGCGACATGGGCACCTGCCACGGCCGTCATGTTGCCTGCATCAAAGGGGGGTGAGACCTCGACGACGTCGCCACCCACCATGTTAATGCCGGCAAGATCGCGCAAGATATGCGCCGCTTGTGCGGAACTCAGCCCGCCCCAGACGGGTGTGCCGGTTCCGGGGGCATAGGCTGGGTCAAGGCAGTCAATGTCGAAGGTCAGATAGGTCTGATGATCGCCCAGGATCGATTTGATGCGTTTGGCGGTCTCTGTGGGGCCGATCTCATGGACCTCGCGGGCGTCAATAACGTTAAACCCCATCTGATCTGCCACCACAGTCCTAATCCCCACCTGGACGGAGCGTTCGGGCACGATCAGACCTTCTTTGACCGCCTTGTAGAACATCGTCCCGTGGTCGATCCGGTCGAAATTGTCGTCGGCCCAGAGGTCTGAATGCGCGTCAAATTGCAATAGGCTTAAGGGCCCAAACTTTTCCACATAGGCGCGCAGGATCGGAAAGGATATATAGTGATCCCCGCCCAGGACCAATGATCCGGCACCGGCAGCCAAGATGCCAGAGATATGGCTGGTCAGCGCTTTAGGAAAGGCTGGTATGTCCGCGTAATCAAACGCTAAATCACCATAGTCCGCGACGTTGAATTCGACCAGAGGATCGACATCCCACCCGTAGGGCGGATCGCAAGGCTGCAAGGTGGAGGCTTCCCGGATCGCGCGTGGACCCAGCCGGGTGCCAGGCCGGTTTGTCACGGCCTGATCAAACGGCACGCCTGTCACGGCAAGATCGACGCCGGTTAGATCCTTGGTGTAGGTCCGACGCATGAACGACAACACCCCACCAAAGGCATTTTCAAAGGAATGGCCCCGAAAGCCGTCCCGCGTCAGTGCGTTGTCTGCATCATTTTCTGCATCACTTAAGGCCAAAATTTCTCACCCTTGTTATTCTTCGCGCAATAACAGTTGCATTGCCGTAAAATTCCCTAAATTACACCCTGAGCTAGCCTCAAAAAAAATGCAACACTTGCGCGTATCCCGGTGGGATGCGAAAGACGCAACAACCCTCGGCAGGCAGAAATTATGAGCTTGAGAGCTGAATTTATCGACGCGATGAGCGCGCTGGTATCCTCCGTCAGTATAGTGACGACGGACGGGCAAGCCGGGCGTGCCGGTGCGACTGTGTCCGCGATGACCAGTGTTGCGGCGGATGGCGACGCCCCCACGTTGCTGGTGTGCCTGCATCACGAGACGACCGCGGCGGCTGCGATTCTCGAAAACGGGTGTTTCTGCGTCAATATCCTCAACACCGCGCAGGCCGAGATTGCCAATATCTTCGCGTCCCGCACCGATATGCTCGGCAGCGACAAGTTCAACGCAGGACATTTTGAACGCTTTGAGACGGGTGCGCCCTCGCTCAGCTCTGCGCTTGCGAGCTTTGATTGCTCTCTGATCTCCGAGGAACGGGTTGGTACGCATCACGTCATCATCGGAGCCGTGCGAAAAATCACCAAAACCGACGGCAAGCCGCTGCTCTATGGGGACCGGAATTATCAGGCGCTGGCTTAAGGTTTCGCCACCGGCTGCGCCGTTTCGACCAATTTCGCAAAGAAGCTCGCCCCCGTGGGCGCGATCTCGTCGTTGAAATCAAAAGCCGGGTGATGATACGCGGCAGTGTCGCCTTGCCCGATGAACAGATATGCGCCGGGCCGCTTTTCCAGCATATAGGCGAAGTCCTCCGCCCCCATCTCAGGGCCTGACTGCGCGTTTACGGCGTCATCGCCCACGATACCTCGCGCGACCTCTGCGGCAAATTCGGCCTTTTCGGGCGAATTGATCGTGGCGGGATAGGCGCGCTCATACTCCACGTCGATTTTGACGTTGAAGGCAGCTTCATGACCTTTTGCAATTTCCAACATGCGTCGTTCCGCCATGTCACGGTCATCTGGGTCGAAGCTGCGTACCGTACCCCCAACAAAACAGGTCTCCGGTATGATATTTGAGGCCGTGCCTGCGTGGATCTGCGTGATGGAGACAACAAGATCACGGGTCGGTTTGTGGTTGCGCGACACAATTGTCTGGCACGCCTGCGTCAGGCTGACGGCGGCTGCAATCGGATCGACGGCCTCATGGGGATAGGCGGCGTGCCCGCCCACGCCGGTGATCTTAAAGCGAACCTCATCCACTGCCGCCATAATTGCACCGGGATCTGTGTAGAAATGACCCGCAGGGATGCCGGGTGCGTTGTGCAGCGCATAGACCTCTGCGATCTCGAACCGCTCCATGATGCCTTCCTCAACCATGACACCACCACCGCCGCCGTCTTCCTCGGCTGGTTGGAAAATCAGCGCGACCCGGCCAGAGAAATTCTGCGTCTCCGCCAGGTATTTCGCGGCCCCCAGCAACATCACCGTGTGCCCGTCATGGCCGCAGGCGTGCATTTTGCCGAGGATGGTTGAGCTATGATCGGCCCCTGTTGCTTCCACTATCGGTAAGGCGTCCATGTCAGCGCGCAGACCGATGGTGGGACCCGTCCCCTGCCCTTCGATGATCGCCACGAGCCCGGTTTTGGCGATGCCTTCGTGAATTTCCGTTATGCCAAACTCGCGCAGCCGCTCCACCACGAACTTGGCTGTTTCAAAACAGTCAAACCCAAGCTCGGGATGCTGATGCAAATACCGACGCCACGCGGTCATCTGCTCGCTCATCCAGGCAATTCTGTTGATGACTGGCATGCGCTTGCTCCTTCTGGCACAACGCTGGCATGCTCGCGCAAACCGAAAGGCACTGCAATGTCTGATCTGATCAATGACCCCAATGGCGGCATGCCGAGGCTGCTGGAAATCATGCGCCGCCTGCGCGATCCTGACACCGGTTGTCCGTGGGATATTGAGCAGGATTTCACCTCCATAGCGCCCTACACGATTGAGGAAGCCTATGAGGTCGCCGATGCGATCGAACGCAATGATTGGGCGGAGCTTGAGGGCGAGTTGGGTGATTTGCTGTTGCAGACGGTCTACCATACGCAAATGGGCGAAGAAGCGGGTCATTTCAGCTTTGCCTCTGTCACCAAGGCGATCTCTGACAAGATGGTCGCGCGACACCCGCATGTTTTCGGTTCTGACAGCCGCGACAAGTCAGCTGATCAGCAAACCGCCGATTGGGAGAAGATCAAGGCCGCGGAACGTGCCGGCAAGAAGCAGCAAGGCACACTGGATGGCGTGGCCATCGGTCTTCCCGCGCTTCTGCGTGCTGTGAAGCTGCAAAAGCGCGCCGCACGGGTCGGGTTCGACTGGCCTTCGACCGATCAGGTTCTGGACAAGATTATCGAAGAAGCCGGGGAGCTAACAGAGGCGCGCGAGAGCCTGACACCGGCGGAGGTTGAAGAGGAGTTTGGCGATCTGATGTTTGTGATGGCCAATCTTGCAAGGCATCTCAAGATCGACCCGGAGGCCGCCTTGCGCGCCGCCAATGCCAAGTTTACCCGCCGGTTCGAAGCGGTGGAGGCCAAGCTGGCCGCTAAAGGCAAAACCCCGGAGCAATCCGACCTGCAAGAGATGGACGCGCTTTGGGACGCCGCGAAAGTGGATGAGCGCGGTGGGGCCTAGCGCCCCTTGAACAAGCTGCCCATGACGCCACGCACAATCGCTGTGCCTGCTTTGGTCCCGATCGAACGCATCATGGATTTGGCGAACGCCGTCCCAATGGAATCGCCGCGCTGCGAGGTTGTACTTTTGGACGAGGACCGCGTCACTTTCTTACCGGTATAGCGCCGCGCGGTCTGGTATTCGCGTTCGCGCGTTTCCAGCTCTTCTTCGCGCTTTTCGGCCTCTTCCGCCTCCTTGGCGGCGGTTTCAGCGCGCTTCTGCAGCATCTCAAAGGCGGAGTTGCGGTCCAGCGCTTCCTCATATTTTCCGGCCACCGGCGAGGTGTTGATCACGGCTTGCCGTTCAATTGCCGTGATCGGCCCCAGCTGAGATGACGGCGGGCGAATAAGCGTCTTCTCGGAAATGCCGGGCATACCCTTTTTGACCAGAAACGACGTCACAGCCTCGCCCACACCAACTTCCTTGATCGCGTCTTCAACATCAAAGCGGGGGTTCGGGCGATAGGTATCAGCCGCGCGGCGCAGGTCCTTCTGGTCTTTCGGTGTGAAGGCCCTGAGCGCGTGTTGGATACGATTGCCCATCTGACCCAAGATGTCGTCAGGTACATCAGAGGGCTGTTGCGTGATGAAATACACGCCCACCCCTTTGGATCGGATCAGACGGGCGACTTGTTCGACCTTGTTGACCAACGCATCCGGTGCGCCGTCAAACAGCAAATGCGCCTCATCAAAGAAGAAGACAAACTTGGGTTTATCAGGGTCGCCCACTTCAGGCAGGGTTTCGAACAGTTCGCTTAGCATCCACAACAGGAACGTCGCATAAAGGCGCGGCGCGCTCATCAGTTTGTCGGCGGCAAGAATGTTGATCTGGCCGCGCCCGCTGGCGTCAGTCATGAACATATCTTCCAGATCCAGTGCAGGCTCTCCGAAGAACTCCGCGGCGCCTTGGTTTTCCAGAACCAGCAAACGGCGCTGGATCGCGCCGACTGAGGCTGAAGAGACAAAGCCGTACCGCAAGGCCAATTGTTTGGCATTTTGACCGATCCAGACCAGAAGCGATTGCAGGTCCTTCAAATCCAGAAGCGGCAAGCCTTCCTCATCAGCGACGCGGAACGCAATGTTGAGGATCCCTTCCTGCGCTTCGCTCAACTCCAGAAGGCGCGACAGAAGCAGCGGACCCATTTCTGAAACCGTCGTGCGTACGGGATGGCCCTTTTCGCCATAGAGGTCCCAGAACGTGACCGGGAAAGCTTCATATGTGTAGTCGTCAAAGCCTATTTTACCGGCACGCTCCATAAAGGCACCGTGCAGTTTGTGGCTTTCCGATCCCGCTGCCGCGAGGCCCGACAGATCGCCCTTAACATCGGACATGAAGACCGGCACGCCGGCCTTTGACAGCCCTTCAGCCAGGATTTGCAGCGTCACGGTTTTCCCGGTGCCTGTCGCACCCGCGATCAATCCGTGCCGGTTGGCGTATTTGAGCAAAAGATACTGCTTCTGTGCATAATCCTCGCCACCGCCGCCTGCAAAAATACTGTCTACTTGTGTCATCCATCTATCCTGATCTGATCTGGCCTAATTGGTTGGGGCCCCACATCCCTTTGGCCCTGAACATACATTGTTAACACTTCTATGCCAGAGTGTTCCTGTTGGCGCGAGCGTTCTGCTGCTTGCGGCCAACTTCCTCCCTGTCTGACTAGGCCGTGTCATCTTGGCACGGCCATTTTTTCGCATAATGCCAAGTTTTTGCGCAAAAAGTTTCGTCCATCACTTTTTGTGGTTCTCGTCATAAACATAGTTGACCGTTAAATTTGCATGTCCTATCGTTTGCTCAATAAGTCGGTCAGTCCGACAGGGAGAGAAATTGAGAAAGGGTCCTTCGCGGGCCCTTTTTCTAATTTCAGGGGTAGGTTTCCTACCAATATTTGCTGCGCATGTTTCTAGCGCGCCCGAACCGGTGGCGACAATCTGTTCATCGCGGGCTTGTGTGAAAATCCCACCTGACATGCCCGAAGCACCGTGATAAACGAAGCCAACCGGGGTCCGCTCCGCAGCAACTAACGGATATAGAATGTTCAATCAGTTCAACATGTTTGCCACCACATTGACCACGATCCTTGCGCTCAGCACGGCAATACCCGCATTTGCGCAAGACACCACCACCGACGCTGAAGAGGCTCCGACCACTCAGGAGCGTGCTGATGGGTTGTCGACTGGCACAGAGGTCAGCGATGTCGGCAAGACCTTCGTGAAATCGATCCATGGCGATTGGGAGTTGCGTTGTATCAAAGCCCCCGAGGGTCAAAAGGACCTGTGTCAGCTGTATCAGTTGCTTGAGGACGAGCAGGGGAATTCCGTGGCAGAGATCAACTTGTTCAGCTTGCCTGACGATGATCAACTTGCGGCGGGTGCAACGATCGTAACGCCGCTGGGCACGCTTTTGACCCAGCAACTACGGTTGTCGGTTGATACCGCAAACGCAAAGGTTTACCCGTTTACGTTCTGCACGGAACAGGGGTGTTTTTCACGTATCGGTTTGACGGCCGCGGATATCGCAGGCTTCAAAGCTGGTTCGGCGGCAAATATCTTAATCGTTCCCGCGCAGGCGCCGGATCAGACAGTAAAATTGAAGGTTTCCTTAACCGGCTTCACCGCTGGGTTTGATGCGGTCAAAGAAACCTCCGAGTAATTCGGCCTAGTTCGGCGCAACGCGCCCCTTGCGACCCCCGCGGCGTTTCGGCTGCGGGGCTTGCGCCAGTCCTTCGTTCAGAACGGAGGTCATCGGATGGTCAGCCTCACCTTCCGCATACGTCACAAGGACGGCCTTGATTGCATCGTGGGTATTGCTTCCATCAGGAAGTGTTAAAGCCCAATCCAGAAAGATGGAGCGGCATTCGCCAAGCGTGATCCCCTCTATGCGGTACGCTTCGCGGATCAAACCTTTGGGATCGTTGCTGTCTTTCGTCATTTTGTGCCGCCTTTTCTGTCGTCAACACTGTTCGCCTAACACGGGTTTCTCATTCCGTCAGAACCGAATTTATCACTTTTTCCGCCTGTTTCCGACATGTAGCGAGTGCTTGGTGCAATTCATCCAAGCTTTTCGTTCCGGTTTCCCGCAACAGCACTGATTGACCATCAACAGACAGGTGTAGGGGTTTCAACGCACCATCACTTAGAAGTCGCGCCGACATCTGCAGATTGCGAAACAAATCATAGGCATGGTTCAGGTGATCCCTGTCCGCTTCTGTCAGATGCCCACCTTTGGCAGCGGTCTCCAGCTGATCACTAATCGTGTGGCACAGCGCGCCTGACAGCAATGCTACGGATTGCGAAAACAGTTCTATATCCTGGGACCCGCCGGGGCCATCCTTGACGTTCCAGTCTTCGGTCCCCGGACGCGCGGCGACCAGCCGAGCCCGCATCTCTGTCAGCTCGGAAAAGACCTTTTCGCGGGATGCACCTTGTTGCAGAACCAGCGCGCGGACGGCCTCCACGTCTTTGCACAGGGTCGCGTCACCGGCGATGCAGCGGGCGCGCGTTAGTGCCAAGTGCTCCCACACCCAGGCTTCTGTTTTCTGGTAGCTGGTGAAGGACTGCAGGGAGGTCGCGACCGGTCCCGACTGCCCCGATGGTCTGAGCCGCATATCGACATCATAGAGCTTGCCTTCGGAGGTCGGTGCCGAAAGCGACGTGATCAGCGCTTGGGTAAGTCGGGCGAAATAGGGTCGGATACCCAGTGATCTGGGACCTTCCGAGATTTCAGCGTCCTGAGCGTCATAAATCACGATCAGATCAAGATCAGACCGGGAGCTTAGCCGCCCTGCCCCAAGCGATCCCATGGCCAGAACCGCGGCCCCGCGCCCCGGCTGTGCACCGTGCTTTCGGGCAAACTCTGCCGTGACCACCGGGAAAAGTGCCGCGACCACGGCTTGGGCAAGCTCGGCGTATTGTGCGCTGGCCTCTTGGGCCGGGACAATTGCACGCAGGAAATGGACCGATATCCTGAAATGCCATTCCTTCTGCCAGCGCCGGGCTAGATCCAATCGCGCCTCATAGCTGTCAGCCCGTGCCATCATTGCGGCCAGATCTTCGGTCAGGCTTTCAGTGCCGGGCCATGGCGAAAAGAAATCACCGGCGATCACGGCATCCAGAACTTGTGCGTTGCGCGACAGGTATTCGGCAAGCTCGGGCGAAGAGGTGCAGATATCGACAAACAAATCGACCAGATCAGGGTTGGATTCGAACAGCGAAAACACTTGCACCCCAGCCGGAAGCCCCGCCAAAAACCGCTCGAACGCGGAGAGCGCCGCATCGGGGTCTTTGCCGGCGTTCAGGCGTTGCAGGATATTGGGAAACAGCCTGCGGAAGATGGCGACAGAACGAGGCGATCTCAGGGCTGAGAGGCTGCGCCATTTTTCCAGATAGGTCTGGATTTCGGCCTGTGATGCGGCTTCGTCACTTTCCAGCGGCGCGTAGAAGCTGTCGGTTAGCCGCGTCACATCGGCGATTCTGTCGAGCAGGTCAGATTTCAGCACAGCCACGTCAGTATGCCCCATGAAACAGGCCAGCCGTTCAAAATCAGCATCGCTTTTGGGCAGATCATGGGTTTGGGCATCACCGATCATTTGCAACCGGTGTTCGACCGTGCGCCACGCACGGTATTGCGTGGTCAATCCTTGCGCGGCATCAGGCTCCACCCACCCGGCATCCGCCAATTGGGCTAACGCGTTTAACGTGCCACGCGCCCGCAGCGTCGCATCGCGCCCGCCTGCGATCAGTTGCCGCGTTTGCGTGAGAAACTCGATCTCACGAATGCCGCCGCGCCCAAGTTTGACGTTGTGACCCTCAATCGCGGATGAGTGCAGGCCCTTGTGGTCGCGAATTCGGTTGCGCATGTCATGGGTGTCTTCGATGGCCGCAAAATCCAAGTGCCTGCGCCAGATAAACGGCGTTAACCGCTCAAGAAATGCGGTACCCGCCTTGATATCTCCTGCACAGGGGCGCGCCTTGATGAAGGCGGCGCGTTCCCAATTACGCCCGACACTTTCATAGTAGCGCTCCGCCGTTTCCATCGCGATGCATACGGGCGTCACAGAGGCGTCGGGGCGCAATCGCAGGTCGGTGCGGAACACATATCCGTCCTTGGTATTCTCAGAAATCAGCGACATAAGCCGCCGTGTTATGCGCACAAAGCCTGCCCGCGCGTCGTGATAGTCGTCAGGCTCAAACCGTGTTTCGTCAAACAGGCAAATCAAGTCGATATCGGAGGAGTAGTTCAGCTCCCCCGCGCCCATCTTGCCCATCGCCAAGATGCTCACCCCGCCCGCCGTGTCCAGATCGTCCTGTGTCAGCATCGGCAGTTTTCCACGGGTAATTTCGGCCCGCAGAAGGTGCTTCAGTCCGATATCGACGGCATGGCCTGCAAAATCGGTCAGGGCGGCGGTTACCTGTTCCAACGACCACACGCCGCCCAGATCACACAACGCCGAAAGCAACGCCACACGGCGTTTGCCTTGTCTGAGGGACGCCGCGAGATCATGGGTTTCCGGCGTGAGTTCCATGATGTCCTGAAACAGAGCCTCGGGGCCTTCGTCGTCCAACCGCATGATCCAATTGGTTTCCTGCCGCAGCAGACCTGCAAGATAGGGCGAACACCCCGCGGTGCCTGCGACGAGCTTGCGAAACGGCTCCGGCATATCGGGAAAGTGCGTGGCCGCCTCTTGCCCACGCTCGGCCGCGTAGGGGATCGGCATCGCCTTGATCTGATTTGAAAAACCCATGCCTCAGGATGAGAGCCCCGTCTGAATGCGTCAACTGCTTCTTGCATCCCGCCGCGTGATTTCGCACAAAACACCCAGCAAACCGGAGTGGTCATGAGCAAAAGTCTGAAACGTGTGAAAGCGGCGCTGGATGCAGCAGGGCTTGACTATGAGATCATGGAAACCGGCAGTGATACCCACACCGCTGCGCAAGCCGCCAAGGTCGCTGGCTGCGCCTTGGACCAGATCGTGAAGTCGATCATCTTCAAGGGGGAAACGTCGGGCAAAGCCATCCTGTTTTTAACCGCAGGTGGCAACCGGGTCGATGACGCGCGCGCGGCTGTCTGCGCAGGCGAGCCGTTGGGCAAGGCGGATGCGGCTTTGATCCGCGCGCAGACCGGATTTGCCATCGGCGGCGTATCCCCCGTTGGACATCTGAACCCGATCCGCGCCTTCATTGATCCGCGGCTGCTGGAGTTCCCAACGGTCTGGGCGGCGGCAGGCACGCCACATCATGTTTTTGCGTTAACGCCTGATCAATTGGCTGAGTTGACCGCTGGGCAGGTCGCGCAGTTCACGAACGCGCCGCAATAACATCCAAGACCGCTTGCGCCGCACGTAGCCCGGGTGGCTGCAGGCCTTTGCCAAGGCGTTCCATCGTCAGTTTGCAGGCGTCTATTTGCGCGTTTCGCTGCTGATCATCATTTAGCAAGCCCTGCAAGGCAGGCGCTATCTTTTCGGGCTTGCACGCGTCGCCCAGAAATTCCGGAATAATACGGGTCTCGGAAACCAGATTAACCAAGGTTACAGAGTCGATCTTGGCCATGCGCTTCATGATCTGCCATGAGATCCAGTTCATATCATAGGCAATAACCATCGGCGTCTCGCTGGCGGCCAGTTCCAGCGACACGGTCCCCGACGCCGCCAAAGCGACATCTGCCGCACCAAAGGCCGCGTGTTTACGTGCAGATGCGTCTTGTGGGGAAGTGTCGCGCGGATCAAGTACGAGCGGCGCGCCGGGCCAGCTTTGCACAAGCTCTGCCACTTTATCCGCGACCGCGCCCGCCGCTGGCACGATGACACGAAGGTTCGGGACGCTTGCCTGAAGTTTCGCGATGGTGTCGCCGAAGACCGGGGCAAGTCTGCTGACCTCCCCCATTCGGGAGCCCGGCAGTGCCAGCAAAACAGGCCCGTCGCCCAACCCGTGAGCCGTTCGGAACGCCGCGATATCGGTCTTGGATGCCACGGGCTCTGCTACCACCGGGTGCCCTACAAAGTCGCAACCCAGACCGGCGGCGTGCATAAAGGGCGGCTCAAAGGGCAGCAACGCAAGCACATGATCGATCACGCCACGCATCTTGTCGGCGCGCTTGCTACGCCAGGCCCAGACCGACGGGGCCACATAGTGAAAGGTCGGCACATCCGAACGAGCCTTCACGGCACGCGCCACCCGCAAGCAGAAATCCGGGCTGTCGATTGTGATCAGTGCATCGGGGTTCTTCGTAAGTATGTCCTCTGCCGTCTCGTCGCGGCGCGAGAGCAGCCCGCGCAACTTCGGCAGGACTTCGGCGATGCCCATGACGCTGAGCTCTTCCATGGGAAACAGAGAACTTAAACCTTCGGCTTGCATCAAAGGACCGCCGATGCCGAAAAATTCGACCTCCGGGGAGAGTGTTTTCACTCCCGCCATCAGCGCCGCGCCCAGCTTGTCGCCCGATGGTTCGCCTGCGATCAGATAAAGCCTTAGGAGTGCCATCTCAGTCGCGGACCCAGAAGATCAGGCCGTGTTGGTTGGCCAGCTCTATGCAGTGCTCAAGATCAATGACCATGACGCGTCCGGCCTCGATCACGATACCACGCAGATCGACCTGAACAGCGCGGCGCACGGTTTGCGGCCCGACCGTCGGCACATCTACACGCATATCCTGATTGTTTTTGGCCGCTTTCAGCAGCAACCCTTTGCCGGGCAAGTCGGGATCGCGTTCAAGGCGGATCGGGTCGCCTTTGCCCGAGCCGGTCATATAATCAGCCACCACGCCAAGCGGATCGGTCCAGTCCGAGACCTGCTCCGCCACCTTCTCGCGCAGGCCTTTCGGCGCGCGCAACAGCGAGCGCATCATCCAGTCTGTGCCGCCAATGGTTTCGACCGCCAAGGCTTGCCCCCGTGCCACGATGCAGGCCTGTCCGATATCGGCGGCGGAGATTGCGCGAATGATCTGCGCGCCACGATCTGCGTCGGCCTCATCTTGTTTATCGGGCGTCTCAGCGCTGTAAACACCCGGCGCCGGGATCAGTTCCGGGGCCAGTTGGTGGGCCGGAACGATCTCGATATCTGCTTCCTCAAAGAATCCCAGTACTGCCCGCAAAGCTCCATCATCTCCGGCTTGCAAGGCGGCCATCATGCGGGGCACCAGCGGTTTGGTAGCATCGTCAAGCTTGGACGGGTCTAGGGATGGGCGCACGACGCGACCGGCAAAACAGACCTGATCGACATCAAAATCTTTGAGCTGTTGTATGAAGCTGCCGATGGTTTCGACCCGGAACCGCAAGACGGGGCGCCCTGCCCGACCTTCGCAGGCGTGACCTTCAACCTCGCAAAGCCGAAACGGCGTGTCTGCGCGGTCAAGCGCATCCATCACGATCGTTGGCAGTTGGCCTTCCCCGGCAATCAGAGCCAGCATCTTGCCCCTCCTTAGCGCGGTGTCAGGAAAGAGCGGTCGCTTGCTCCAAGGATGAAATCGACCACTTCATGCACATATGCGCTGTCGGTTTCGTCGCGCAGGCGCAAGGCACGTTCCTGAAAGGCACCGTCACCTTGGCGCAGCATCTGATAGGCCGCCCGCAAAGCGGTGATGTCCTCACGCGCCACGCCTGCGCGTTTGAGGCCTACGTAATTCAACCCGTCCAACTCGCCCCGTGGTGCCTGTACCAGACCATAGGGGATGACATCGTTGGTAACCATCGTGACCGCACCGATAATGGCACCACGTCCCAACCGCACAAACTGGTGGATACCAGCGAGCCCGCCAATGATCACGCGGTCCTCAACGATGCAATGGCCAGCCAGAGCCGCCTGATTGGCCATGATCACGTGGTCGCCAACAATAACGTCGTGGCCGACATGCGCCCCGGTCATAAACAAACAATCATTGCCAACCTTGGTCAGCCCGCCGCCGCCTTCCGTGCCGGTATTCATGGTGACACCTTCGCGGATGCGATTGCGCGCGCCGATCTCTAGCCGGGTTTCCTCACCGGAAAATTTCAGATCCTGCGGAATTTCGCCGATCGTGGCGAAAGGCCAGACGATCGTGTCTTCTCCGATGGAGGTCTTGCCGGTCACGACAACATGGGATTTCAGCACCACGCCCTTGGCCAGCGAAACATCAGCGCCGACGATGCAGAACGGCCCGACCGTTGCGTCTGGATCAATTTGCGCGCCTGGCTCGACGATTGCAGAAGGATGAACGGCCACGAGGGTTATCCAGCCTCCGCCGGTAAGTCCATCATGGCGGTAAATTCGGCTTGCGCGGCCATTTCACCATCAACAGTCGCTTCGCCTTTGAACTTCCAGACCTTCGCGCCGGGTTTGCCGCGGGTCGCTTGCACATGCATTTTCAGCACGTCACCCGGCACCACTTTGCGGCGGAACTTGCAGCCGTCAATTCCCATAAAATACACCAGCAAATCCTTGTCAGCCATGTCCATCGTCACACCAACCATAACAGCTGCTGTCTGGGCCATCGCCTCAATAATTGTGACACCGGGCATAATAGGCGCGCCGGGAAAATGCCCTTGAAAATGCGGCTCGTTAAAGGTGACGTTCTTGATGCCGACGGCAGATTTTCCATACTCGATATCGACAACCTTGTCGATCAGCAGAAACGGGTAGCGGTGTGGGATGATCCGTTGGATCAGGTCAATATCTGCGGTGGTCGTTGTCATGTCGTCCTCAATCATGGGGCGCGTGTGATCGCCGCGCACTCACCAGTTTCTGTGGCCAATACTAAGTCGTTAGTGAGGCCAAAAGGCAAGCCTAGTCCTCGGATTTCTGGGCTGGGTCATCGCCTGTCGCTTGGTCTCTTGTGCCGTCCGGGCGGGGTGTCGGGATGTTTTCCGGCACCTGCGGCACGGCAGCGTCTCCAATGGCTTGGTTCACCTCGCGGATCGCACGTTCCGTGATGTCGATATTGCGCACCGAGAAGATCACAGCAGAATTGTCGAGGATCGCGACAGCGCCCGTTTCCTCCACGAGCCGCAACAGCACAGGAAAGGCCAGTTCGTAAAACCGCGCCCGTTCGTTATCTGCGGTCTGCTGGATCGCGTCACGTTTTAGAACTTGGGCGCGCCTGATTTCGGTGACGCGGGTGTCAAACTCGTCGGCCAGCGCGCGAAAGGCGTCAGGCTCCATAGTCTTGCGGTCAACCGTAAGGTTTTGTTCCTCTTCCGTCAGGATCGCTTCAATTTCGCGGTTTTGCGTCGCCAATTCACGTGACTTTTGCTCCAGATCGCGCTGCACGCGCGCACCGAACAAGGAGTTCCGATAGAGAGCTTCCTGGTTGAGCGTCAGGACAGGTGATTGCTGGACCAGTCCCTGCTGCGCGGAGGTCTGCTGTGCAGTCGCCACGTTGAATGATCCCGCGACCAGCGCAACAAGTGCGCCGTATCGCAGGTAAGGTCCGAGGCGCATCAAAACTGCGTGGAGACCGTCAGATCGAACGTCCGTTCACGGTCATAGCTTTCAGAAACCAAAGCACGTGAGAAGTTCAAACGTAGCGGTCCGATTTGCGTGTTCCAGAACACGGAAAACCCAATGGTAGAGCGCAGATTGAAGCCATCATCAACAATACCGCCCGGCTGGTTCGCGCCAACAGTCCCGGCCGTATCATCCAGCCCCCAGACGGAGCCCACATCGAAGAACACACCGCCGGTGATGCCATATTCTTCTGGCAAACCTACGGGGAATTCGGCCTCAAACCGCGCGGCTGCGAAGTAATTGCCGCCCAGCGGATCACCGCCCGCTGAATCCAGATCACGAGGGCCGATGCCAGCACTGTCAAAGCCGCGAATAATGCGCGAGCTTGAGAAGAAGCGTTCCGTGACCAGCGAATTACCGGACAGTGATGTATGCGCGCCGAATTCCAAGGTGGCGCGTAAGGTCACTTCTTCTTGGGCCACAGCCTTTTGAGCCGACAACAGACCTGTTGTTTTGATGAAATCGCGGTCGCCCCCGAACGTTCCCAACTGTTGGCCAAACCGCAACAGAATGCCGGAGGTCGGATCCAAGCCGGTCCGCCTTGTGTCATAGCTGTAGTTATACCCCAGCGACGCAGACTTATATTTCCCGGCATCGCGCTGAATGATCGGCGAGGCGGTCGCCGCCACATCTGCGATCTCTTCCTGTTGCACCCGGAAATTCAACTCAAGCCGGCCATTGGGGCTTACAGGGAACCCAAGGCTTGGCTGAAACCCAATAACTTCCGTTGCGTAATCAGCAAACTGATTGTCAGTTGTCTGATAGCTCAGATTTATCCCCGCTGATAAATCACGCCCCAGAAATGCAGGCTCTACAAACGAGAAGAACGTATTTTGGTTGTCTGATCCGGTGTCAAACGAAAACCGGAGGCGCTGACCCCGCCCCAGAAAGTTCCGCTCCGAGAAATTGACATTGAACGCGACACCGTTTTCGGAGCCGTAACTGACCCCAAAGCCAAGCGAGCCGGTCGTGGTTTCTTCGACATCAACATCGATGATCACCTGATCTGGAGCGGACCCTTCCCGCGTATTCACATCAGCAGTGGAGAAATAGTTCAGCGCCCGAATGCGTTCCGCTGCATCGCGAATTTCACGGGGGTTGAACGGGTCGCCCTCGACAGTGCGAAACTGGCGGCGCACAACGCGGTCCAGCGTGGTGGCGTTGCCTTCAATATCGATCCGTTCCACGAGAACACGCGGGCCGCGGGTGACGGCAAATTCGACATTCAAAATTACACCTGCATCATCGCGGTCGATCCGAGGCTCAACACGGATGAAGTTCAAGCCCTTCTGGGCGGCAAGGCGCTCCATCCGGGTGATGGTGTTTTCAACCTTTGCCGGAGAATAGGTCTGGCCTGGGCGGATGCGAGAGACAGCCTGAAATTCGTCCGGATCAATCTCAGACAGATCACTTGTCGTTGTGATTTCCCCGAATTTGAACTGCTGGCCTTCGCGGATATTGAACGTGATGAAGAAGGCGTCGCGCTGGCGGGTCAGTTCTGGCGTGGCAGACAGGATCTGAAAATCCACAAACCCTCGCGACAGATAGAAATCCCGAAGCAATTGACGGTCAAAATTGATCCGGTCGGCGATAAAGGTGTCACGCCCGACAATTGCGCGAAACAGGCCGGCTTGCTTGCTGTCAAGCACGCGGCGCAGACGGCGGTCACTATAGTTGCGATTGCCGACGAAACTGATGCGCTCAACCTCGATGACGCTGCCTTCGGCAATCTCGAACACCAGATCGACGCGGTTGTTGCTGCGCTCAATGATGCGCGGAGTGACAGTCGCGGTGATGCGTCCGGCCTGCGTGTAGGCATCTGTTATTGCTGCGGCATCGGCTTCTGCTGTGGCGGGGTTATAGACCCTGCGCGAGCGCGATTGGATCAGGGGGCGCAGCACCTCATCGTCGAGCCGCTCATTGCCTTCGATATTAACCCGGTTCAGGGTTGGATATTCAGTCACGTTAACGATCAATGTGCTGCCTGCGGGCACAAGCTCTACGCTTGAAAACAGACCCGACCGCTGAAGGCTTTGAAAAGCGTCGTTGAGCTGTGCTGCGCTGACCCGCGCACCGCGCTCGAAATTCAGGTAGGACAGCACGGTGGCGTCTTCGATCCGCTCATTGCCTTCAATCGTGATCGTGTTGACCGAGAAGCTTTGGGCATAGGCCGGTTTTAAGGCTGCATTTGAAACCGTAAGCAACACGGCAAGAAGCGAAATCGCCAGTGTTTGCAAAAGAAGTGCGGACAGGCTTCGCCGCGCAGTTGTCGACCCTGTTCTGAAACTCGTAAAATCCAATGGTCTGCCCCCGCAATACAACTTTTCTTATGAACTTGAGTAGACGGAGTCGCCGGGGTTGTCAAAAGGCTCAAACGCAAAAAAGACCCGCAGGCGGGTCTATGCTTTCTGGCGCTGTTTTGAGCGTGATGCGCGGCCGCGGGCGTTGAATCCCTAAAAGCCGGCGCGAGACTAAAGCCCGACGGTCCAACCGCCAACATAAAGGCCCGCAGCGATTGCACATGGCCAAAGAACACGGTCCCAGTTCAAAAGAACGAGAAGCTTCAAACCTTTATATCCGTGCTGTACCAACTGCATGATTTCGAACCTTGTTGAGGACAATCGAAGTTATCGCAGATCTTTGTGTCAACAATGGGGCAGAATTAGGGGCAGAAAAGGTCATTGGACAGCGCAAACAGCATCAGTGACAGCAGCAAAGCCAAGCCGCCCGCCATCAAAACCTGCAACGCGCGGTCGCTTGGTGGATTGCCTGTGACAGCCTCATAAGCGTGGAAAACAAGGTGTCCGCCGTCCAAAACCGGAATTGGGAACAAGTTCAACAGGCCTACGGCTGTCGACAGAACGGCGATGAACCAGATGAATTCCTGCAACCCTTGCGAAGCCATGTCGCCAGAGGTTTGAGCAATCCCGATTGGTCCCTGAATATTGCAAGAACTGATTGCCCCGGTGATCATATGATACATGCCCGACAGGCTTGAGGTTGCAACAAACCAGGTCTGTTGCACGCCGCCCAAAAGGGCGTTTCCGATGCCGAGCGTTTCTTTTGGTGTTTCAAAAAACGGACCGCCGGTAAATCCGATCAGCCAGCGAGTCTCAAAACCATCATCAGTTGGAAGATCACGTTTCAAGGGCGACAGCGTCACGGAGTAAATCTCCCCGTCGCGCCAAACCTCAAGCTCCATCGGCGCGCCTGCGCCCTCTTGCGCGGCTTGCTGAACTTCGCTCAGGGCGTAGACGGGCTTGCCGTCCAACGACACGATCACGTCGCCCACTTCCATCCCGACATCTATAGCTGGGGAACGTGCGGACAATTGACCCAGCACAGGCGGAAACGGGAAGACGCTTTCAAACTCCAGCTCTCTACCGTCGCGATCGACGACATACTCCACAGTTTCCGCTGGTTCCGTCTCGCGGGCGACAGTGTAGAACGTCGCCAGATCAGGGGTCGGAACGCCGCCCACAGAGAGCAATTGGTCCCCGGACTGAAATGCTTCTTCATTGCCCGGCAAATCGGCGACTTTGCCAATAATCGGCTTGTCCCCGGAGGTGCCCAGAAACATGAAAATTCCAGCAAAAACGATAATGGACAGGATGAAGTTGAACACAGGACCCGCCGCAACCGCCGCCGCACGGCGCCACAGATCAGCACCATGCATGGTGCGCTTGCGGTCTGCGTCACTAAGGCTCGAAATCGCATCAGGGTCTTTGCCACTGGCAGCGTCCGCATCGCCCAGGAATTTCACGTAACCGCCGAACGGCAACAAAGCGAACTGCCATTTCGTGCCGCGCTTATCAACCCGCGAGAACAACACCGGCCCAAAACCAAGAGAGAACACTTCCGCATGGATGCCGCACCAGCGACCGACAATATAGTGACCATATTCGTGGATCGCGACGATCACGCTCAGGGCTACGACAAACGCAGCCAGCGTTCCGATCAATCCACCAAATGACGGGATCATCCCGACTAATTCCATGTGCTCTCGCCTTCTATTTTATCTTCTTTTGGATCAATTCCGCAGCAACCTGTCTAGCGAGATGGTCCATCTGCTGCACGTTATCAAGCGTGATCATGTCACATCTAAGGCCATGTTGGGTTTCAATTTGATCAATTGTTTGCTCAACAATGCGTGCCATTTCCAGAAAACCGATCTGCCCGGCGATGAATCCATCCAGCGCCTGCTCTTTCGCGGCGTTAAACGCGGCCCCGGAGAGCCCCCCGGTTTGCATGACATACCGAGCGATTTTCAAAGCTGGGTAACGGGTCTCGCAGGCTTTGCGGAAATTTAGTGATCCGATCTGTTCCAGATCGAGGCGCGACACGGGCAGATGCGCGCGTTCCGGCCAGTTGAGCGCATAGCCGATCGCGTGGCGCATATCGGGCGGACCGAGATGGGCCATTAGCGCGCCGTCCTTGAAGCCCACAAGCGCGTGGATCAGGCTTTCGGGATGCACTATTGCCTCAATCTGATCTGGATTGATGCCAAAGAATTCTTTGGTTTCAATCAGTTCCATTGCCTTGTTGAAAAGCGAGGCGGAATCGATGGTGATGCGTTGCCCCATATCCCAATTGGGATGGGAGGACGCCTCAGCCAGGGTCGCTTTCTCCAACGCCTCAAGCGGCCAGTCGCGGAAAGCGCCGCCGGAGGCTGTTATTATGATGCGCTCCACGGCGGTGATATCTTCGCCAACCAAGGCCTGAAACACGGCGGAATGCTCGCTGTCTACAGGCAGCACCCTCGCATTGTGTTTCTTGGCTTCTGCCAGCAACAAAGGCCCGGCAGTGACAAGGCTTTCCTTGTTGGCCAACGCAAGTGTCGTGCCATGTTTCAAGGCGCACAGCCCGGGAACCAGCCCCGCAGCCCCCACAATCGCGGACATGAACCAATCGGCGGGACGGTCTGCAGCCTCTGCGATGGCAACCTCTCCCGCGGCGACCTGAATTCCCGTGCCCGACAGCGCGTCTTGCAAGGGGGCCAAACAATCCTCAAAGGCCGTGACGGCAAGGTCGGCATTCAAGGCTTTGGCTTGTTCGGCCAGGCGCGCGACGTTTCGCCCCCCGGTCAGCGCCACCACATCGTATTTCTCAGGTTCGCGCAGGATCAGATCGACGGTGTTTTCCCCGATTGAGCCTGTCGCCCCAAATATCGAAACTTTGCGCATAGCCTAGCCTAGCGGAATGATCGTAGGTGGGAAATCCACCAATTGCTCGATCAAAAGCAGGAACACAGAGGCTCCAAGCATCCCGTCGAACCGGTCAAACACGCCACCATGGCCGGGAATAAGGTTGGAGCTGTCCTTGACGCCCATCTTCCGTTTCATCGCACTTTCAGAGATGTCGCCCATTTGCGAGGCCATCGAGATTGCGATGGAAATACCAATGATTTCAATCCCTACACCTGGAAACCTCGTGTAAATTACGCCGATGATACCAGCGGCGATCCAGCCTGCGACGGTTCCGGACCAGGTCTTCTTTGGACTCACCCGGGGCCAGAATTTCGGACCGCCCAGAATACGGCCTGCGAAATAGCCAAAAACATCGGTCGCAATAACGACGAGGGCCAGCCAGAGCATCCAGATAAACCCAAAATCATCGCGGAGAAGCGAGAGCCCGTAACACGCAATCACGATCATTGCGGTAAAGATGATGTAGAGCGTCCGGTTCTTTGGAAGCAGCGCGATACCTGCAATCGCGGGCAGCAAAACGAACGGCAAACCGACCCCGAGAGGCAGCAAACGCGCGGCCATGAAGGCGGCGGCGGCCCCTGCCCCAAGGATCAGCGCGGTCCGAGAGCCACCGCCCAGCATCCGGGCAAGCTCCCAAACCAAAGCACCGCACATGAGTGTGACGAAGGCCAGGAAGAAGGCGCCACCAAGATACATCGCCCCGATGCCGACAACCGCGACAACCGCGCCGGAAGACAGGCGGACCGCTAAATCAGAGAATTTGTCGTCGGGCAGGCTCACATCCGGCTCGGCGCGCTTAGCTTGGAACCGCGCCGAAGCGCCGTTCGCGTTTTCCGTAGCGACGAACAACAGCCTCAAAGACATCCGGTGTAAAATCGGGCCATTGCGTGTCGATGAATTCGTACTCCGCATAGGCCGATTGCCACAGCAGGAAGTTCGATATCCGCGCCTCACCTGAGGTCCGGATGACCAGATCAGGGTCTGGCAGAACGTAGGTATCGAGGAATGTCGCAAGCGTTTCGCTGTCGACCTGATCAGGGCTCAGACGACCTTCGGCGATTTCCACGGCCAGACGTTGCGTGGCACGGGTCACTTCATCACGGGAGCCGTAATTCAGCGCAATCGTCAAATGCACATGGTCATTTTCTGCTGTCAGATCTTCCAGATATTGCATGAGTTTTTGCAATTTCTTGTCGAGCTTTGCCCGGTCGCCGATAAACCGCACCCGCGCGCCCAGCCGTTGCAGATAGCTGGCTTCACGCTGAATATAGCGCCGGAACAGTGCCATGAGACCGGAGACTTCCGTCTGTGTGCGCTTCCAGTTCTCCGTCGAAAAGGCAAATATTGTCAGATACTTGACGCCAAGCTCCGGACAAGCGGAAACGGTTTGTCGAACCCGTTTCGCCCCGGCCTGGTGGCCAAAGAGGCGCGGTTTGCCACGTTGCGTGGCCCAACGTCCATTGCCGTCCATGATGATGGCCACATGTTTTGGACCATCTGACGGTGGCGGAGTTTTGATCTTTTTGGCGGTCGCTTTGTTCAAAGCCATCGGGCATCCTCAATTTTGAAACAAAAAGGGCCGCGCTGGGCGGCCGTCAGGGTTACACCTGCATGATTTCTTCTTGTTTCGTGTCCAATGCGGCATCGACCGCCTTGATCTGCGCGTCGGTCATGTCCTGGACCTCCGCTTCCCAAAGCTTCTGGTCGTCTTCCGACATCCCGTCTGCCTTGGCTTTCTTGATCTGGTCCATACCATCCCGGCGAATATTGCGAATGGAAATGCGGGCGTTTTCGGCATAGCTCGCTGCGACCTTGGTCAGCTCTCGGCGGCGCTCCTCGTTCAGCTCCGGGATTGGCAACATGATAATCGTGCCATTAAGTTGCGGATTGATGCCCAAGCCGCTTTCGCGAATGGCCTTTTCGACTTTGCCGACAAGTCCCTTGTCCCAGACATTGATCGTCACCATCCGTGGCTCCGGCACGTTTACCGTGCCCACCTGGTTGATCGGGGTCATTTGCCCGTAGGCGTCCACTTGCACCGGCTCCAACATGGAAGCCGAGGCGCGCCCGGTCCGCAAAGACCCGAATTCAGTGCGCAGTGAGGCCATCGCCCCGTCCATACGCCGTTGCAGGTCATCTGTATCAAGTTCGAAATCTTCAGCCATTTAAGCGCCCCAACTGTCCTCGTTCACATTGCCGCGGTATGTTCCAACGTACAAATTTAGATAGATATTTCAATTCTATGCGCCAAATACAGAAGAGTTTTGGCAAGATTGCGGCAGTTATAGCCCTAGTCCTTCACGATTGTATAGGTTCCTTCACCGGCCAATATCCCCTTTAATCCGCCGGGCTCGTCCAGGGAAAAGACAATAATCGGCAAATCATTGTCGCGTGCCAGCGCAATAGCGGAGGCATCCATGACGCCAAGGCGCTTGGCCAAAACATCGTCATAAGACACGGTTTCATAGCGCTTTGCGTCGCCATGTTTGGCGGGATCTTTGTCATAGACACCATCCACTTTGGTACCTTTGAAGATCGCTTGGCATTTCATCTCGGAGGCGCGCAGCGTGGCGGCTGTATCGGTCGTAAAATAGGGGTTGCCGGTGCCGGCCGCAAAAATACAAACGCGCGCCTTTTCAAGGTGGCGCACGGCGCGGCGGCGAATATAGGGCTCCGCCACTTCATTCATCGTTATGGCCGAGATTACGCGCGTGTGCACGTTTAACGCTTCCAGCGCCGATTGCATCGCCAGCGCGTTCATCACGGTGGCCAGCATGCCCATATAGTCCGCTGTGGTCCGCTCCATCCCTTGGGCAGAGCCTTGCAGGCCCCGGAATATGTTGCCGCCGCCGATGACCATGCAGATTTCTACGCCCATATCGTGCACGGACTGAACCTCGCGCGCGATCCGCTCCACTGTGGGAGGGTTCAGCCCGAAGCCCTGATCGCCCATCAACGCCTCCCCGGAGATCTTTAGCATAACGCGCTTATAGGCGGTTGTGGGTTTGGCTTGGGTCTCGGCGCTGTCGGTCATATCAGGGACTCTTATGGTTGTGATTTCTGGTTACATGCCCGCAGGCTTGCAAATTGTGCGCAAAATGTCGGAAAACGCACTGAGATACAACTGAGTATCGGCCAACGTGCGCACATCTCCGCGCAAAATATCGCAACCCTGAGGCCACATCCTTTATGTCCAGCGCTGTATTTTCCACGATTGATCAGGTTCTGGCAGATATACCAGCGGCACGTCCCATTTTGATCGCAGGGCCGACGGCGTCGGGGAAATCCGCACTGGCCATCCGGATTGCGCAAACCGCAGGTGGCGTGATTGTAAATGCAGATGCGTTGCAAGTGTTTGATTGCTGGCAGGTTCTGTCCGCGCGCCCCGATGCGGTTGAATTGGCGCAAGCCTCGCACGCGCTTTACGGGCATGTGGACTATCGCACGCCTTATT
Source organism: uncultured Rhodobacterales bacterium (assembly GCA_964352105.1). Taxonomy (GTDB): domain Bacteria; phylum Pseudomonadota; class Alphaproteobacteria; order Rhodobacterales; family Rhodobacteraceae; genus Litoreibacter. The sequence continues at coordinate 5,691 of CAYGQQ010000025.1, read as the reverse complement.
CGACCGGGCATTGGCTGCGCGATGTGGCCCCGTATCTGGACGGGTCAGTGCGCCCTATTATTGTCGGTGGGACCGGTTTGAACTTTACAGCGCTGACAGAGGGGCTGGCGGATATTCCGCCAATCCCTGCTGAGGTTCGCGCGCAAGCCAGTGACATGTCGCCCGCGCAACTGTTTGACGATTTGCAGGTCCGCGACCCTACGACTTTCGCCCGGATCGATACGCGCAATCCCGCCCGGCTCCAGCGGGCGTGGGAAGTGTTGCAGGCCACAGGCAAGTCTCTGGCTGCCTGGCAGGATGACACCCCCGCCCCGTTGCTGCCGCTGTCTGAGGCATTTGGACTGGTGGTTGATGCGCCGAAAGACTGGTTGTCGCCCCGCATCTCTCAGCGGTTCGAGAAGATGTTGGCAAACGGTGCTTTGGACGAAGTGGCCGCCGTCGCTCAGGACTGGGACCCCATCCTGCCCTCTGCCAAGGCTATTGGTGCGCCAGAGTTGATGGCACATCTGCGCGGAGAGATGTCTTTGGAGGACGCAATAACGGCCGCCACAATTGCCACGCGGCAATACGCGAAACGTCAAAGAACCTGGTTTAACGCAAGAATGAAATCCTGGGCGCGAATCGATGCAGCCGGTCTTTGAGCATATGTAGCGGCCCCAATAGGTGTGTTCGCTAGGTGTGGCGCCTTCGATCCAAAAATCAGAACCCTTTGCAATTGTGTCAAAAAAGCGCCAAAATTGGGGCGTCTTCGGGGGAAGATGTGCGGGTCAACGCGCGCACGGATGGTGGCAGATATCGAGTATTTACATGAGCTTTGAATTTGACGGGACCGAGCTTGCGCAGCGCGCAGAACATCGCCGGGATCCGAGTTTCGTGACACGGAACACGAGCGTCGCCTCGATGCTGACGGCGCAGCGTCGGGAGACATGGCGCTCGGACACAGCGCAGTCTTTCGATCACCCTGTCCTCTTCTGGATCACCCGGGGTCAAGGGCGGTTCATGCTGGATTGCAAGATGCGCGGCATCGGGGCCAACACGGTCGTCTATATTCCGAAAGATGCGCTCTTTAGCTATGAGATGTTCGCCCAGCCGCAAGGCATGTTCCTGCGCCTGCCTGACACAGAAGACTTTCGGTTCCCAGACCTGCCCGCCTTGATCAAGGTGCCAGGAATACAGGCGCAAGCAGAATTCACAGCAATGATCGATGCGCTGTCGCGGGAGTTGGGTCATGTGCGCACTGGGCAGCATCGCGCCGTACATGCGCAGATCATGATGATCTCTGTCTGGCTGGACCGGATGCGCGACCAGCAACCTGATGTGAAACTGCGTAAATCCGACAAGGTTTTGCGCAATTTCAGCCGTGTCGTGTCCATCGGGCATCGCGACGGCAAGTCGTTGGGCGAATTTGCGGCAGACCTGAAAGTTACGCCGACCCATCTGACGCGCCTGACGCAGAATGCTGTTGGCAAACCCGCCTCCGCCTTGCTGCAAGAGCGCGTTATTCATGCCGCTTGCGACGCGCTTGCGACGTCAGATCGTCCGATACAGTCCATCGCGAAGGATCTCGGCTTCAGTTCCGCCGCCTACTTTACGCGCGCGTTCCACAATCACACCGGCCAGAGCCCTTCGGCGTTTCGGAAGGCCCGAAAGCAGGTCGCTCCGTTTCAGTAGTTTACTTGAAGAAAGCTTTCGCATGTCACTATTGTTGCAGGTTAATGTCGCAAACCTAACTAGAATTGCCGATTCCATTGGTTGACCTCACCTCATATATGGGGAGGATCGTTGTTCAGGGCGCACTGGGGACAATAGACGTCGCCTGAAGATAAGAACTCTGAAGAGATGCGAAAAAGCTCTCACACGTAAAAATAATGTCAACGTCGACAGGGAGAACAGACATGACAAAACAAACCATCAACGGCTTGCCGGTCCATTCGGCTGCCAAGATGTACGCCAAGGAATGCCTGGACGGGAAAATGGACCGCCGGGAATTCATGACGCGCGCAACCGCGCTGGGCGTGACCACGACAGCTGCTTACGGCATGATCGGTGCCAAGCCTGCCGCCGCTGCCGCACATGCACAGCAAGGCGGGACGATCCGCATGCAAATGGAAGTCCGCGCGCTGAAAGACCCGCGCACATATGACTGGACACAGATCGCGTTCTTCACCGCGGGCTGGCTGGAATATCTCGTGGAGTACAACTCCGACGGGTCATTTGAGCCGATGCTTCTGGAAAGCTGGGAAGTCAACGAAGACGCCACAAAATATACATTGAACGTCCGTCAGGGTGTTAAGTGGAACAATGGCGACGATTTCACCGCAGAAGATGTTGCGCGTAATATCGCTGGCTGGTGTGACAAAGACGTCGAGGGTAACTCCATGGCGGGCCGTTTCGCGGTTCTGATCGATGGCGATACCAACAAAGCGCTTGACGGTGCGATCGAAGTGACAGGCAGCCACACAGTTGTTCTGAACCTGCCAGCCCCTGACATCACGCTGATTGCGGGTATGTCGGACTACCCTGCAGCGATCACCCATGCGAGCCATGACGGGTCTGCTGAAGGTATGCTGGAAAATCCGGTCGGAACTGGTCCTTATATGCCAGAGAGCCTCGAAGTTGGGGTCAAAGGCGTCGTTGTGCGCAACGAAGGTCATGACTGGTGGGGCTACGGCGCTGGCAAAGGCGCTTATATCGACCGCTTCGAGTTCATCGACTACGGCACAGACCCAGCGGCCTGGGTTGCAGCGGCTGAAGCTGAAGAAGTCGACATGTTCTATGAAACCGTTGGTGACTTTGTTGACGTGATGACCGGTCTTGGCTGGGAAGAGAGCCCAGTGGCCTCTGGTGCGACCATCGTTATCCGTCCGAACCAAGTCTACACAGACGCAGATGGCAAAGCGCCCTATGCTGACGTGCGGGTTCGCCAAGCGATTGCGAAAGCGGTTGATCGGGCTGTTTGTCTTGAGCTGGGCTATTCCGGCCAAGGGATCATTGCGGACAACACCCATGTTGGCCCGATGCACCCTGAATATGCAGATGTTCCCGGCTTTGAGCATGATCCAGCAGGTGCATTGGCGTTGTTGGAAGAAGCAGGTATGGCCGATTACGAGTTCGAACTGATCTCCATCGACGATGACTGGCGCAAAAACACAACTGACGCCGTTGGTGCGCAGTTGCGTGATGCGGGCTTCAACGTGAAGCGGACGATTATTCCGGGCTCTACCTTCTGGAACGATTGGACCAAATACGGCTTCTCGTCCACCAACTGGAACCACCGTCCGCTGGGCGTTCAGATCCTTGGTCTGGCATACCGTTCTGGCGAAGCGTGGAATGAGGCTGGCTTCGCGAATGAAGAGTTTGATGCCGCTTTGGCAGAAGCGAACTCCATTGCGGATGCGGACAAGCGCCGTGAAGTGATGGCGACATTGCAAACGATCATGCGCGACGAAGGCGTGACGCTCCAGCCATACTGGCGCACGATCTATCGCCACTACAAGCCGGGTATCGTCGGCGCGGACATGCATATCGCGTATCTGCCACAGATCTACAAATACGGCTACGCAGCCTAAACAATACAGAGACGGGCCACGCCACCTTGGTGTGGCCCTTTTCAATACTTCTCCCGCCGCCCTGAAATTCCTCAGGACAAGAGGCTCAAAAGAGCCCTAACGCGACGGACCGACAGACAATAGGGAACCTTATGGGACGCTTCATTCTGCGCCGACTGGGCGTGATGCTTCTGACAGCACTCTGCCTGACATTCATCGTCTTCTCGCTTACGAACCTCTATCCGAACCTGGAAAAGCTGGCCAAAACACAAGGCAACTTCCGGATGTCGGACGAGGCCGTGACCAGTTATTTGACCCGCAAGGGGTATTTGCAGCCCCTGCCTGTCAAATACGGACAATGGCTTGGCGTTTTGCCCGGGCATGTGTTCACCAATGACGAGGGTAAAACAACGGGGCGGTGCATCGGGCGCGAACAGGCCCCGGAGGATGCCCCACGATATTGCGGGGTTCTGCAAGGCGACTGGGGTTATTCCACGGTGTTCAAGGAAGATGCCAGCGACATTATCGGCAAGCGGCTGGGCCTGACAGGATGGCTGATGCTGGCAGTGATGTGCGTGATGGTCCCGTCCGCCCTGATTCTGGGCGTTATGGCAGGCATGCGCGAAGGCTCGCGCACCGACCGGACGCTATCGACGTTCTCGATCGCCTCAACAGCGACGCCCGAATATGTGTCGGGGGTCATATTCATCGCGGTCTTTGCCTCTTCCGCCTTTGGGCTGAAATGGTTCAAAGGGTCCGCCACATCGGCCATGGATGATATTACATGGGCCAACTTTACCCTGCCGGTGATCACGATTGCGCTTTACGGCATGGGCTATATCGCCCGGATGACACGGGCCTCGATGACCGAGGTGATGACCGCGCAATATATCCGTACCGCACGCCTCAAAGGGGTAAACTTTCCCAGCATCGTCATGAAACACGCACTCAGAAATGCGCTGATCGCACCCTTTACCGTGATCATGCTGCAATTCCCTTGGCTGTTGAATGGCGTCGTCATCGTGGAGACCCTGTTCAACTACAAAGGCTTCGGATGGGTGTTGGTGCAGGCCGCAGGCAATAATGACATCGACCTTCTTCTTGGCTGCTCTGTTGTTGCCGTCTTCGTGGTTCTGGTCACGCAGCTGATATCGGATATCGGCTATGTGTTCCTTAACCCTCGTATCAGAATAGCTTGAGGGAGTAGAGCCAATGGATCCGCTAAACTGGGGCGAAATTTTCGTCCAAATCTTTATCCGCTTCACACCCGTCTGGATCGCGTTAATCACGACTTTCGTGGTGTCGGTCTTCTACAAGCGCAAGCTGGGCCTTTACGGCAAGCTCTTTGACAGCCCCATCGGCATGGTGGGCTACGCACTGGTCATGTTCTGGGTTTTCACGGCGCTCTTTGCCGATCTGATCATGACACATGACCCGCTGTTCCAGGTCTCCGGCATGAAAAACAAAGTGCCAGGGACCCCCATGAGCAGCGCCGGTGGCGATGACTTATTCCAGTACTACCTTCTGGGTGGCGATAACCTGGCGCGCGACGTGTTCTCGCGCATGGTTCTGGGCAGCCGCGTGGTGCTGCTAATCGCACCACTTGCGACGGTCTTCGCCTTCATGGTGGGGATCACGCTGGGCCTGCCTGCGGGTTACTATGGCGGTAAACTGGACACAGTGTTGTCCTTCCTGTCGAACCTGGTTTTGGCCTTCCCGGTGATCTTGCTGTTCTACCTGCTGGTCACGCCCGAGATCGTACAGACGGGATTACCTACTTATATGGCGATGTTCTTGTTTGTGTTCCCACTGGTCTTCCTGGTGATCCTGTTCAACTCCAGGTATTTCACGCAGACAACCAAGCGCAACGTGCTGGTGGCGACCGTGCTGATCGTTGGCGGCTCGCTCTATTTGTCGACCATCTCGCAACCCGGCACGCCGATCAACTTCCTACCGCCGGGATTAGATATGTTCGATATCGAAAGCGGTATCCTGATCGTGTTCGTCTCAGTGGTCTTCGTGAACTCACCCACTGTGTTCCGGATCGTGCGTGGCTTGGTGCTCGACATCAAAACGCGCGATTACGTGGCAGCCGGTCAGACCCGTGGCGAGGGTCCGTGGTACATCATGCTTTGGGAAATCC
>CAYGQQ010000024.1:0-36013 GCA_964352105.1 uncultured Rhodobacterales bacterium | reverse complement strand
ACCCACGGGCGATCCGATGATGGATGGTGTCGGGCCTGCCTCCTGGGCGCCACGTCGCGACGTGCCGGAACTTGACGGACACGGGCATCCAAAAATCGTTCCTATGGCTGGTGCGGACAGTTTCGCGGTTGCGGCTGGTCGTGATCCGCGTGGCCTGCCGGTGCAGGCCGCTGACAAAGAGATCGTCGGTGTCATCACCGATATGTGGATCGATGAGCCGGAGCAGTTGGTGCGTTATCTGGAGATGGAACTGGATGCAGATCACGGTGGTGGCAAGCGGCTGGTGCCGATTCAGTTGTCGAAGATCAAAAGCGACCGGGTCTTTATCCATTCGCTTTATGGCAAGCATTTCGCCGGTGTGCCGAAGCTGAAATCCAGCAATCAGGTCACGCTTTTGGAAGAAGACAAGATTTGTGGCTACTATTCCGGGGGTAAACTTTACGCCTCCAAGGATCGCCAAGAGCCGCAATTCGGTTAGTCGGGGGCAACCATGTCACATGATGATTTCCACGTAGAGCCTGTTGAAGGTCTGCCAGAGCTTCCACCAGAGGGGGAGAAAATCCTCTGGCAGGGGCGACCAAACTGGTGGGCTTTGGCGGTGCAAAGCCTGAGCCTTTACTGGGTGATGGGCTATTTCGTGCTGCTGGGCGCGTGGCGGTCTGTTGTGTTGGCTGAAACCCGGACGCTGGATGTGGCCATCGCGGGCTCGATCCCGTTTCTTGTGCTTGGTCTGATCGCGTGCTGTCTGCTGGCCATCGTTGCCTTCGTGCAGGCGCGTACCACGGTTTACACGATCACAAACCGCCGTGTGGCAATGCGGATCGGGGCGGCGCTGACGGTGACGTTGAACCTGCCTTACCGTTGGATTGGCTCGGCCGATATGGACCTGCGCAAGAACGGCACTGGCACAATCGTGTTGGAGTTGATCGATGAGGGTACGCGGCTTTCTTATCTGACCTGCTGGCCGCATGTGCGCCCCTGGCGGATGAACCCGGTTCAGCCCGCTTTGCGCTGTATCAATGACGCGGAAAATGTCGCCGCTATTCTTGGGGAAGCTGCCCGCACTGAAGTGACGCGCCCGGATGCGCGTGCGCCAAATATGGCTGGCGTTGCGGCGGAATAGAGACTGGGAGGGGACAAAGATATGAGCCAGCAAGACCTCATCGACCGCGACCGCGAGATGATCCCCAATATCTTGTTGCGCGGGATCCTTGCGGTTGTGCTGGCGTGCTTTGCGATTGCGATCTTTGCCTCAGTGACGGATCGCCCGCTTGAGGCGATGCCGCCTGAGCTTGAAATTGTTCAGGAGCGTCAGATCCAGATTTATGCTACAATGAGTGGGGCAGCGCGGGTGGTCGATATTGACGGCACGCTCATCGCTGATCTCAGCCCCGAAGAAGGCGGCTTTGTTGCAGGTATTGGTCGCGTGTTGGAACGCGAGCGCGGCAAGGTGGGTCTTGAGGCTTCCGTGCCTATCCGGCTGATCAAATATTCGAACGGTCGTCTCGCCTTGCGCGACGATTTCACCGCGTGGCGGGCAGAGCTGCAGGGCTTTGGCCAAACGAACGAAGCCGCGTTTCACAAATTGCTCAACAACTGACGGGAGACAGTTCATGGGAATTTTTACAAAGGAACACGAAACCGCGCCCTGCGAGGTGGAGGTCAGTCACACGTTCGACAGCCTGCACGCGCATGTAAAGTTCCTCAACGGCGCGGTGATCAACCCCGGCGATGAAGTGCTGGTGCACGGTGCGCCTGTGGTGGCGGGCTACGGCGAGGTCATCGTCGAAGAACGCACAGCAACGATCACTCGCGCTTCACAGCTTGAACAATTGTGGACGCGGCTGACCGGTGACTTTGAGTGTATGGAATTGGCCGAATTTGCCTTCTCAGAAGGAGCATTGTCATGAACGCTCATTCAGAAATAGACCCTAATGCGCATGATATCATCCCGGAGAATTCCGATCAGGCGACCTCCAAGGCGGCGACCACGACACTGCTGGATCCGCGTTTCTACACTACGGATTTCGACGAGATGGACCGCATCGATGTCACCCCTGTACGGGCACAGTGGGATGAGATGATCTCCAAGATGGCGGCAGACCCTAACAAGGGGCATTTCAAGAAGAACGAGAACTGGAATACGCCGGATTGGGAAAACATGGACCCTGCCTTGAAGGCGGAGTTGATCGATTTTCTGGTCTCCTCCCTTACGGCGGAATTTTCCGGTTGTGTGCTTTACAAAGAGATGAAGCGCCGCGGCAATAACCCCGATATTTGCCAGCTTTTCCAACTGATGGCGCGCGACGAGGCCCGGCATGCGGGCTTTATCAACGACGCGCTGCGCGAAGCGGATGTGGCCGTGAACCTCGGGTTTTTGACCAAGGCCAAGAAATACACCTATTTCCGGCCGAAATTCATCTACTACGCAACCTACCTGTCCGAGAAGATCGGCTACGCGCGCTACATCACCATTTATCGCCATCTTGAAGCGAATCCGGACAAGATGATCCATCCGATCTTCAAGTGGTTCGAGAACTGGTGCAATGACGAGTTCTCGCATGGCGAAGCGTTTGCACTGTTGATGAAAACAGACCCTAAACTGACCAATTCCTTCGTGAACAAGCTTTGGATCCGGTTCTTCCTTGTGGCTGTGTTCTCCGTGATGTGCATTCGTGACCATCAGCGCCCGGAATTCCACAAGGCGCTGGGCATCGACATTGATTGGTATGACCGGGAGGTGCTGAAAAAGACCTCTGATATCTCCAAACAGGTGTTCCCGATTGCGATTGATCTGGAACACCCGCGTTGGGAGAAGAACCTTTTGAAACTGCGCCATGCGTCTGCGGCGATGGATGCTGCAAAGCGCAAGGGCGGGGTCATGGGTAACTTGGCGAAAATCCCGGCAGGTCTGCGGGCAGCGAAGGCCTTTGCGAGCCTCTATCTGATCCCGGTCAAATCAGACCATGTGATCGAGGAAGACAGCCGTATGGTGCCGAGCTACTGATGCTGGCCAACCCCTGGATAGCAGCGCTTGCCGCGCTTTTCCTTTGGTGGTTTTCCACCGGGGTGATCTTGATGCTCGTGCGGTATTCAGATCACCGGGGGCTACAGCTGAAATCGACTTTGCTGAGCCTGCCGATCCTAGCCATTGGAATGGCTGGGATTTGGTGGAGTTCAGACACTGTTTCACCTGAAATGGCCTTTGTGGCATTCCTGTCTGCTGTAGCCGTCTGGGGATGGATCGAACTGGCGTTTCTATCCGGGGTTGTCACCGGCCCAAACACATCCAATTGCCCGGAAGGTATCCCCGAATGGGAGCGGTTCATCCGCGCCTGGGGCACGATCGCCTATCACGAGATGGCATTGGTCGCGGGCTTGCTGGCGCTTGGGTTTGCCACGCAGGGCGGGGAAAATACCGTCGGTTTCTGGACCTTTGCGGTTTTGTTTTTTGCCCGTATTTCCGCGAAGTTGAACCTGTTTCTGGGCGTGCCCAAGATCAACACGGAGTTTCTGCCATCAAGGCTGGCGCATTTGCCAAGTCACTTCCGCAAGGCCCCTATCAGCTGGCTGTTTCCAGTGTCTATTACGGCACTTTCCTTTGCAGTGGCCTGCTGGTTGGAGCGTATCTATGCAAGCTCGCTTGCGGGCGACAAGACCGGGTTTGCGTTGCTCGCCGCGCTCACCGCGCTCGCGCTTTTTGAACATTGGATGATGGTTCTGCCATTGCCCGACGAAAAACTATGGCGGTGGATGCTCCCCGCCCAAAAAACTGAAAAGACACCATCTAGACTGAACGAGGAAGCCCATGGACTTTGATACCCTTTTCAATGCGCAACTGGATGCGCTGAAGGAAGAAGGCAACTACCGGATTTTTGCCAATCTTGAACGCAAATGTGGGAACTTCCCGAAAGCGCATAACCATTCTGATGGTGCAGATGAGGTAACGGTCTGGTGCTCGAACGACTATCTGGGCATGGGCCAGCATCCAAAGGTGATGCAGGCGATGAAAGATGCCGTGGACAAATGCGGCGCGGGCGCAGGCGGTACGCGAAATATTTCTGGCACGAACCATGCGCATACCGAGCTTGAGGATGAGCTTGCTGACCTGCATGGCAAGGATGCCGCGCTTCTGTTCACATCTGGATATGTCTCTAACTGGGCGGCGCTGAGCACTTTGGGGGCGCGGCTTCCCAATGCTGTGATCCTCAGCGATGAGCTGAACCACGCCTCAATGATTGAGGGCATCCGCCATTCCCGTGCGGACAAGGTCTTGTGGAAGCATAACGACCCGGAAGATCTGGACCGCAAGTTGGCGGCACTTCCGGCCAACGCCACTAAGATCGTAGCCTTTGAGTCGGTTTATTCCATGGACGGGGATATTGCGCCGATCAAGGAAATCCTCGACGTTGCTGAGAAGCATAATGCGCTGACCTATCTTGATGAGGTGCATGCGGTAGGCCTTTACGGTGCGCGCGGCGGCGGCATCAGTGAGCGCGAAGGCGTCGCAGATCGTGTAACGCTGATCGAGGGCACTCTGGGTAAGGCTTACGGGGTTGTAGGTGGCTACATCACCGGTTCCGTCGCGATGTGCGATTTCATCCGGTCCTTTGCGTCTGGGTTCATTTTCACGACCGCATTGCCGCCGGCGGTTGCCGCGGCAGCGCAAACCTCTATCGCGCATTTGAAGACAAGCAGCACGGAACGGCAGTTGCAGCGCCGTCAAGTTGCGCGTCTGCGGGCCGCATTGGACCGCGAAGGCATCCCGCATCTGGAAAACCCGAGCCATATTATCCCGGTGATGATCAAAGACCCGGTGAAGTGTCGCCAAATCGCAGATATTTTGATGGCAGACCACGGAATTTACGTGCAGCCGATCAACTATCCGACCGTGCCAAAAGGGACGGAGCGGCTGCGGTTTACGCCATCGCCGCTGCATACGGACGAGGATATCGACCGGTTGGTTCAGGCGCTCTCGTCGCTCTGGAAACAGTGCGCTTTGGCGCGGGCTGTTGCCTGAAGAGTCAAATTCCCCGTTAGCTACAAGAAAAAGTGAACTTTACCTTCGCGAAATACGCATTAAGTATATGCGCGAAACACTTAGGGAGTTTTCACATGAAATTTACAGCAATTGCTGCAATCGCAACAGCGTTTCTGGCGGCACCTGCATTTGCAGATGGCCACGCAACTGGCGATGCCGAAGCCGGCGAAAAGGTTTTCAAGAAGTGCAAATCTTGCCATATGATCGTCACGGATGACGGTGATGAAATCCAAAAGGGCGGTAAAACCGGCCCGAACCTCTATGGGTTGTTTGAGCGCGTTGCAGGCACTGCAGACTATAAATATGGTCCGTCGACAGTTGCAGCAGGCGAAGCTGGTCTGGCCTGGAACGAAGCGGATTTTGTGACCTACGTCGCTGATCCGAAGAAATTCCTGGCAGAATATCTTGATGATTCAAAAGCCAAATCGAAAATGTCTTTCAAGCTGAAAGATGCAGACGATGCGGCGAATGTCTGGGCGTATCTGGTCTCGGTCGGGCCCCAATCATAACCCTGACTATAGACTGACTCAAAGAAAACGGTGCCTTTCGGGGCACCGTTTTTTTATGCGCTGTCGTTTTCGAGCATGCGCACTTCACGTTGCGGGAACGGAATTGAAATATCGTGTTCCTTAAACTTGTCCCAAAGCGCCAGATAGACATTGCCGCGAATATTGGTCAGGCCACCGGTCGGGTCCTTGATCCAGAACCTTAGGATATAGTCGACAGAACTGTCGCCAAAGCCCACGATATGGCACACGGGCGCTTTGAAGCTGAGCACACGGTCGACCCCTTGGGCGGCCTCGATGGCGAGTTTGCGGACCTTGTGCGGGTCATCATGATAGGCGGTGCCAAAGAAGATATCGAGGCGGACGAACTCATTGGAGTGGGACCAGTTGACGACTTGGCTGGTGATCAGGTCCTCGTTCGGGATCAGGTATTCCTTGCCGTCCCGCGTAACGACCGATGCGTAGCGCGCACCAAGTGTGCTGATCCATCCAAAAGTGTCCCCAAGGCTGATCACGTCGCCCGGTTTGATCGACTTGTCCAAGAGGATGATGACCCCAGACACAAGGTTGGAGACGACCTTTTGCAGACCAAAACCCAGACCCACACCGATGGCACCAGACAGTACTGCAAGTCCGGTCAGATCAATTCCGATGGCCTTGACGCCAAAGAAGAAGGCCAGACCGTAGAAGGCCACTTGAATGACCTTGACGATCAGCACCTGCATAGAAGGCGAGATATCTTTGTTGCGCTCGATCTGCTGTGTTGTCGTGGTGGAGATCAGCCGGGCCAGTGCAAAGCAGGCCCCGATGATAACCACGCCTTGGATGAGCAGAAGCGCGGACAGGCGGAACTCACCGATCTGGAATGCCGCGGAATCCAGAATTCGTTCGGTCGCACCAATAAGGCCCAGAATGCTCAGCGTGACATAAGTCCAGGCCCCGTAGCGCACGACTTTGCGCAGCCACAGGCTTCGGATCAGCCGGGTCGCCAGCGTCACGAACAGCCATGCGGTTGCCAGATTGGCGGCGATTGCAAGCAAATGGGACCGGCTTGGCCACGTGACCTCCCGCATTGCAATGACGACGGCCCAGATCAGGGCGACAAAGAAGATTGCGCGTAGCCTTTGGTGGATGACAACCAGCACTCGCATGCGCCATGTGGGCCACCCCTCGCGGCTGGCCATCCAGCTTCGCACTCTTGGGGCAAAGATGGCATGCAGGACATAGGCAGCAGCGAACACCGCCAGAATTATCGCTATCTGGTAGGCGTTCCAAGGCCGCCACATCAGATCAAAAAGCTGTCCGGCCTTGGCTACCGCTGTGCCGAAGAGACCGACCACATCGATATCGGATGCGGACTCCAAAGTCTGCTCAAGTGGTTTTGGCAACCCGCTTTCTGTGTCGGACACCTGAGAATGTAATGCCATGCCTGCTCCTTAATCGCAGCTTCGCACTGCCTTTGTCCCGAGGCAAGCCGAAGCCCGAAAACCGCTGTTAAGATAAATGAACGCTTAAATTTTTAGCTAAAGACTTCTCGAATGAGGGAGAAAATTCGTGCAACACTGCCTTTGGATTGACATAGTCAGCGCCAGATATAGTCGATTTACGTGCTGAGATACGACATATCGCGTGGTGAAAAGTTATGTGTCACAGGAAAACCATCAATTTTCCTAAAAATACACCTGTATCGCCCCGCATCTCTACCGTGCTGCAAAGAAGAATTGTACTGAAGGGGCGATGAGGGTGTTTTCTAGTAAGCAAAAGCGGTCTGTTAAGACGTCAGCCAAAGATGCAAAAGCGCGGGCATGGATGTCGGCTGTGAAGCATGTTTTGGCGCGTTTCATGGGCGCTATGGCGCGAGGCTTCTTTGTTCTCCTGCTGATTGCGACCCCGTCTTTGCTTCTTCCTGGCACAACGCTCGATACCAAACAGATGGTTATCATGGTCGGTCTCTTCGCGGCGATGCTGACCGTGATCGAATACGGATCGGTCTATCCCAGCCTTGTAGAATTCCGGTACGCCCCGCCCTTTAACCGGGTCCGATTTATCTCGCTGTTTTTGATCGTCTTCGTGCTGTCGATCATTTTCCGTGGTGCAACAGAGCCCACAACGCTCAGCCAATTTGTGCAAGCGGTGGGAGTATTGATAGGCCATGTCATCGATTTCCCCTATTCGCCGGTCCGGCTCATCCTTCAATTGCTGCCGGAAACAGCGCCGGATCAGCATGTCCGCTTGATGCGCGCGGCGGCTGGCTTGTCTTACCTGATCTCGCTGGTGTCTTTGGCAGTGTTCCTGATCCTGATGCGCCTGCATGGCTGGCCGAACCGCCGCGAAGCTTTCAATGTCTGGACCAACCTGCCGACCTTCGATCCCACAATGGGCGGAGACGTCGTCACGCGCCTGCGTCGCGACGCGCGTTTTAACATTGCGTTAGCCTTTTTCCTGCCATTCCTGACACCAGCGGTCGCGAAATCGGCCTCTGGGTTGTTTGACGCCTCGATGGTGTCATCGCCGCAAACCTTGGTTTGGATGATCGCAATATGGGCGTTTCTTCCGTCGAGCCTGTTCATGCGCGGCATCGCGATGAACCGCATCGGCGACATGATCGACGAAAAACGCATGCGCGGGGCAAACCCCGTGCAAGCCGGTATGCTGCCCGCCTAAGTCTTCTTGCGATCGCACTTCTGATTGGTCTGATCCTGCCGGGTCAGGCTGATACGATCCGTATCGCAACCTTCAACACCGAACTATCCCGCAAAGGTCCCGGTCTGTTAGTGCGCGATCTGATGCGCGCAGAGGCGGCGGATATCCATGACGGTGTTGCCCGGATCATCAACGCGCGCCCCGATATTCTGGTGCTGCAAAGTATCGACTATGATGCGCAAGGCGTGGCCATGGGTCTGCTTCAGGAGGTGCTGAAGAATGAAGGGCTGGACCTGCCCTATAGTTTCTCGGCCAAACCCAATACCGGGCAGGTGACCGGGTTCGATCTCAACCGAAACGGCTATCTTGGCGATGCGGCGGATAAGCAAAGCTACGGGCTTTTCACCGGTCAAGGTGGGATGGCTGTTCTGTCGCGCTACCCGATTGCCTATGAACAGGTGAAGGATTTCTCTGCCCTCTTATGGCGCGATTTGCCGAGTACTCAACTTCCACAGATCGAGAACCTGCCCTATTACAGTGAGGAAGAACTTGCGGTTCTCCGCCTCCACACCGTTGGGGCTTGGGATGTCCCGATTGCGCTGCCCAAAGGGCAAATCCGCCTCCTGATTTCCCACGCCAGTCCACCGGTCTTTGACGGGTCCGAGAACAGAAACGGGTTGCGCAATGCGGCTGAAATTTCTTTTTGGCAAAAATACCTCTCCGGATGGAAGCCAGACGGACAGGCCTTGGACATGGAAGCCTTCGTTCTGATTGCGGATCTGAACAACGATCCCAACGGTGGTGAGGGCTTGAAACCTGCTATCAACGCACTGCTTGCACACCCGGCGATCCAGGATCCACTGACGAAGGCGGGCCCAACGGTCTTATGGGATTTTGATGGTGGGCCCGGTGCGTTGCGGGTCGATTATATCCTGCCTGCGCGTGGGCTCCGTGTCATTGATCACGGTCTGAGTGTTCTGGGTGGCCAAGGCAAGCCCGGCTCCCGCCATGCGTTGGTCTGGATAGATATTGTCACCACTCCTTGACCCTTTGGGTCAGTCACGCTACCCCCGCTCAAACCTGTTTTGATGGAGTATGAACATGGCAGATCCGACCCTTTTGATCCTTCCAGGCGACGGCATTGGCCCCGAAGTCATGGAACAAGTTGTGCGGATCATCGACTGGTTCGGCGACAAGCGCGATCTCAAGTTCGATGTGAAGATGGACCTGGTCGGCGGAGCTGCCTATGACGCCCACGGCACGCCTTTGACGGATGAGACCATGGACCGCGCGATGAAGGCCGATGCGGTGCTTCTGGGCGCTGTGGGTGGTCCTGCTTATGACAATCTCGACTTCTCTGTGAAGCCGGAACGGGGGCTGTTGCGCCTGCGCAAGGAAATGGACCTGTTTTCGAACCTGCGCCCGGCGCAGTGCTTTGACGCTTTGGCGGATTTCTCTTCATTGAAGAAAGACATTGTCGCCGGGCTCGATATCATGATCGTGCGCGAACTGACCTCAGGCGTCTATTTTGGCGAACCGCGCGGCATTCAGGATGACAATGAAGGTGGCCGTATCGGCGTGAACACCCAGCGTTATACCACCAACGAGATCCGCCGCGTCGCGCGCTCCGCGTTTGAGCTGGCGCGTCGTCGTAGCAACAAGGTCTGCTCCATGGAGAAGGCCAATGTTATGGAATCCGGTATCCTGTGGCGCGAAGAAGTGCAGTGGGTCCATGACAACGAATACCCTGATGTCGAGTTGAGCCATATGTATGCTGACAATGGCGCGATGCAGCTGGTGCGCGCGCCCAAGCAGTTTGACGTGATCGTCACCGATAACCTGTTTGGCGATATCCTGTCTGACTGTGCGGCGATGCTGACAGGCTCACTTGGGATGTTGCCTTCGGCCTCACTTGGGGCACCGGGCGAAAACGGGCGTCCGAAAGCGATGTATGAACCCGTGCACGGGTCTGCGCCTGACATCACTGGCCAAGGAAAAGCCAACCCCATTGCCTGTGTGCTGAGCTTCGCGATGGCCCTGCGCTATTCCTTCGACCAGGGCGAGGAAGCCACGCGGCTTGAAAAAGCCGTGGAAAAGGTTCTGGCCGATGGCGCGCGCACACCTGATCTTATGGGCCCCGATGGTGGCACACCTATCACGACGGTGCAGATGGGAGATGCGATATTGGGTGCATTGGACGCCAGCCTCTAAGGGCCTCCAAAGTAATTGACGGTCTGGCCGGGCTATGACATGTCCGGCCACAGGGGAGGCGCGCAAGGAACGGAATTAGTCCAATGTCCAGCAACGCCAGAGGCGCAATTTTCGCGCTGATCGCTTTTGGAATGTATTCAACGCATGATGTGCTCATCAAGGTGTTGGGCGGGGTGTATTCCCCGATCCAGATCGTGTTTTTCATGGTGTTGTTCAGCTTTCCGGTCGCGACGATCTTTCTGATGCGCGATGCAACGCCGGGCACGTTGATCCCGAAACATCCCTATTGGATGGCGGCCCGGACGGTTGCGGCGGCTATAACCGGGTTTTCGGCGTTCTACGCGTTTTCGGTTCTGCCGCTGACGCAGGTCTATGCGATTGTGTTCGCGTCCCCTTTGCTGATCACCATTCTCGCGATTCCGATTCTGGGAGAACAGGTTCGCCTGCGACGCTGGTTGGCCGTCATCGTGGGGCTGAGCGGCGTCCTGATCGTTTTGCGCCCCGGCAGTGCCGAGTTAGGTCTCGGGCATCTGGCGGCTCTGTTCGCCGCTGTTTGCGGAGCGTTTGCCTCTATCGTGGTGCGCAAGATCGGTCGGGAGGAACGATCCGTGGTCATCATGCTCTATCCGATGATGGTGAACTTCATTGTCATGGGCGCACTCCTGCCGACGGTCTATGTGCCGATGCCGATTGAGCATCTGGCATTGCTCGCGGTTGCTGCGGTCATAGCGTGGACGGCGGGTCGGTTCCTGATTGCGGCCTACAATACCGGCGAGGCTGCGACCGTCGCGCCGATGCAGTATTCGCAGATTATCTGGGCCACGGCCTACGGCATGTTGTTTTTCAGTGAGACGCCGGATCAGGCCACGGTCATTGGATCTTCTGTGATCATTGCCAGCGGGCTCTACATTGTCTTGCGGGAAAGTCGCACCGGTGCCTCTCACACTACGCCGGTTTTGCGGACCCGAAGCCGTCCGGAAACCGGCACAACGCCGCGTGTGTCCCCGTTTGTGAAACCGTTTCGACGCAAGAAGTAGCAACTAGGTCTTGTCATGCCGCGTGATCCGCTGAACTGTCATTTCAGCGATAGGCGACCGGAGGGCAGGCTGATGCATCAATTGCTGACACAGGATCATATCGACACGTATCAGCGCGACGGTGTTGTGCTGATCGAAGGGCTGTTTGCCGATCATGTGGACACTCTGCGGGATGGGATTGCGCGCAATATGGACAACCCCGGAGACTATGCTGCGGAAAACCTGAAAGCTGGTGAGAGCGGTCGGTTTTTCGACGATTACTGCAATTGGGCGCGCATTCCGGAATTTGAGCAGGTGATCAAAACCTCCGCTGCCGCAGAGGTTGCCGCAGACTTGATGCGCTCGGAGACAGCGCAGCTGTTTCACGACCATATTCTGATCAAGGAGCCGGGGACGAACAAGCCGACGCCCTGGCATCAGGACGGGCCTTACTATTTCGTTGAAGGCCAGCAGACCGTCAGTTTCTGGACCCCGCTTGATCCGGTAGTGGATGCCACGCTGCGGTGCGTGGCGGGATCTCATGCGTGGCCGAAGCCGGTCTTGCCGACCCGTTGGTTGTCTGAGGACAGCTTCTACCCCAACGTGGAAGATTACATGCCGGTGCCTGATCCGGATGCAGAGGGGATGGTTATTCGCGAATGGCCGATGAAACCCGGTGATGCCGTCGCGTTTCATTTCAACATTCTGCATGGCGCCCGGGGCAACGAGGCTGCTGCTCGCAGACGGGCGTTTTCCTTGCGTATGATTGGCGACGATGCGCGCTATGTGGAGCGACCGGGGCGGACATCGCCGCCGTTTCCGGGCCATGGCATGACAGCAGGCCAAACCCTGCGCGAGGATTGGTTTCCGGTCCTGTTTGACCGTCGCAACTAGCGCCTCAACCTCCAAATCCTGTCGTTTTTGAAATTGACCTTGAGGGAGGAGGCGATAGGCTTGCCCCTGAGTTTGGAGTCGATGACGTGCAGTCAGACCTACTTTATGCATTTCAAAACGCCCCAACACAGGTGCGCGGGCGTAGCTTTCCGGGTTTGCGGGCACCGCATCCGGCAACTCATTTTACAATTGACCCGCGTGGAACCGTCCGGATCGATCTGCAAGCCGGCGACGTAATCTCGGTTCTGGGGTCCGATCCTGACCATCCGGTGGAAATTGCAGCCTTTGATGATCGAGGGGCGTCTTCGTTGGCCAAACTTGGGGTTCGCGCGAGTGGTGGTCTGTCGTTAACCCGTTGTGACAGCGCTGAGCTTGCAGCGTGGATTGCGGGAAATTCTGGTGACCCCAACGCGGAGATACCTGTAGCTGCGATCTTGCCTGATGAGGAACAGTGCGTTCTGAAAGCCTCCGCACCGATGACGATTTGGGCCGCATTGCCGGTGGATGGCAAAACTCTTGTAGATGGCGCGGGCCCGGGATCTGCAGCAATTTCGATCAAGAAAGCCGCCTCAAACCAAGCGCTTTTACCACCACCGCTTGGGCAAATTCATGACGAGTTCACGATCAGCCGTGCGAGCGCTCAGGCTTATGAGTTGCGCAAGGGCGATGTGGTGCAAGTCATTGATGTTGAGGGGCAACAATGCTCCGACTTCATGGCGTTTCGTGCTGCCGGTCTAGAGGCCGGGCAGGAACAGATGATCGACAGCACCGTGACGCGGTCGATGGTGGGCGGGGCCTACCCCGGACCCGGTCTGTTCGACAAGTTTTTCGACAGTGACATGCGTCCGCTTCTGAACGTCGTGCAGGATACGGTTGGACGCCACGACACGTTTGCACTGGCCTGCACCGCGCGCGGCTATGAAGAACGCGGCTTTCCCGGTCATTTAAACTGCTCCGACAATATATCGGAGGCGGTTGCGTCTTACGGTGTTGCACGCAGGTCCGCATGGCCTGCGATCAACTTCTTCTTCAATTCGTGGATCAACCCGACAGACAACCGGATCCAATCGGCAGAGGCGCAATCGCGCCCCGGTGACTATGTGGCCATGCAGGCGATGGACGATTTGGTATGCGTCTCAACCGCGTGCCCAGATGATATCGACCCGATCAATGGCTGGAACCCAACGGACGTCCACATTCGGATTTACCGGCCAGACCAGCCCATCAAACGGGCAATTGCTTACCGAGAAAAGGAAGATGCTCCCGTGTCCATCAGCGCGCAATCTGCGTTCCATCCAAAAACCTCTGACCTGACGCAAAACTTTCAAACCGCCCGCGATTTGTGGATGCCTGTCAGCTTCCCGTCTGTCGGCACGCTTGGCGAATACTGGGCCTGCCGAAACGCGGCCACGCTGCAAGACATGAGCAGTTTGCGCAAATTCGATATCACCGGTCCCGACGCAGAAGCCTTGTTGCAATTGGCAATGACCCGCGATGTGGCCAAGCTTGCGCAATGGCGCGGCACGTATGCTTTGATCTGCGACCCGCAAGGTAGTGTTATTGATGACGGCACGCTTTTCCACATCGGTCCACATCTTTACCGGTGGTGCTGCGGCTCGGAAGAAAGTGGCCGGGTGCTAACTGCACTTGCTGCTGAGAACAGCTTTCACGTTCGGATCAAGGATATGCGTGCGGCGATGCCGAACTTGGCACTCCAGGGCCCGAAATCGCGCGAAATTCTGCGCGATCTGGTGTTCACGCAACCCCATGTGCCAGCGTTGGATGATCTGAAATGGTTTGGGGCGACGCTGGCGCGGTTGCGCGACCGGGAGGGTGTTCCGTTCATGCTGACCCGCTCGGGCTATACTGGTGAATTGGGCTATGAGTTGTTTTGCGACAAATCCGCTGCGTTGGAGTTGTGGGACGCGGTCATGGAGGCCGGGGCGGCCCACGGTATTCAACCGATGGGAAGTGCCGCGCTGGAGATGATCCGCATCGAAGCGGGGCTTGCTGCGGGCGGGGCCGAATTCGCACCGGATGTTGATGCGTATGAGGCGGGTCTTGGTTTTGCGGTTGACCTGCGTAAGGCTGATTTCGTAGGCCGGGCCGCTTTGGAGCGGAATGCAACAGCGCCGAGGCGTGTCCTGAAGGGGATGGTTCTGGGCAGTGATGATGTTCCGGCGCGTGGGTCATATGTCTATGACGGAGAGCGGCCGGTTGGTGTTGTCACCTCCGCCACACGGTCCCCAACGCTTGAGACGGCAATAGCGGTTGTCAGGCTTGCGGTTGAGCACTCGGGCAACGGGACAGAGCTGGAGATCGGGCAGATGGACGGCCATATGAAGCGGCTTTCGGGCACGGTCTGCGATATTCCGTTTGTGGACCCGACCCGCAGCCGTGCCCGCGCGTGAGCCTTTATGACGGCGACAGTTTCTTTACGCTGAGTGCTTTGCAACAGGTGGGTCTTCTGGCGGTGACGCTGGTGTTGTCAGGGGCCGTTCTTGCCATTGTCGCGCGGGCCAGTCGCCCTTTGCCGGTCTTTGTGGGAATGCTTCTGGGCTGTCTGATCTTCTACATTTTCGTGTGGCTGTCGCCGCAGGCTTACTATGCCTATTACCTGCAAATCTTCGACAGCTTGCCGTTGCAATGGGTAGTGGGCCTTCCACCGGGCCCGGAACTGCCCCTGAGGCTGCTCAGTTTCACATCCGATCAAAACCTGTCGGCACATGGCCAAGGGCTACTGGGGTGGCTGTTGATCCTCGCGCCGCTCTTCATCCGTTGGCGACAGGCCGTAGGGCGCGACGAGTGACCAGACGTGGTCCGGTACCATGTTCTTCATTTTCGCTCCGTGATCGCGCCTGAGATGCAGGACGGTCTCTATCGCTTTCATCTCGACGCGGGCGCGCGCGAACTCCATGCCTTTTGGGCCGACTTTGGGCATCAGCCAACCCATGAACCCGCGCATGAAGCCGGGCATCTTGCGTAGGGGCAGGCCGCCTGCCGCGCGTTTTGTGTTTTCCAGAAAGCCCTTGACGGGTCCTGCGCGCTTGCCGCCCGTGCCAAGCGGCTCAAGCCGGACCAGATCGCCAAGCCCGCCCAGCATTTCCTGCCCTCGATCATTGCGGATGATGACCCATTGATCGCCCTGTCCGGCCATATAGCCCACCGTGATATCGGCCAGCACATTGGTGTAATCCACACAGGTGCGGCAGGTCGCTGGGAAGAAATCAGGTGGCAGGTCCGAGATCGGCAGTTTCAGGAACGGGATGTCCTTGCGGGTGCCGTCATCGAAGCGCAGCTCCACATGATAGTCGGCGCGAAATTCCAGATAGTTGATCGTGTCCGGGCGGTCTGAAAGCCGCGCAAGAAAGTCGTGAAAGTTCTGCGTTGTAGTGTTGTCGGAACAGGGGGTTCCGATAACGTAGATCCGCTCAAACCCAAGCTTTTCCTCGATCGCACGCAGGGCATAGACTTGGCAGGGAATGCCGATCATTGCGATGCGTTTGAAGCCTTGCGCGGCGGCCGTTTCCAGTAATGCCAGTACCGGCGCGTAGCCCATACGCATGCCGCGCGCGTTTTGCATCGCGTCTGGCGAGGTGACCAAAATCGGTTGCGGTTTCCAGCGGTCATAGGGGTCAGGACCGACGCAAAGTACCGCCTCCACCTTGCCGCTCTCCAGTAGTTTTTCCGCCAGTTTTGTGGTGAGGCCCGTCCATTGCGCGCCCGGTTCTGGTTGCGTCAGGGACGCGCGGTGCATCGCTTTGAAGGGGCCGAAGAACTGCTCATCGCCGTTGCCGCGCGCGCGGCCCTGCACTTTGGCTTCCAAGGCGGGGTAGTCGGGTTGTATGAACTGGCAGGCCTGCCCGCAGGATTTGGCGATCTTCATGCGCGACAGCCCGCAATCGGTGCACAGGGTGCGCGCCGCAGGTTGCGGTAGCTCAGGCGCGTGAACGCTCATATTAACCGCGCGATGGGCATCTAGACGCCGTCAAACTGCAGCCGGTGCAGGTTGGTATAGATGCCGCCTTTTTCCAACAACTCGTCATGGGTGCCCATCTCGGCAACATGGCCCTTGTCCAGAACGATGATCTGATCGGCGTTGCGGATAGTGGACAGCCTGTGGGCAATCACAAGGGTTGTGCGTCCGCTCGACAGCCGGTTGAGCGCTTGCTGCACCAGATGCTCCGATTCCGCGTCCAGCGCGCTTGTCGCCTCATCCAAGAGCAAGATAGGCGTGTTGCGCAGCAAGGCGCGCGCAATGACAACGCGCTGGCGCTGCCCGCCCGACAGGTTTGAGCCCCGCGGCCCGGCAAGGCTGTCGAGCCCGTCTGGCATCTGATCAAGGAAGTCGGTGACATGGGCGGCCGCAATCGCGGCGTTGAGTTTTTCTTCCGGGATATCTTCCCGACCCATCAGGATATTTTCGCGAATCGTCTCGTCGAACAGAAGTGCATCTTGCGAGACGACGGAAAACAGATCGCGCAGCGCACTGAGCGAGATATCCTTGGTGTCGATCCCGCCGATGCTTACCTGACCATTTTGTGGGTCGACAAGCCGGGTGAGCGTGTTGAAAACGGTGCTTTTGCCGGCCCCGGATTGACCAACAAGCGCGGTGGTTTTGCCCATTGGCGCGTTGAAGCTCAGTTCACGCAGGACAGGCATGTCGCCAAAGGCCAACGACACGTTGTCGAAGGTAA
The DNA here is from genome assembly GCA_964352105.1 of uncultured Rhodobacterales bacterium. Lineage (GTDB taxonomy): Bacteria > Pseudomonadota > Alphaproteobacteria > Rhodobacterales > Rhodobacteraceae > Litoreibacter. The sequence continues at coordinate 19,005 of CAYGQQ010000024.1, read as the reverse complement.
CACCGGTGCTGTCGGGGGCGAGCGCGCCAGCAGGCGCGAGGTCAAGCACCTCCGGTGTCGTGTCAAACAAGGCGAATATGCGTTCCAGACTGGCCTGCATGATCTGCCAATAGCCCGCGAGGCCCCCAAGGCGGCGCATCGGCTGGAAGGCCAGCGACATGGCGGTGAAGAAGCTCATGAACTCGCCGATCGTCTTCTCGCCAGAAATAATCTGAGGCCCGCCATAGATCAGCACGCAGAAAAAGCCAAAGCCCACGGCAAGATCCACCATGCCCGGAACAATCGCGGTGCCACCATAGATTTTGACGGCCCCGGTGACCCATTTGTTCGACAGATCAGTGAAGCGCTCCGACTGGTAGCGCTCCATCGCGTTCAGTTTGATCGGCGTGATGCCATGGAAAATTTCATCCAGACGGGTCGTTCTTTTACCGGCAAGCTCCCGGATTGCGACGCCTTTTCGGCGGATGTAGCGCTGTACGGCCAGACTGGGCAGCAACAATAGCGGTGCGCCAATGATCGCGACGGCGGTCCATTTCCAGTCAATGGTAATTGCCACAATCATCAAAGAGATCAACGCAATCGTGTCGCGCCCCGCGCCGGTGATCAAAATCCCCCAAAGACCCTGAACCGCTCCGATGTCGCCTTGCACCCGTTCGATCAGGCTTCCGGGGGAAGTTTTGGAATGAAAGGCGTTGTCCAGTGACAGGGTGTGGGCCAGCAGGTCGATTTGAAGGTCTGTAGAGGCGCGGTAGCTGATCCGGGTCATGATCACGCGCTGTGTGACACCTGCGACAGCGCGCACGGCAAAGAGGCCAAAGATACCAAAGGCCACGAACCAGATCGCCTCGGCGCGTTTGGCGACGAAGACCTGGTCAAACATCGGCTGCAACATGTAGCTGAGCAGCCCCAGCGTTGAGCCCTCAATGACCATAAGAAGTGCTGCAAAAAGCAGCCACCACTTGTGAGCACCCAGATACTCTTGCCAGAGCCTTCGGAAATGTCCTGAGCTTGCGGAGGTTGGTTGGGTCGTTTCGGGATGCGCCAAGTCTTGCCTGCCTTTTTCGACCCAGTATTTCGGGCCCATTTTGTATGATTGGTTTAGCGTGGAAATGGGGGTTGCAGCAAGCGTGTGCAATATGTGCTTTCCATGCGCGCCGCTTGGGAGTATGACGCCGCGGCTATCAACTGAAAAGCGAGTATAAGGACCTCAGGCCAATGGGCTATAATATCGTTGTCGTCGGTGCGACCGGAAATGTCGGTCGCGAAATGCTGAATATTCTGGATGAACGCCAGTTCCCGATCGAAAAGATCGAAGCGCTTGCGAGCCGCAAGTCACTTGGGACGGAAGTCAGCTTTGGGGACAAGACGCTCAAGACCAAGGACCTAGCAACGTTTGATTTCACGGGTTGGGATATCGCCCTTTTCGCGGTGGGCTCCGAGGCGACAAAGGAATTTGCACCGAAAGCTGCGGCTGCGGGCTGCGTTGTGATCGATAACTCGTCGCTTTACCGCTACGACCCTGATGTGCCGCTGATCGTGCCGGAAGTGAACCCGGACGCGATCATGGGCTATTCGAAGAAGAATATCATCGCGAACCCGAACTGCTCCACGGCGCAGATGGTTGTGGCGCTGAAGCCCTTGCATGACCGCGCACGGATCAAGCGGGTTGTCGTCAGCACTTACCAATCTGTGTCGGGTGCGGGCAAAGAAGGTATCGACGAGTTGTGGGATCAGACCAAGTCGATCTACAACCCCACCGACAACAAGCCTGCGACGAAGTTCACCAAGCAGATTGCCTTCAACGTAATCCCGCATATCGATGTGTTTATGGATAGTGGTGAAACGAAAGAAGAGTGGAAAATGGTCGCGGAGACGAAGAAGATCGTCGACAAATCCATCAAAGTTACCGCGACTTGCGTTCGGGTTCCGGTTTTTGTCGGCCACTCCGAGGCCTTGAACATCGAATTTGAGGACTTCCTCGATGAGGATGAGGCTCGCGATATCCTGCGTGAGGCACCGGGTGTTATGGTGATCGATAAGCGCGAAGATGGCGGCTATGTGACGCCTATCGAATGCGTTGGCGATTTCGCGACGTTTATCAGCCGGATCCGGCAGGACAGCACGATTGAGAACGGTCTGAACATGTGGTGCGTGTCAGACAACCTGCGCAAGGGTGCAGCACTGAACGCCGTTCAGATTGCCGAGACGTTGGGCGCGCGGGTGCTCAAGAAAGGTTAAAAGCGAAAGGCTGTCCGGTGACCAACCGGGCAGCCTGTTTCGGCAGTTTGACTAGACGGGTACGAAGCCCTGATCTGGCACGTATTGTTCTAACCCACCCTCGCCGATATCCGTCCACAACCCGTGCAGGCTAAGCTGATCGGCTTCCATCGCGCGTTTGACAAACGGGAAGGTTTTCAGGTTTTCGATGGAGATCAGAACGGCTTCTTTTTCAAGCGCGGGGGCAAGATCTTCGCCGGAATGGGTTTTGCTGATTTTGTCATATCCAGGTTTCAGGATATCGATCCAGCGGCCAATGAAGCTTGTATTTTTCTCAAATTCCGGCGCGTTGCCTTCGCATTTGTCGATACAGCCCTGCACCCCACCGCAGCTGGAATGCCCCAGAACCAGTATGTTGGAGACATTAAGGTATTTCACGGCATATTCTACAGCGGCGGAGGTCCCGTGGTGGTCGCCATCAGGTTGAAACGGTGGCACCAGGTTGGCGATATTCCGATGGATGAAGAACTCGCCCTGTTCTGCGCCAAATATCGACGTGACGTGAACCCGACTGTCGCAGCATGAGATAACCATGGCGCGCGGGCGCTGGCCGTCATCGGCAAGTCTGCGGTACCAGCTTGCATTTTCAGAATAGGTGGTGGCCTTCCAGCCATGGTAGCGCTGTATTAAATACGCAGGCAAAGGCTTGATTTCAGTCATATTCGTCCCTCGATTTGCGCCTCAATACGTACATTTTGCACCAATTTCGAGAGTTTATTCACTTGCCGGGAAACTCTTTTTTCAATTCGTTGGCGCAAGAAACGCTCTGAATGCGTTCAGGGCGAACTAGGGTGTGTGATGACAATAGTGACGAATATCAAACTGCAGGAGCCGGTATTACTCGATCCAGATCGACTGGTGGAGCTTTGTGTGGAGATGGGTCAGGAGAAGGCGGAAGCGCTGATTAGCTTGTCACTTGATCATATGAAGAACGGGCTTGCGGCCATCGATGATGCTTTGGAAGCGCAGGATTTTCAGCGTATCTATGATGAGGCTGAGCTTCTTTGCGACATGGCACTGACAGCTGGCATGGCGTCTTTTGCGCGGGTCAGCAATGATGTGGCACATTGTGCGAAAGTCGGGCGGATCGTACCGCTTTGTGCAACCATCAACCGGTTGCGGCGCTTGGGCGACAAGTCGATCAATTCGGCCTGGGATCTTGGGGAAATGATGCGCTGAGCCTTTTCGGCGCTTGCGCATCCCACTCACCCGGGTAGTTTACTTCGATCAATAGTGACCGAGGGACGACATGCTAGAGTTTGCGCAAACCAGCGACGCGGCCTGCCCGATATTTTTGGTTGAACAAGCGGAGTGTTCCGCATGGCTGGATACGCAGCCGCAATCCACGCAGGACTGGGCTGCATCAACCGGATTTTCGGCGAAAAAGGCGCAAACCTGTCTGGTTCCGGATGGGGATGGCGGGATTTCTTGCGTGCTGATTGGTCTTGGAAGTGAGGCGGCACAAGCGCGCACCCGGTTTGCCTTGGCCGAGGCCGTTTCCGCTTTGCCTGCGGGACGCTACAAGATCGCGTCCTCCCATGCGGCCTTGTTTCTGAAGGAGCAGGCGCTGGGCTGGCTTTTGTCGCAATATAGTTTTGAACGGTATGCGACCCGGCCCGCACATGAGGCGCGGCTTGTGTGCCCAGAGGGGCTGGACGCAAACGAGTTGGAAATAATCGCCAACGCCGAGGCGTTGACCCGTGATCTGATCAACACGCCCGCCTCCGATATGGGGCCATCCGATCTTGAAGCTGCGGCCACCGCGCTTGCGAAGCGGTATGGCGCAAAAATCACCGTCACGACGGGGTCTGATCTGCTTGATCAGAACTTCCCGATGATCCATGCCGTTGGCCGCGCCTCTGCTGACGCGCCGCGATTGTTGGACATGACCTGGGGCGACACCGGCCCGCAGCTGGTTCTGGTCGGCAAAGGTGTCTGTTTTGACACGGGTGGTCTGAACATCAAGCCGGGAAGCTCAATGGGGTTGATGAAGAAGGATATGGGCGGCGCTGCAGCCGTTCTAGGCCTCGCTGACATGATCATGGCCACGGGGATGAAGCTGCGGTTGCGGGTTCTGATCCCGGCGGTTGAAAACGCCATCGACGGATCCGCCTTCCGGCCACAGGACATTCTGGCCTCCCGAAAGGGCTTGACGGTGGAGATCAACAACACCGACGCAGAAGGTCGATTGGTGTTGGCTGATGCGTTGGCCTTGGCCGATGAAACGCCGCCGGATCTGATGATCTGCATGGCAACATTGACCGGAGCGGCCCGCGTGGCGGTGGGCCCTGATCTGGCCCCGTTTTATACCGATGACGAGGATTTTGCCGAAGCGCTTAGCACGTCTGCAATCCAGATCGCTGATCCGGTTTGGCGGATGCCGTTTCATACTCCCTACGAGTCCATGATTGAGCCGGGGATTGCTGATCTGGACAATGCACCAAAAGGCGGCTTCGCGGGCTCCATCACTGCGGCCCTTTTTCTGCGCCGCTTTGTGACGGAAACACCACGATTTGCGCATTTTGACATCTATGGATGGCAACCATCCGCGGCCCCTGCGCGCCCGGTTGGCGGTGTCGGGCAAGCGACCCGCGCGATCTTTGACGCATTGCCTAAGGTTCTGAACTTATGAGCGAGTTCGATCCTCGGGTGACGCCCTATAACGGCTCGGTCGCGGCCAGCTATCTGGAGGGGGAGGTTGACGCAAAAACCTTCTCCGATGGGGAGCTGATGCAATGCACCGCGGCAGCGGCGGATATGTTGGGCAAAGTGAATGGGCGGCGGACGTCGCAGCTGTTATGCGGCGATCTGTTCAATGTTTTTGAGACCCGTGACGGGCATTGCTACGGACAAGCGGTCAATGACGGCTATTGCGGTTACGTGCGCGCTGATTTGCTGGGGGAGGCCGAGGATCCCACCCATTGGGTCTGTGTTCCGGCGACCCATCTTTACCCCGGTCCTCATGTGCGGTTGATGACCAGCGGTGCATTGTTTTTCGGCTCCGAGGTGACGGTTGCGGATGTTGAAGGGGCGTGGACCCGGCTTGTGGGTGGCTCCTGCGTGCCCAGTGTTCACCTGCTCCCCATTGACGAGCGTTTGGGCGATCCGGTGACAGTAGCCGACTTGCTTTTGGGTTCCCCCTATCTGTGGGGTGGGGTCACGCGCTACGGCATCGATTGTTCCGGGCTTGTGCAGCTTGCTTGGCGGGCCTGCGGGCATGAATGTCCGCGCGACAGCGATATGCAGGAAGAAGATCTGGGCCAACCATTGGGCTTTGATGAAACACCGCGCCGGGGCGATTTGGTGTTTTGGAAAGGTCATGTCGGCCTGGTTGCGGCGCATAACATGTTGCTGCATGCAAACGCGCATCACATGGCTGTGGCGTATGAAAAACTTGACGCCGCAATCGAACGCATTGCGGAGGCTGGCGGCGGTCCTGTGACCTCGATCCGCCGGGTTGAAGATCTGATGATCAGCCCGCCATCCTGACGGGGGTGACTAATCCACCGAGCGGATCAGTTTGCGCTCAAGAACCCGCAGAACCGTTCGCAAATCTGCGCCGCGTTTCAATATCTGGCCGTCCATCCCGATCACTGCATATTGTTGCTGTTTAGCGGCAAGACGTGGGCGTTTTTCGATCCGGTATAGCGGATGTTCGGCCGTGCGTCGGAAGATCGCGAAAATGGCCGTGTCCTTCAGCATCGAAATCCCGTAATCGCGCCACTCGCCCGCCGCAACCATGCGCCCATAAAGCGTCAGGATGATCGTTAGCTCATCACGTTGAAATGCAACTTTGCCTTGGCCGGGTTTCTTTGGAAATGGAATTGGCGTGTTTTGGTTCATGACTTTAGAATGTCGCGGGTCTTCGCGCATGGCAAGCGCTGCCTTGAAAATGCCCAAAAGTCACCTTGAGAATTTCCCGATCGTTCCCTGCTTCTGACCTGATTGAGCGCGATACCTGTCTTTGTAGCGAGCGAGAGCTCAACCCGGCGCGGTCTTATCAGCCCCCACCCAGATGGCCGCGTCGGATCTACACTATTTAAGATGGATCGTTCACCCGCACACAGGTGAGCGGTCCATTTTCGTTTAAGGCGGCGGTTTTGGGCTCAAATGCCTCTAGTTTGAGAGCGGCTGTTCGGGAACGAGGAAGGTCAACGCAGCCCAAAGTGACCACCAGACGGGACCCTTGTCGGGGTCGGAGTTTTCAAGCGGGATCATCGCGACCGCATCAAACAGATACTCAAACCCCGGCTTGACCGGGATATTGGCAATGCCTTGGTTGTTTGTTCGGTAGAGACTGATCTCAACGACATCGTCGGGTGACTTCTCAAACACTTCAATTTGCGCATCGACGCGTGGTTCTTGATCAAGAAACACCTGAATGGGCATCTCGGTGATCGCGTCCGTGTAAGGGTTCGCCAGGGCCACAATCTCGGTTTTCATGCCAACCTGACGATCGTTGCCCGCGCCATCGCCAACTGCGACCATACTTTTCGCGTAGCGGCGGTATCTTTCCACGAACTTTTCCTTGGAGATCCCACGTGCTTCGTGATCTTCCAGCGTCGTCGGAAATGCTTTGTGTTCTGCGAATTTCACAAATTTCGGCCATTCCGTGTAGGTCAGGCTGTTGTCCTTGGTCTCGTGCACCACGACAAGCAGGCCATCCGCGGGCGTTTCAAGCTGCAAGGCCGGGATATCACCCAAGCGTCCCGGGACCTTGAACACCCGGTCGTCTGCGACGATGTTGAATGTCTCGAACCCGGATGGTCGGAAGCTATAAGCGGCCCCCTCGAAATTTTGACCGACCCTCAGGTCGGCTTTCACTTGTTCTCCGCGCTTGATCAAATAAGACTGAGGGGAAATCCAGAATTCATGCGCAAGCGCGCTTTGGGTGCCAAGCACGAGTGTCGCTGAAAGGAGCAAAGATTTGAACATGGGCGCGGTCTTCTCTTTCATAGGGTCAACTCGGATGCTGGCGCTGTTGGGCATAATGTCAACCGTTATGGCCATCACATTCGCGTCGTCCGTGAGTGCGCATGAGATCAGACCAGCGATTTCGGATGTGGGTTTGTCGCAAGGTAGCGTGGATATCGAAATTCGTCTGACCGGGGAATCACTGGTCTCGGGCATCGACGTGACGGGATTGGCCGATACAAACGAAGCCCCGGAGGCTGAGCTTTACGACCAACTGCGTGCGTTGTCCCCGGAAGAATTTGCGCAAAGATTCCGCGACAGTTGGGACGAAATCTCGGGCGGGTTCGTACTGAAGGCGGGGTCTGCTGATGTTGCGTTGCAACTGGAGGATGTCACGGTTGCCGATGTTGCGGATCTGGAGTTGCCGCGTGACACGACTGTGACGCTTTCGGGCCTATTGCCCAGTGATGGTTCAGATGTGCAGTTTGGCTGGGCCGCCGCCTATGGTCCATTGATAGTGCGTCAGGCAGGCGCGAGTGACGATGCCTATGCTGGATATCTGGAAAACGGCGCGCTGAGCGATGCGTTGCCGCGGACAGGTGCCGCAACCGAAAGCGCCGGTGCGGTGTTCTGGCGGTATATCTTCGTGGGCTTTGATCATATTGTTCCCAAAGGTCTCGACCATATCCTGTTTGTCCTGGGCCTGTTCTTCCTGTCGATGAAAATGCGGCCGTTGATCACGCAAGTGACCGTTTTCACCGTCGCGCACACAATTACGCTGGCCTTGGCCTCGCTTGGGTGGGTTTCGGTCTCTCCCGCGATTGTCGAGCCTCTGATCGCGGCGTCGATTGTCTATGTTGCCGTCGAAAACATCTTCGCCAAAGGGATAACGCCTTGGCGTCCTGTGGTTATTTTCCTGTTTGGATTGCTGCATGGGCTGGGCTTTGCCAGCGTTTTGGGCGAGTTCGGGCTTGCGCCGGGGCGTTTCATAGCGGGCCTTATTGGTTTCAACGTGGGTGTTGAGATCGGGCAGCTAACCGTTATCCTTGCGGCTCTCGCGCTAGTTGTTCTGGCGACAAAGGCAGCGGGGGTGAAGCAGTTGGAGGACGACGAAGTTCCGACGCGCGACCTCGCGGTTACCTACCGTGCGATTGCGCTTACGGGATCAATCATCATTGCCATCGTCGGTGCGTACTGGGCCGTTGAAAGGGTCCTGGGATGAGCAACACGTTGCGCGGCATCTTGTGCAAGCTTGGAGCCGTCGCGATGTTCATTTGTATGGCGGCGATGATCAAAGTGACCTCGGATCGGGTCCCAACCGGACAAGCCGTGTTCTTTCGGTCGTTCTTCGGGATTCCGATTATTCTGGTCTGGCTAGCGCTCCATAATGGGTTGAAAACTGGGCTGCGAACAAAAAATCTGCTGGGTCACTTTTGGCGCGGGCTGATCGGAACGGCAGGGATGAGTTGCGGGTTTGCAGCACTTGCCCTGCTGCCGTTTTCCGAAGTGAAAGCCATTCAATATGCGCAACCGGTCCTGGTGGTGGTTTTTGCGGCGATGTTTCTTGGTGAACGTGTCCGGGCCTTCAGATTGACCGCTGTCGGGTTGGGCATGCTGGGCGTTTTGATCATCATGTCGCCTCGGCTGACCGTCCTGACCGATAGCGGAACCGACGTCCGGCTTGCTTTGGGTGCAATTCTTGCGTTCGCGTCGGCAACATTCGCGGCACTTGCGCATGTCTTCGTTCGCCGTCTGACACAGTCGGAAGGAACCTCCGCTATTGTGTTCTATTTCGCGATCACGGCCTCCAGCCTGTCGCTTATCACCGTGCCGTTCGGCTGGGTCATGCCAACAGTAAGCGAGGCCGCAATGCTGGTTGGGGCGGGCCTGTTTGGCGGTGTCGGCCAGATCCTTTTGACCTCCAGCTACCGCTACGCAGATGCATCCTTGATTGCGCCGTTTGAGTATTCGTCAATCCTGATGGCGCTCGCGATTGGCTACTTCATCTTTGCGGAAGTGCCGACGGGGATGATGATCTTTGGCGTCGTGCTTATTATCATTGCGGGCGTCGTGATCATCTGGCGGGAGCGTCAATTGGGACTGGAACGCGCCAAAGGGCGCAAGGTGATGACCCCTCAAGGGTAAAAGGAAAAGGGCACCGAATTGGTGCCCTTCCATGTCTGAAGATTTCTCGGAAACGCTATTCCCGAACCAGCTTTTCGTAGCTGTCGGAGATATCGCGGGTCAGTGCGCCGACTTCAAAATTATAGTCGCCAATTTGACCAACCGGTGTGACTTCGGCGGCGGTGCCGGTGAGCCAGCATTGCTCAAAACTCTCCAGCTCTTCGGGCATGATGTGGCGCTCATGGACCTTGATCTGACGATCTTTCAACATGCCGATCACAGTTTGCCGGGTCAGGCCGTTCAGGAAGCAATCGGGGTCAGGCGTGTGCACTTCGCCGTCTTTCACGAAGAAGATGTTTGCCCCGGTCGCTTCCGCTACGTAGCCGCGATAGTCGAACATCATCGCGTCCGAGCAGCCTTTCGCCTCGGCTGCATGTTTGGACAGCGTGCAGATCATGTAAAGGCCTGCGGCTTTCGCGTGGCTAGGGATGGTTTCAGGCGATGGGCGCTTCCATTTTGCGATGTCGAGCTTTGCGCCTTTCATCTTGGCGTCCCCGTAGTAATTGCCCCATTCCCAGGCGGCGATTGCGACACGAACCGGGTTTCTTGCCGAGGCGACACCCATGTCCTCACCCGCGCCGCGCCAAGCAACTGCGCGCACATAGGCATCGGTCAGACCGTTCGCAGCCAGAACTTCCTGCTTTGCGGCTTCCAGTTCATCGACAGTGTAGGGCAGCTCAAAATCCAGCTGCCCGGCAGAGAAATGCAGACGCTCAGAATGCTCACGGCTTTTGAATATCTTGCCGTTGTAGCACCGCTCGCCTTCAAACACTGAACTGGCGTAGTGCATCGCATGCGAGAGGATATGGACATTCGCCTGACGCCAATCGGTCAGCTTGCCGTCCATCCAGATTTTGCCGTCGCGGTCATCATATGCCCCAGCCATTTGTTGTTCCCTTCACTGATGCGGTTTTCAATTGTTGCGCAATTAAGGTCCGTTTCGGACATTTTATTTCGTAAAAGCTGCGATTCGCTAACATTGCGGTCTTGGAAAGTCAATAAGGCTGACATAAACTGACCCCTCAAAGACAGCGAGGGATACCGCAATGTCGGATCGAGGAACGGGACAACAGGTAAGCAGTGGAGAAAGCCTACTGTTCCTGACAGACGACCAATTGCGTCGTGGGATCGAGGCAATGTTCTTTGCTTACAGAGGTTTCACAGCGGACCCCGATCGCATTTTGGAAGACTACGCCTATGGTCGTGCGCATCACCGGGCGATGCATTTTATCAATCGCTCACCGGGGACAACGGTGAATAACCTGCTGAATATTCTGGGTGTGACCAAGCAATCGCTGAACCGGGTTTTACGCGCGTTGATCAAGGATGAGCTGGTCGAATCGCGGGTTGGGGCACGTGACAGGCGGGAACGGCATCTGTTTCTCACGGAAGCGGGCATCGCGTTGGAGAAAGAGCTTTCAGAAGCGCAACGCGGTCGGATGCGGTCCGCCTATCGTGACGCAGGGCCAGAAGCGGTTGCAGGTTTCCGAAAAGTTCTAGAGCATATCATGGATCCTGAAATGCGGCGGCATTTCCAGGTTGCCAAGGAAAGTGAACAATGATGGCTCAACAGCAAAACGACGCGCATTTGCTTATTGTCGATGATGACGAGCGTATACGCGATCTGCTGCAACAATTCCTGAGCCGCAATGGGTTCTGGACGACGGTTGCAAGGGACGCGGAACATGCGCGCAAGCTTCTGGCTGGGCTCGATTTCGATCTGATCGTGATGGACGTGATGATGCCCGGCGATGACGGGATTACCTTTACTAAGCAGTTGCGCGAAAGCCTTTCGACACCGATCTTGCTGCTGACCGCGAAGGGTGAGTCTACCGACCGGATTGCGGGGCTGGAGGCGGGCGCAGATGATTACCTGCCGAAACCCTTTGAACCAAAGGAGTTGCTGCTGCGGATCAACGCGATCCTGCGGCGCGTGCCCAAAACTGACGATATGCCCGAGACGCCGAAAGTGCTGCATCTGGGTGCAATCCGTTATGACATGGAACGCGGTGAGATGTGGCAAGGTGATGATCTGGTGCGCCTGACTGCGACGGAAGTGGCACTGATGCGGATATTCTCAGCACGCCCGGGTGAACCGGTCAGCCGCTCCAAACTGGTGGAAGACCTGGGCCGCGACAAAGGTCAGGCTCAGGAACGTGCGGTGGACGTCCAGATCACGCGCCTGCGTCGCAAGATCGAGGCGGACCCGAAACAGCCGCGTTACCTGCAAACCGTGCGGGGTGCGGGTTACATGCTGGCACCGGACTGATCCATGGTCACCGCCGTTTTCACCCATACTGATTGCTTGCAGCACATCACGCCCGGCGGTCATCCCGAGCGGGTGGATCGTCTGATGGCGATTTATGCCGCACTTGATGCGATTGATGACGCGAACATGCTGCGCCTTGACGCGCCGATGGGAACGGATGGCGATATCCTGCGGGTGCATCCGCAAAGCCATATCGACCGGGTGACGCAGGCGGTGCCGTCCAGTGGGTATATCTCCCTCGATGCAGATACGCACATGTCGCCCGGCTCTCTGAAGGCAGCCTATCGAGCGGTTGGGGGTAACGTCAAAGCCGTTGATTTGGTCATGGGGGGCGAAGTTGCGAATGCGCTTGTTGCCACGCGCCCACCGGGCCACCACGCAGAACGCGAAACGCCGATGGGGTTTTGCCTGTTTGGCAATATTGCGATTGCCGCGAAACATGCGCTGGACCATCATGGGTTGTCGCGTGTGGCTGTCGTGGATTTTGATGTGCATCACGGCAATGGCACGCAAGACCTGCTGTGGGACGAGGCGCGCACGCTGTTTATCTCCAGCCACCAGATGCCGCTTTACCCAGGTTCTGGTGCTGCGCATGAGACCGGCGCGCATGGCAATGTCTTCAACGTGCCGTTTGATCCTTATGCGGATGGGGCACGGTTGCGGCAGGTCTATGAACGGGAGGTTCTGCCAGCCCTCGATGAATTCAGGCCAGAGCTTGTCTTGATCTCGGCAGGTTTTGATGCTCATCGCGACGATCCGCTTGCGAACCTGAATTTCACCGAAGACGACTTCGCTTGGGCGACGGAACAGCTTTGCGATATCGCGGACAGGCATGCACAGGGTCGTGTTGTCTCCACGCTTGAGGGCGGGTATGATCTGCAAGCGCTGGCAGCTTCAACGGCGGCGCATCTCAAGGTTTTACTCAAGAGGGGCGCATGACCGACACACCTGTTTCCGAGATGTCATTTGAAGACGCATTGCGTGAACTTGAGCAGGTTGTGACCCAACTTGACCGGGGTGACGTGCCTTTGGATCAATCTATCAAGATGTACGAGCGCGGCGCTGAGCTGAAAAAGCGCTGCGAGGAAAAACTGAAAGAAGCCGAAGAGAAGGTCGCTTTGATCACGCTTGGCGCAGATGGCCAGCCGACCGGGACGGTACCGGCCGAAGGTCTGTAAATTCCCATGTTTGAAGAGGCCTTGAAGGACGCGCAAACCCGCGTTCAGGCGACGCTGGATCAGTGCATGTCGGGCTTGGCTGGCCCAATTGCGGATGCAATGCGCTACACCTGTCAGGGTGGCAAGCGGTTGCGGGCGTTTCTGGTGATCGAAGGCGCGCGCCTTCATGGCGTTGAGGCGGCGCAGGCTGATCGCGCAGCCGCGGCGATTGAGGCGATCCATGCCTATTCGCTGGTGCATGACGATTTGCCCTGCATGGATGATGACGACCTGCGCCGGGGCCAGCCGACAGTGCACATCAAGTGGGATGAGGCGACAGCGGTTCTGACAGGTGATGCGTTGCAGACGCTCGCGTTTGAGGTTCTGGCGGACCCGGCGACCAGTCCTGTGGCGGAGGTCCGATTGGATATGATCACTTCCCTTGCGAAGGCCAGTGGGGCGGAAGGCATGGTCTTTGGGCAAGCGCTCGATATTGCGGCAGAGACTGCCAGCGCGCCATTGACCTTGGATGAAATCACGCGCCTTCAGGCGGGCAAAACCGGCGCTCTGATTGAATGGTCCGGCATGGCGGGAGCGCGGCTTGCGCAGGCGGATACCGGGCCGTTGCACACCTATTCCAAGGCGCTGGGCCTCGCTTTTCAAATTGCTGACGACATTCTGGATGTCGAGGGGGACGAGGGGTTGGCAGGCAAGCGGCTGCAAAAGGATGCAGAGGCAGGCAAGGCGACCTTCGTGTCGCTTCTGGGCATGGACGGGGCAAAAAGCCGCGCGCAAGCCTTAGTGTCAGAGGCGGAAGATGCGCTATCATCCTACGGGGACGCGGCAGATAACTTGCGGGCGGCGGCACGCTTCGTTATCTCACGCAAAGCCTGAAAGAGAGCGCATTGATGAGTGATAGACCCAACACGCCGATCCTAGACAGGGTCACTGTGCCCGCGGATATGAAGGGGTTGTCCGATGCTGAGTTGACGCAATTGGCGAATGAATTGCGTGCCGAGACGATCTCGGCAGTGTCTGAAACCGGCGGCCATCTCGGGGCCGGGCTGGGCGTGGTGGAATTGACCGTTGCTTTGCACGCCGTTTTTGACACACCGCGCGACCGGCTGATCTGGGACGTCTCGCACCAATGTTACCCGCATAAAATTCTAACCGGTCGGCGGGACCGTATTCGCACGTTGCGCATGAAGGACGGTCTGTCCGGCTTCACCAAGCGCAGCGAAAGCCCCTATGATCCGTTTGGGGCGGCGCATAGCTCCACCTCTATTTCGGCCGCACTAGGCATGGCCGTCGCTCGCGATCTTGGCGGCACGCCGGAGCATGGCCTTGGCGATTGCATTGCGGTGATTGGTGACGGCTCGATCAGCGCGGGCATGGCCTATGAGGCGATGAACAACGCGGGTCATCTGGACAAACGTCTGATCGTCATCCTTAACGACAATGAGATGTCGATCGCACCGCCTGTAGGGGCCATGTCGTCTTATCTGTCGCGGCTTTACGCAGGCGCGCCGTTTCAGGAATTCAAAGCTGCGGCAAAAGGGGCAGTGTCGCTTCTGCCGGAGCCGTTTCAGGAAGGGGCCCGGCGCGCCAAGGACCTGATCAAGACGGCAACCTTCGGCGGGACGCTTTTTGAGGAGCTGGGCTTTTCCTATGTCGGCCCCATCGATGGGCACGATATGGAACAGCTTTTGGCGGTGTTGCGCACGGTAAAGGTTCGGGCGGATGGTCCCATCCTGATCCATGCGATCACCAAAAAGGGCAAAGGCTACGGACCTGCCGAGAGTGCCTCTGACAAAGGCCATGCGACGGCCAAATTCGACGTGGTTACCGGCAAGCAGAAGAAATCGCCGTCCAATGCACCGAGCTACACGAAAGTCTTCGCCCAATCGCTGATCAAGGAAGCCGAAGAAGACAGCAAGATCGTCGCGGTAACTGCTGCGATGCCGGATGGGACCGGGCTGAACCTATTTGCGGAACGCTTTGCCAACCGCTGCTTTGATGTCGGCATCGCGGAGCAGCATGGCGTGACCTTTTCAGCTGGGCTCGCCGCGGGTGGCATGAAGCCATTCTGCGCGATTTATTCGACGTTTTTGCAGCGCGGTTATGATCAGGTCGTTCATGACGTGGCCTTGCAGCGCTTGCCGGTGCGCTTCGCGATTGATCGTGCGGGCCTAGTGGGGGCAGATGGCGCGACGCATGCCGGGTCCTATGATATCTCCTTCATGACAAACCTGCCCGGCATGATTGTGATGGCCGCAGCCGACGAGGCGGAGCTGGTCCATATGGTCGCCACCGCTGCGCAAATTGACGACACGCCCTGCGCGTTCCGTTTCCCGCGCGGCGAAGGTGTTGGCTGCGATATGCCGGAACGTGGCACTCCGCTGGAGATTGGCAAGGGCCGGTTGATTGCAGAAGGTAATCGCGTCGCTATCCTGTCTTTTGGAACACGTCTGTCAGAGGTTCAGATCGCTGCCGAAAGCCTTGCTGCGAAGGGTATTTCCCCCACCATTGTGGATGCGCGCTTTGCCAAACCACTGGACGGGGATTTGATCCTGCAATTGGTGGCCCACCATGAGGCGCTGATCACCATTGAGGAAGGCGCGGTTGGCGGCTTTGGCAGCCATGTTGCGCAGCTTTTGTCGGACAAGGGCGTCTTTGATCGCGGGCTCAAGTTCCGCTCCATGGTGCTGCCGGATGTGTTTATCGACCAATCTAGCCCTGCAGATATGTACGCAACGGCGGCAATGAATGCGCCGCATATCGAGGCCAAAGTGCTTGATGTGCTGGGGGTCACAGACATCAACAGCCTGCGCGCGGGGGCCTGACCTTTAAGGGTCAAGCGTTCAGCCTGATGGCTCTTCGGGTCAGCCCAGCTTCTTTTCAATCGCGATCAGCCGCTCTAAGACGTCGTCGCGGTATTTGTCGGTGGCGGCGTTGTCCTCGACCTGATGGGCGTCTTGCATCGAGTTCACGATCAGACCGACCAGCAAGTTCACCACCGCAAATGTCGTGACCATGATGAAGGGCACGAAGAACGCCCAGGCATATGGGTAGACCTCCATGACGGGGCGCACGATACCCATCGACCAGCTTTCCAGCGTCATGATCTGGAACAATGAATAGGCGGATTCGGGCAATGTGCCGAACCATTGCGGGAAGCTGTCACCGAACAGTTTGGTGGCCATGACCGAGCCGATGTAGAAGATCAGGCTCATCAGCAAAAACACCGATCCCATGCCGGGTAGTGCCGTGATGAACCCCTCGACAACGCGGCGCAGGCTGGGGGCCACGGAGACGACACGCAACAGGCGCAAGATGCGCATGGCGCGTAGAACCGCCAGCCCGGATGCGCCGGGGGTCAGGGAGACCCCGACGATCAGGAAATCGAAAATATTCCAGCCGTTGCGGAAAAAACCGAGCCGGTAGGCAATGAGCTTGGCCAATAGCTCCACCACGAAAATCGCGAGACAGATTGCATCCAGCGTGACGATCAGCGGGCCGAAAATTTCCATAACGGGTTTGGAGGTCTCCAGACCCAAAAGCACCGCGTTGAACAAAATGACACCGAGGATGAAGTTACGGGTGAACGATTTCTCAAGAAGGGTCGTCAGGCGTGCTTGCAATGTCATTTGGGGTCCGGTTTTTAGGTATTACAGGAAAATTGAGCCGCAAGTTCCACATGGGATGACCAACGGAATTGATCAATAGGTTGCACCCAATCAAGGCGATAACCCGCTTGGGTTAAAATCTCGGCATCGCGGGCAAAACTGACAGGATTGCAGGAAACCGATGCGATACGCGGGACGCGTGCAGCGGCAAGTTCTATCGTTTGCGCCTCTGCCCCGGCGCGGGGCGGGTCAATGATAATTGCGTCGACGCCTTTGAACTCTGACGCCAGTACAGGGCGGCGGAAAAGGTCGCGTGCCTCAGCGGTGACTTTCTTCAGCCCTGTGGCTTGCCGCCAACCTGCGTCAAGGGCTGAGATCAGGTCGGCTTCTCCTTCAAGGGCCCAGACCTCGGCGTTTGCGGCGGCGGGCAAAGTGAATGTGCCGCAGCCAGAGAACAGATCGACGATTTGCTTGGCGGCCCCGACGGCTTCGGCCACGCAAGACTGAAGCTCAGCCTGCGCATGCTGGGTCGCTTGCAGAAATGCGCCGGGCGGCGGCACGACGCGAGAGTGGCCAAAGAGTTGTCCCGGCGGGATGCGGGTGGCGACAGGATCGCCAGCCCAGGACAGCCGGGCGATTTGGTGCACCTCCACAAGGCTGGAAAGCTGAGCGATATCGGGAGGCGTCAGGTCCTTGCCATCCAGGACGTCGATATCGAGGCCATCAAGTGATGCATTCACTGTGAACGACACTTCGCTCTTGCGGGAGGCAGCAATCACAGTGAGCGCTTCAAGCAGAGGGATAGCCGCCAAGATAACGGGCTCAAGCAGTATGCAGGACGGCACCTCAATCAACGCGTCAGAGCGGCGACCATGGAAGCCAACTTGCGCGCCTTTCTTGGTGCGTTTGCCATGCAGGGTCGCGCGTCTTCGGGACTGAGGCGGTGATGTCTTAACCCTGCGAATGTCCGTTTCGATCCCCCGCGCGGCAAGCCCAGTTTCGATCAGCTGGGTTTTCCAATTGGCAACGAAATCGTCGCTGGCATGTTGCAGCGAACAGCCACCGCAGGATTTGAAATGACGGCAGGGGGCGGCGACCCTGTCGGTGGACGGCGTCACGATCCGGGCGGTTCCGTCGGCGGTGGGTTCGACAATTTCACCCGGCAAGACCCGCTCAAAGCTTTGGCCGTCCTTGGTCAGGCCGTCGGCGGTCAGGTTCAGGCGGTCTATTTCAACAGGTGTCATGGGGGCTCATTCGGCTGCGTCTGCAATCCCGATAAACCCTCCCGACTGTCTTTGCCAGTAGCGTGCGTAAAGTCCACCGGCGGCCAGAAGTTCGCTGTGGGTGCCGATCTCGGCAATCTCGCCATTGTCGAGCACGACGATCCGGTCCATCCGTGCGATCGTGGACAGTCTGTGGGCAATCGCGATCACGGTTTTGCCGATCATCGCAGTATCAAGCGCAGTCTGGATCGATGCCTCCACCTCACTATCAAGTGCCGAGGTCGCCTCGTCCAGCACCAGAATAGGCGCGTCTTTCAGGATCGCGCGGGCAATCGCGATGCGTTGCCGCTGGCCGCCGGACAGCTTTACACCGCGTTCGCCGAGATGGGCGTCATAGCTGGTGCGGCCCCTGAAGTCCTGCAATTCGCGAATGAAGTCGTGTGCTTCCGCCTTTGTCGCAGCTGTTATAATCTGGTCTTCGCTGGCATCTGGGCGTCCATATTTGATGTTGTCGCGGGCAGATCGGTTGAACATCGCGGTTTCTTGCGTGACCATACCGATCTGGCGGCGCAAGCTTTCTTGCGTGACGTCTGACACGTTCTGCCCGTCGATCAGAATAGCGCCGTCTTCGGCATCATAGAGCCGCAAAAGCAGGGCTACCAACGTCGATTTACCTGCCCCTGAGGCACCGACAAGGCCAAGTTTTTCACTCGGTTCTATCGTCAGGGAAATGCTTGAAATGCCGCCCTTTTCGCGGCCATAGGCGAAGCTGAGTTGATCCAGTTCGATCCGGCCTTGTGGCACGCTTAAAGCCTTCGCATCGGGTCTGTCGACCAGTTGATGGGGCGGGGTCAGCGTGCGCATACCGTCCTCAACCTCGCCGATATTGGCGTACATCCCCATCAACGCGAAGCTGACCCAGCCGGTCATTTGTGCGATGCGGATGGAAACGGCCCCAGACGCCGCGATGTCACCGGTTGTGGCAGCCCCGGACTGCCACAGCAGGATCGTGCCGCCGATCAAAAGTACGGGCAAAATGCCCGCCACGGCCATCAGCGCAAAGCGGAACCCGGTGGACAAGTGTCCAAATTCCAAAGCGCGTTCGCGCAGCGTTCCCATTGCATGCAAAGCGGATTGATCTTCGAACTTGGCGTGGCCAAACAGTTTGACGGTTTTGATATTCGTAATTGTATCAACAACCTGCCCGGTAACCACAGTCCTGGCACTCGCCCGCGCGGCCGAGCGTTTGCGGACCCGGGGCATGAACCAGCGGATCATGAAAATATAGGCAACCAACCAAATCGCCAGCGCGCTGGCGATCCAAGCGTTGATGGTTAACAGCAAGATGACTGAGC